>NZ_WQPK01000023.1 GCF_018785265.1 Collinsella aerofaciens | reverse complement strand
TTCAGATTCTAGGACGAAGGCCGTTCTTCGTTAAACGGGCGCTAGAGCGTCACCCTTACACCAACATTTTCGACGCGATCATAACCTTTGTTTGCCCACGGCAAAGAGTACAAGCGGCAACGTCACATAGTCATGGCCGTTCCATAAAGCAAAAGGTGCTGGGGCTTTCAAAGCCCCAGCACCTAACCGGCCGGCCCCGACAAAATCAGACACATTTTCGTCTACCAGCGCGCTGGGCGTCTCCTCGACGGTCTTTCTCACCAGATTCTATATGTCCTTGCGCAGCGACTCCTCGTCGACTTATACGATGTTCGCAGACACGACCCGTATCCCTTCGTCAATGATTTGTTGTTTAGCCGCTAGAAATCATATGACGGGGCGCGGGCCGTGTTCGCCATGCGGATGTCAGTTTGCGAAAGAAATTACGTGTCACCATGCAAAGGCACATGCTTCAATTAGGCTCTTTGCCCAACCATTCTATTTTTCCACCAATCAAGACCGCTGTGTATAGCCTGCACATATCCAAGCCCGGTACGTTTTAAAACATATTGTGGCCAATGCCAATTGTTGTAGCAGAGCTGTGGAATTGCCTGGCCAACTACAAGACCCCAGGCTCCCCAGCTAAAGGAGCCACATAAAACGCAACTTACGCAGATTCCAGCAGCAGTTGATACCAAATACGCTTTGAAGTACGGAATCTCGTTCATGCTAACAATAATGTTGCAAAACAGAGAGTGCTGATTAAGCAGGAAGTAATAGAGGGCAATACCCAGGAACAAAACTGGATCGCAAATGAAATCATGCTTGAAAAGCGTGAGTATCGGCAGGCATGCCGTTACAAGAACTGTAGCGACAATATACATGCATACATAGCAGGAAATTCCGCGTTCGACCACCGCCTTCTGAGTCTGCTTGTCATCCCTGACATAGGCAGACTGGAAGGTGGGAAAGCATGAACGTAAATAGGCGCTTGAAATCTGGTGGATCGCCGTCGCGAACTGCAACATGACGGAATACGTACCAGTTTGTTCAAGCCCTAGGAAAGCCGAGCAAAGCAGCGATGTTGCCTGCGTGGCGCCATACCAGGCTAGAGATACGACACCATCACGCCACGCCACAAACGAAACCGTCTTTAGAACGTCAAGCATTTCGTCCTTAGCAACAGCTGCGGCATCGGATTTAATCCCCTCTTCGACGTCATGATGGCTCCGAAATGTCCTAATCGCAAATAACCTCAGCAAAGTGCTGTAGGCCAAGAAGCCGAGTGCGGCAGCGAGAAGGCTCAAGCCACAAAACAGAAGGACCGCCGTAATAGCAAGCTGCCCAATCCTGGCAAGCGTTTTAGCCCTGTTCTCACCGGCAACGTCTCCAAGCCCACGGAGAAACGTGAGACAGTAAAGAAAATACAAGTTAGTGAAAATGGAAACGACAAACACAATCCATGCAGGCAACGAACCCTCAATTAAAAAAGAATCGGTGACATAAGAAACGTAAAAAGTTCCCAACGTTGCCGCAACAAATAACGCGATGAGACCCAAGACAGCGTATATCGTTTTAGACGTATCAAGAACGACGCGCATCAAGTGCCAGTCAACTTCTCCATCAACAGAAGAATAGTCGCAGCCTTGTTTGGTCAGTTTCTTTGCCCCGCTCAGGCAATAAAGAATGTTGCGGGACAAGGTAGAAGTAAAACCGAATTCAAGCAGCTGCGCAAAACCCGAAATGGCTACGAACACGTACCAGAGACCGATTTGAGCACTCGATAAAAAAGATAGGAGTAGCGGCAAGAGCAAAAAGTTACTGCCCATAGACGCGATCGTGCCGACATAATTCCAAATCACATCTCTTTTGGAGACGGTCACTTTCTTGCTTTCGGCCATTTACCCTTATACCTCCGCACAGTAATTTCGTAGCGTCTCGGCCGTTTTGGTCCAGCTACATTCATCAAAATCGATGGAATCAAACAGCCGCTTGGAGTTAGGAGCTCGAAGCAATCCCTCGATCTTATCGGCAACCTCGATCGGGTCCTCGCAGTTTTTCACGACATCGGATCCCTGAATCGACATCACTTCGGCAATTCCGCAGTTAGTCGAAAGAAGGAGCGAACATCCGGCCTCAATCGCATCAAGGGCAGAGAGACCAAAGGACTCATGCCTAGAATTCATAACGAATACCGAGCACTCTCGAAGCTCGTTCACAAACTGATCGGAGGCAACTTGGCCCCTATATTCACCGTCAGCCGAGGTCATGAGATTATCTAAGGAAGAGTTATCGGAGTACCGTCGCCCGTACACCCTTAAAGAGCAATCGACACCACGATCTCTGAGAATCGAGACGGCCTTCGCGACTATTTCGTTGGCCTTAATTGGACGGGTGCCCCCGCTAACAGCAACGATATTTTCACGTTGGCCTTCGAAGCCGCATTGTTTAAACCTTTTGACCCCAAGGCAAACGTGCTTAACCTTATCGGAGCATTCAGGCAGCTGTTTCTTAACAAAGTTCTCCTGGAGGAAAGAATTCGCAACGATCAAATCCGCAGTACGCAAATGCTTAATGATTGCCTTGACAGTTCTATCGCTATATCCGAGACCGTTGATCTCATTCTCAAAAGGGACGTACCCATGATTAAAGCAAATGACAGGTTTACCAAAGGCAGAAAGCACCCGATGCGCAATGATATCCGTCCAACCAGCGCCGCAAGAGACAATCACATCGCTCTTAAGACCCTCAGAAATAGCCTCATATAACTTGGAGATTTTACTTTTTGAATATAGCGGCCGTATCGAATCGCAAGAAGGCCAATATTCCACTAATGACTTGTGTACATTTGAAGGTCCAGTATTGCCTGTGACCTCACCAATTAGAAGAATCTTCATTGAATGCTTCCTTTAATGTAATGCAAGGGGTTGGAATCAGGTGCTAATGAGACCTTAATTCCGTACCCCCCCCCGCGCTTGAGCAAACCAATGCGAATTAGCAAACGTTTAAGCGATTGTTTGAAATACCTTTTGGGCAAAGACCTTCTTACCGCATCGGTAATTGATCTACCGCATGAAAGGTCCTCGAAGAATCGCGCTCGCGCAGATGGCTTCTCGGAGGGACTCCTCAACTGACCGTTATTCTTAATGGCGGTCTCGATATCAACCGTCATTAACTCAGCACCAGCAAGGTCTATCAGTCGCTGTCCTTTTTGATTCTGGATTAAAACCAGGGAGACACCCCGACGCATTTCTTCGGTAAGATTCGTCCCCCAGGAATCGCCTAATGTAACATCAGAAACTCTTTCAATGCTTGCATACCTGCAGTGATAACAGTTTTCCGTATAGTCCAGCCCCGCCAAGAAAGCTACTGTATACCCATCCAAAACACCGGGCAAATCAATCGTTCGCTCGTTCTCCCTTAGCTGAAAGCTGCCTTTAGAACGAAACTCAATCGACTCAAGCTGATTCATGTCAATCCCATTCTCACTCAGGAATTGACGGAGAATCGCAGGCGAAGGAGTACCGTGGCAAATCAAATCAACCGTATATAAATTCGAAAGAAGCTTGTTGCCGACAAAGTTTTTAAGAGAGGCCACCTGGCAAGGCAATCCTACAAATAAGACTTCTTTACCCTCAACCAGCAATTTTTTTATACGAGCGTAAGAGCCAATTGGATTGCTTTTAACGTACTTAGATCCTTTATATTTAACGGCATCCGCAATCGAGCTAGAAAACTCAAACCCAAACTGACCGTCCCGGAAACAGCAAGAGCAAACTACTCCTTCGGCAGAAATAAACCCTCGGATAATCGCGGCCGCCAAGCCGCCCGATGAGGAGGTTCCCCTGCTCTCCGAGTTAGAATCCCATCCTTGCAACCATTTACTAGGTTTAGAGCCTTGAGGCGGATTGCATTGTTGACATACAGCTGTGCACCTACCGCAATCAATGCATTTGCTTTGATCGATACTGGGGGTATAGTACTCGAGCCTTTCAAGAACAGCGATTGCATCTTTAGGACAGGCATCGACACATGCCATGCAGCCCGCACACATTTTGTCTTCGCAGATACTTTGCATTCATCTATTCCTTCAACGCGCGATCAAGCCAGGAGAGGCTGCGGTTGCGCTCCCCATCAAGAACCTCGCCAACATGCTGCCAATCGATATCGTCGTCCCAAGCATTGCCTTGGAACGTGTCCCAGGCCCTATTCTCTAGGCCAAAGAGTCTAAGAACAGATTTATTTCGCGCGGCATTAGCCTTTGGAAAGATCTCAACAAATGGGGTGCCGAGATTGATACAAAAAGCAGTGCCGTGGAATGAATCCGTGTATACGCAAGATGCATCCCTAAACAGCGCAAGGAAATCCTCCAGGGGCGGAAGAACGACCTGTTTTCCTACCCTTCTCCTAAACGTAGGGCAAACACTTACAATCTCAAGATTGGAGCCAGCGGTCTTATCTTTAACGTACTGCAGCATATCTGAATCAGGATGGAGGTTATAGACGAGGGCGTAGGGCTTTTCAACGGGAGCCTTTTTACTGGCAATCTTGTTCCACTCGGAGCGATTGAGAAGCAGGGTCGGATCCAAAACCTGCTCAGCTTTGAGACCGTAGCTCTCAACGATATCCTTACCTGAATCCTCGCGGACGGAAATGGCATCGTAGCGCTTGAGCCAGTTACCAATTTGCGACTCATACCCCTTTACAACGCCACCACGTCCAAAACTAGCGGCGTAGGATACGACCTTCTTTCCCTCGACCTTAGAAAGCCCGTCCCAAAAGAATACCGGATCTAGAGAGCCATCGCCAAGTTCGTTCCAGACCTGATCGCTGCCAGTCAAATAGATATCTGTGTTAGGCAGCAAGGCGTCGATACTTGTTTCATCACAATGCGGAGAAAGAGTCAGATACTGCTCTCTCATGCTCTTAAAACGCTTCTCACCTGCACTGTACAGCAAACGCCAAACCGTGTTCCTATAGATGCGATGAGGCAGAGACCTACCTTCTGAATAACGCTTCACAAGAGAATCAAGGGTCTCAGCGCATCTCCGATAGTCAACAACAACAGGATCGTACCCCAAGTTTTTAACAACTTCTTGCGTAGCATAAGCCTGGAGGACAGACCCGTAGTTGAGAACGTTATGACGAGTAATAATTGAAACTTTTTTCATTCTGATACCTTTTCTAGATAATGGACTAATTCATAGGGGGTTGTCGTTTCTGATATCTTTTTATCCACTCACTTAGGAACAGAGACGAGATGGCTAAAAACCAAGTCGTTGGAGTAAAGAGAGATGAGGTGAGCTTTCCAACAAGCGGCATGGAGAATATGCCCGAAGAAAGATAGGTATACGAAATCATCGAAATAGACAGCGGGGACCCACCATGAAGCATGCGAGCATGCTCATAGAGGTTTGAATAAAAAAGACCAGTTAAGAGGCTAAATAGCGCAGTACCGCCAAAACCGAAATCGTGATACCACAATCGAAATACCGTGTATACATTACCGAGATCGATTGAACCCCAAGAACGAAACTCATGGTTACCGGATGAAACTAAATTAGTAAAGCCAAAATTTCGTCCAAAAGAAGAATATAGTGCTACGAAAGTCTCCGAGCCAAAGTACTTGCTTGCAACACCAGGATTTTGAAGAAATTTATCAAATAAAACAAATGAATAGCCAATGTAGCTGCAAATATAATCCAATGGTCCAAGAGTAACTTCTCGTCCAACAAACCAAGAGGCAACCCAAAATAAGAAACAGGCAAAAACAAGAGCGAATACAATTTTGATAAACTTCCCAAGGGTTATTCTTATCGTCCACCCACTGTTAATCGATAGTAAAATCCATATGCAGCAAACGCATGAACAGACAAAAACAATGGCACCTAGCCTTACGCCATTCAATAATTGACAAATTGCATAAAACGCAGCGGGGAGAAGCATGAGAGCATCTTTGATGCTAAATCCATCGCAAATAATATTGTTAAAACCAATAATTAGATATACAAACGAAAAAATGGTAAGCAATTTAAAGCATATATTGGATAAAGACGAAAGCCCGACTGAAGGATCATCGCCGCTATAAGCAGATGCAGTTCGGTAAGAATTCATTAAAGAATTCCAGTCCCCAGCAACAGGACCCGAAACAGCTGATCGAACATCTTTCAAAAACAAAACGGCAGTAACGACCCCAAGGACAACAGCCAATAGAACAAGAGATGTCGGAACTTGAATCCTTACAAGAGTCGTCGATTCAACACTAGCATTAAGTTTGCTTCGCTGCACTTTCATCTGTCTAAAAAAAAGCAAGAAAAATAGCGATGCGACATCAAAGACGGTAACAAAGAAGCAAATAAGTAATCCTCCATGGAGGGAGACTTCAGTACCGAAGACAAGGCAGTTATACAATTCAGCGAGTGAGCAAATAAAGAAAGAGGCGTTACAAATTGATGCTGGATTCATCCAATCACTTTTTGATAGCTCTTGAGAGATTGCAAGCAGCAAAAGAAAATATAACGTCATTAATGATAGAACTAACATTGTTTAAGCTACTTTCAAGTTAGTTATTGCATTAATCCAGATAAGCGACAGGCAGAACAAAATACGGAAAAAATTCTTCTTCCGCAGCAGGCAAAAAATGCTGCCAAGCGTTCTCTTTTTCTAGCTTCGAAATCCTTCAGAACAGGCAAACGAAATGTAGATAAGTTATTCCAAAGGTCATCGCGGTCTTTAAGGTCGCTTTCAGAGACCCCAGCCATCGGAATCTGTGCGTAAACCATCCTACAAACAGAAAAGCAGCGCGAAGCGGCGGCTTTACTTAGGTCCGGATACCAATTACAAATATCCTGGTAGAGCCGATCGGCAATTATCAATGCAGACTCGCCTTTAATGTGTCGATATTCTTGCCTGATAATGCTGTTACTTCTCATGCGATATGCATACAACTCACGGCAATCGACAACGGCAACGGAATCAACCTTGTGAATAATCTTATAGACGCTAGCGAGATCCTCGTAATACAGCCCCTTAGGGAACGGGTCAATGCCCAGTGGCGCCTTTGCGTAAAGGCGCCACTGGGCACCGGTGTCCAGCGTCTGATATAACATCAGACGCTGGACATCGGGCGAAGGCAGTGCCTTCGCAGGCGCCACGGGGTCAAGAGACTCCACCAAAGGGCAAGCATCACCATCATTGAACGGCTTGCCAAATGGAACAGCAGATATCTGACATCCCGTATCGCGGCAGGCGTTAAAAAGAACCTCGATAAAAACAGGAGAAATGTAGTCGTCGCTATCAACGAAGGAAATCCAGTCGCCCTGAGCAATACGCAGCCCTGCATTACGAGCGTCGGAAAGACCGCCATTTTCCTTATGCAAAACGGTGGTACGGTCGTCGCTTGCAGCAAGAACATCACAAAGCTCGCCAGAACCATCAGTCGAGCCGTCATCGACAAGAATAATCTCGATGTTACGATAGCTTTGACGGCAAATGCTATCAAAGCACTCCCGCAGATAAGACTTAACGTTATATACCGGCACAATCACCGATACCAAGTTACTGTTTGCCATCTAATTCCTTGAGTAGAGATCTAGGTATTTACGAGTGAGTCGCTTGCCTTGCAACTCAATGTTGTAATCGGCAAATTGCCCACTTGAGACAGACAATCGACCCTCATACGAGCACGGCGAGAGCGAATCAATTTCATCAGCCCAAACGTCGGGGTTTTCAATCGATAAGAATTTGCACTCACCCGTTACGTCTACTTCGCGCGTAATCGCATCACTCAGCAGGCACGGCAGGCCAGACACCTGTGCCTCGACGCCGACGAGGCACAGGCCTTCGTAAAGGCTTGGCAGAACGAACGCATCAAACGCCTGGTACAAGCGATTGACATCGCTTCTCTGCCCCAGAAACTTAACGCGATCAGTAAGACCGCGTTCGTCCACCAAGGCCTTTACGGAGGCCCCGGCTTCGCCGGTACCGACAAGCAGCAGGACAGCATCGTCGCGGCGCTTTGCGACCTCAGCAAAAACGTCAATCAAAAACGCATGGTTCTTCTGGGCAGTAAAGCGCCCCACATGTCCAATGGCAAACTGGTTGCCGACGAGGCCCAGGTCGGCTCGCGCTTGCGCACGAGCCTCCACATTGAAGCGGAAGCCGTCTAAATCTATTGCGTTGTATACGACCTCGAACTCTGCAGCATCACCGAATAGCCATTCACCAGCAAACTTGCTGCATGCAAATCGATGTGTTGGATACCGATTCGATTGCGTTTTCAACACGGCCTTCAGGGCATTCTTGGCATACTCGCCTTTTCCACTCGTAGAGTGACTGTGCGCAATGCGCACGGGAACACCGGCCCGCTTTGCAGCACGAAGCGGAAAGACCGAAAGCGCGTTGAGATGACTGTGGACAATCTTCCAGCCCTCTTGCTTAAAGAGACGTTGAAGTTCTCGCTGGTATTCAGCGACATGCTGATAGGGCGGAATCTCAAAGACCCTGCCACCGAGCGATTCAATTTCTTCGCACGGAACAAGCGTCGAATCGGCATCAACAAGAAAGTCAAACTGCACTTTGCTGCGATCGATGTGGCGGTAGTAATTCATGACGACAGCTTCAACGCCACCGCCGTTCATTTTTCCAACTATCTGTGCGACACGAATAGGATTGACCATTTATCGCCCTGTCCTCTTCTTGCCAAACATGGCGCCAAAGGTGCCTGCGAAGCACTTCCAGTCCATACGGAAGCAACGGTTCTGCACATAGCGAAGCTCAATCTTCTGGCGCAGACCGCTCTCGAACGTCGCAGCATTACGATCAGTCGCCTGCCACAGGCCCGTAATGCCAGGCTGGACAGAGAGCAGCTCCGCCTTTTCTTCATCAGTAAAATGCTGCTCGAGCTCATCCCGTGTAATGGGGCGCGGCCCAATGACGGAAAGATCGCCGTTCAGCACGTTGAGAAACTGCGGCATCTCGTCAATTGAGCACTTACGGATGAACCGTCCGACTTTGGTAATGCGGGGGTCATCGTCGACCTTGCGTTCGACTTCCCACTGATGCAGCTGCTCAGGACTCAGATATCTCTGCACGTCACCCGCATCGGCGACCATGCTGCGGAGCTTAAGGATCTTGATAGTCTTTCCGCGCATGCCAACTCGTTCCTGCGTATACATAGGACTGCCAGGCGATTCAAGGCTGATGAGCGCACACACAATGGCGATAGGGATAAGCAGCAGTACGCTCATCAAAAGACTGAATACAAGGTCAAACAGCCTCTTAATAAAGCGGTAGCCAAGCGTACCGCTCGGTTTAATCTCTTTAATAGCCAGTGCGTCCCCCACGGATACACAGCTCTCTGTTACTTCTTTTTCAGCCACAATAAAACATACGTTCCTGTCCCCAGGAACCCCCCCCATCTATGAACTCAGAATTTGAATTAACTGCTGGCGCAACGTCTCCCTTACGTTTTGCTGGGCACGTCTAACGGAAGCAGCTCCCTAAAAGCGGAGCCGCCATCGCCCACGTCCACCAGGCACCAGCGCTTATGACGGTCGATCTTCTTAACACGGGCCTCTTGCCCCACCAAGGGCCCTTGCTCTATATGCAGTACGCCGTCTTCTATGCGCGCTACGCTGTTGCGCACCACGCCGTCGTCGTCGAGCATGCTGCGGTACCAGTCCTGCGCGTCGTCCGGCATGGGCGCATAGGCCCGCTCCCTACTGCCGGCAATGCGGCAGCCAAAGCTCAACTGGGCCAAAGCCTTGTCGAGCAGGGCGGCATCGCGCGTGGCGACGAAGAAGTATTCCTTGTACATGGGTTTGGTTTGGAGCGACCAAGCGCCGTCCCGCTTAAACCAGAACTCCTTTTGCATCACAAAAGCGTCCTGCATCAGCTCGTGCGGGATAAGACGGCGGACCTTTTCGCAGATCTCGCGCTCTTTACCGTTGGGGGTATGGACCAGATACCAGCGGACGCGGCCATGCTGGCTGTTGGTAGTAGCGCCACTAAAGGCGCCGGGCAGCTGCTCTTGGCGCCGCATCGTCTGTTCCATCTCTCGCCCCCTTTTCTTGTCTCCGCGACACACGCGGATGCAGGGCATTGAGAACAGGCTTCTCGCTCGCAGCTAGGCGCAGTCGCAAAAGTACAGGTTTTTGTAGAGGCGTATGGAGATGCACCCATTCGCGGCGCATTTTGTGCAATCTGGGAAAACGCGAGCAGTTTACTCGTATAATGTCCTGTGTCGAAAGATACAAAAACCTGTACCTTTTTGCACAACAAAAAAAAAGCCGCTCCAACCAGCGGCTTTTCTTCTATAGACAACAAAAAAGGCGACCGCCCGCGAGGACGATCGCCTTTGTTAATTCTTGTATTGTTTGTGCTAGGCGCGAGTCTTGATCTCCTCGGTCACCTTGGCCACAAACTCGTCAACGCTCATCTGAACGGTCTCGTTGGAACGATCGCGAACGGAGATGTTGCCGGCCTCGACCTCCTTCTCGCCCAGGATGAGCATGTAGGGCACGCGGTCGATGCTGCGGGCCTCGCGGATCTTGTAACCGATCTTCTCGTCGCGATCGTCGCAGACCACACGGATGCCGGCCTCCTCCAGCTTGGCGCACACCTCGTGGGCGTAGTCGCGGCTCTTCTCGGAGACCGGAAGCGCCTTGACCTGCACGGGAGCCAGCCAGGTGGGGAACTTGCCCGCAAAGTGCTCAATCAGAATACCGATGAAGCGCTCGATGGAGCCGAAGCACACGCGATGCAGCATGATGGGGCGCTTCTTGGTGCCGTCGGCGTCCACGTACTCCAGGTCAAAGTTGAGCGGCATCTGGAAGTCGAGCTGGACGGTGCCGCACTGCCAGGTACGACCGAGCGAGTCCTCCAGGTGGAAGTCGATCTTGGGGCCGTAGAAGGCACCGTCGCCCTCGTTGACCTCGTAATCCATGCCCAGCTTCTCCAGAGCGGTGCGCAGGCCCTCCTCGGCGCGAGCCCAGTCCTCGTCCGAACCCATGGAGTCCTCGGGGCGGGTGGAAAGCTCAACGTGATACTTAAAGCCAAACTTTTGGTACACGGAGTCGATGAGGTTGACCACGCCCACGATCTCGTCGGTCAGCTGGTCGGGGCGCACAAACAGGTGGGCGTCGTCCTGGTTAAAGCAACGCACGCGGAACAAGCCGTGCAGGGCGCCGCGCAGCTCGTGGCGGTGCACCAGGCCAATCTCGCCGGCGCGAATGGGCAGCTCGCGGTAGGAGTGCGGCTTGGAGGCGTACACCAGCACGCCGCCCGGGCAGTTCATGGGCTTAATGCAGTACTCTTCGTCGTCGATGACGGTAGAGTACATGTTGTCCTTGTAGTGGTCCCAGTGGCCCGAGGTCTTCCACAGCTGCTTGTTCATGATGAGCGGCGTGGAGATCTCCACGTAGCCGGCCTTGTGGTGGATCTCGCGCCAGTAGTCCAGCAGCGTGTTCTTAAGGATCATGCCGTTGGGCAGGAAGAACGGGAAGCCGGGGGCCTCGTCGCGCATCATAAAGAGGTCCATCTCGCGGCCGATCTTGCGGTGGTCGCGCTTCTTGGCCTCCTCCAGCATGTGCATGTGCTCGTCGAGCTCTTCCTTGGTGGCAAAGGCGACGCCGTTGATGCGGGTGAGCATCTTGTTGTCCTTGTCGCCCTTCCAGTAAGCGCCAGAGACGCCGGTGAGCTTAAAGGCCTTCAGAGCCTTGGTGTAGCAGATGTGGGGGCCGACGCACATGTCGATGTAGTCGCCCTGCTGGTAGAAGGTGATGCGAGCGTCGTCGTCCAGGTCGCCGATGTGCTCGACCTTGTACTTCTCGCCGCGCTCCTCCATAAGGGCGATGGCCTCGGCGCGGGGCTTCTCGTACACGGTGAACTTGAGGTTCTCCTTGACGATCTTCTTCATCTCGGCCTCGATCGCGGGGAAGTCGTCCTCGCTGATCTTAACGCCCTCGGGCAGGTCGACGTCGTAGTAGAAGCCGTTGTCGGTCGCGGGGCCGTAGGCAAAGTCGGCCTCGGGATAGAGGCGCTTGATGGCCTGCGCCATGATGTGCGCGGCGGAGTGGCGGATGACGTGCGTGACCTCGTCCTGCGGGAGCTCGGCCACCGAACCGTCATTGTAGAGTGCCTTCATGGGTATGTTTTCTCCTCTCGGATGCCTGATGCAAGTGCGTGCGATGCGCTCGGCGTTTTTGACTTGCATCATTATAGGCAGGTTGCCTTGGTATACAAGCGCCCGCCGCACCTTAATGGCACGGCGGGCGATTTTCTACGCATGCTTCATCGTGTGGGGTGGGGTGTGGGGCGCGCGTGGCTTGCGGCGTGCCCGTGGCTTGCGGCCGGCCCGGCGATGGATGCGTTACTGGATGCGAGTTCGGCAGTAGGGGCAAACTTTCCAGTGCGCATCGAGCGGGCGATGGCAGCTGGGGCAGACATTGCGAACCTGGGTATCGCACACCGGGCAGACGACGAAGTCCTTCTCGATGGGCGCGCCGCACTGCGGGCAGGTGCCATACTGGGCAAGCTGGCGCTCGCGCAGAGCCATGTCCAGCTCCTGCTCTTCGCGGTCGGACGCGTAGGAGTGCGGGCGCAGGACCAGGTAGGCAATGAGGCCTACAAACGGGATGAGGGCGATGATGCCCCATGCCACGTAGGCGCTGGCGCCGCGGCGGCGAGCGTCGATAAACACATAGACGACCGACAGCACATACAGGGCGATGAGAAAGCCGACGAAGGCATAGACGACGCCCATAAGCTGCGGCGACATGAGCTCGGAGATGTACTTGGACATTACGGGTACCTTTCGGAATATTAACAGTCTGGTCAAGTTTACCACGGGGTTTGTTTATATGGGACCACGGCTAGGGGCGGGGCTGATGCGGACACAAACATCTCAATCTGTAACAGGTGGGAGCGGAATCCGGGTCTAGATGTTATGGATCGAGACGAACGGAGGACCCACATGGCAAATGTCTCAATCTGTAACATCTTGGACCCCCAAACCACTCTTACTGTTACAGATCGTGACATTCAAAATCCGCCGGAAGGTTTGTCTTGATCTGTAACATCTACAACCCAAATCATCAGCTAACTGTTACTGATTGAGACAAAGGATAACGTCCAGGAAGAATGTCTCAATCTGTAACAGAGACTCAGCATAAACAGGTCTAACTGTTACAGATTTAGACATTCGAAATCGACTGATTGGTTCATCTAAATCTGCCACTATTAACCGCGCCCGTTTTACCTGCTGGTTTGTTGGGAAATATCCCAATTTATCCCAAGTGCGTCGCAAACGGAACGCGCCACCTGCTCACGGGAGGGACGAATATAATGTCGCCCCGACACGCCCGGCGGGGAGTGTCCCATGAGCATTTCCATGAGGTCCCAGGGCATGTGCAGCTCCATCTCGCAGATGGTTCGCCACGAGTTGCGAAGGTTCGACCACGGGATGTGTTCGATACCCTCGGCTGCGCACCACTTCTTCCATCTATGATCGCACATCCCTCGGTTCATGGGCAGTCCGTCCCCGCGATCTGCTAGCCACTCGGAGCCTGCCGCGCGGCGCTCGTCTGCAATTTCGAGCAGGCGCCCGGCGGCATCCGGCAGCACCACGACTGTGCGTATGGACTTCCGCGTCTTGAGTACGCCGTCCGCCGTGGGCTCGATGCCTGCTTGCTCCGTCTCGCGCACGAGGTCGACCGTTGCGAGCGTTGTGGATTCCATCGCAAACGGCAGAAACTCGTCGGTGCAGATGCCCAGCGGCTCACCCGACCGGTATGAGCCAAAGCACGCTATGATGAACGGCGCCTCGAGCGAGGTTCCGCGCAGGCGTCCCAGAATGTCCCTTACCTCGGCAAGCGTATACAGGCGCTTGGAGCGCTCGCGCGTCTTGCGGGTGGGCATGGTGTATTTCACAGTTGCGGCAAATGGGTCGATGGGCAGCACGACAAAGCCCGACACGGTTCCGTAAATCTTGCGCAGGGTGAGTAGCGCAGTGTCTGCCGTTGCTGCGGGGAGAGTCAGGAGTCATTACTGCAGGTGCACGGGGCGCAGCTGGTCGACCGGCATCGAGCCCCAGCGGGGCCGACATAGTTCGGCCACGACCTTGTGACGAGGCTGCGGGTGTTCGGCGCGAGCGTGCCCGCCGCGACCTGTGCCGCCATGGTCGGCTCGAGCCATGTGCCGTATGCCTGGGCGATGGTCGGCACCGGCTTGTCATCGGCACGCTCGACGTGGATGCGGTCGAGTTCGGCGCATGCCTCGCGATAGGTGCCGTATACCGTCATGGTCTTACGTTTGCGTCCGCGCGACGTGTTCTCCTGCCATCGGAGGATGTATTTCTTGCCACGCTTGGCCTCGGTGATTGAGCCCCACGCGCGGCGCCTCTGCTTGCGTGTCATATAATGTCCCAAGGTTGCCCGGAGCTATCTCCGTGTTACTCCGGCATCCTTGCTATCACCCCAACGCGCCAAGGTTCCAGCCGTGCGCGGTGGGGTTTCTTTATGTCTGGAGTCGTCAAAAGCGCTTTGACGGCTTGGTTGGGCTCTAGCGCAGTTTGCTATAGAAGCTTCTGGTCTTCTGGAGCGGGTCTGAGGTCATGGACCTTGGTTATCCTCACGGACTTGTTCTCCCATGCTCCGATCTCGTTCCGTCGTTGACGGAGCAACAGGTCCGCAATCATGTCGTCCCCGATGCCGAACGTGCGTTCACGCCTCGCGAGCTGGCCGAGGAAGTCGAAGTCCCCCATGTTCGCCGAGAGCTTCTGGCCGTTCCAGTAGAGTTCCCATTTGCGCTTGTCGCTGTACTCGAGCACGGGTTTCGCGACGTTGAGGTGCTGACCCTTCATGATGACGTCGCGCTCCTGCTCCGTCTCGCACTTGGGCGCCGTCCTGATGTCTTCGAAGTCGTCTCGTGAAGATTCGAAGCCGTCGACACCGTCTCCGCTTATCGATAGGCCGCCGATCTTCTCGTTGTCCGCGAGCGCGCCGAACATTGACGAGACAGCGGAGTCGACCTCATTGGAGCCACTGACCTTATAGACGTTCTGCGTGATATTGATGACTGAGTTGTTGCCAGCGGTTACCGAGATGCCGTCGCCAACGCGCTCGACGCTTTTCGGTGCTCCGTTCTTGCCGAGGAACCGGCGGAGCTCGAGATAGCCCTTGAAGGCACTCAGCACCGGCTCGAGCTGATCGCTCGTTTGGCTCAGCGTCCCAAGTATGCCTGGCAGGTCTTTTACGACCGCCTGGAGAATGGCTTCCAGGCAGCCGGGGCGAGTTGCGGTTATCTCGACGTCGATGACCGCATTCGGATCAAGTTCTCTTGCCGAAGCCTGTACGGCCCTCGAGTAGCCGAGGAGCGCCGCGGTGAACGTGCCGACTGAGACCCCTTCCAGGTCGCCCTCGAATTTGAAGGTTATTGTTTTACGCTCCATCACATGTCTCCATATCCGAATCACCTCGGTGGATAATTCTGTCCTCTCGTTGGGATGCTCATAGACGAAGAAAGGCGACTGTCCTCGGGGACAGCCGCCTTTCCTTTGGACGCTGGCCCCGTGGGGTCCCTGCGTCAATACCGCTGTCCAAATTACCGTTTGCCGTCGGCGCGGTCAAGCCGTCGCCCATTTTCGCGACCCCACGAAAATGGGGAACAACTGGCGTTTTGATGGGCCCTTGTGCCCGTCACGCCTTGCCGTTCAGACGCTTCGTCATGCGCTCGAAGTCGTTCTCGTAGGCCTTGTCCTGGAGCTTCTGGAACTCATGGAAGCGCTCCTTGGCGATCTTGTCCGCCGTCTTCTTGTTGCGGTTGCCGAGGCCCTTGAGCACCTCGCGCCCGCTGAATGTCAGGAAGCCGTCGAGCAGGCGCTCGCAGTCCTCCATGCTCGTAAGGACGTGCCGCTCGGCCCTGTCCTCGAGCGTGTCGAGCAGCATCGTGACGAGGCGGTTCAGCTGCCTGATCTCGTCCTCGGACAGGTAGTTCTTGGCCACGGTGACGTCCGAGGAGTGAATGCGGCCCTCGGGGCCTCCCTTCCACGACGTGAGTCCCATGTTGGGCTTGGAGGGGTCGGAGCGCCCCTGGACGATCTCGGCCGCGGTGTGCCCGGTGACGGCGTAGTGCATCTTGTTCTGGACCGCGGCGTAGAAGTTCTTGGCCATGGTCGAGTCCTTGTCGTAGTCGAAGCTGCACTCCTGGAATATGTCGGTGATCTTGAGCCACACGCGCCGCTCGCTCGCGCGGATGTCGCGGATGCGGGCGAGCAGCTCGTCGAAGTAGTCCTTGCCGAAGGGCCGGCCGTTCTTGAGCATGTCGTCGTTGAGGACGAAACCCTTGGTGATGTACTCCTTGAGGGTCGCCGTGGCCCACTGGCGGAAACGGGTCGCGCGCAGCGAGTTCACGCGGTATCCGACGGCAATGATGGCATCGAGCGCGTAGAAGTCGACCATATATGTCTTGCCATCTGAGGCAGTTGTTGCAATTTTTGCAACAACTGCGTCTCGGGCAAGCTCACCCTCTTCGAAGATGTTCTTCATGTGGCGCGAGATGGTCGACTTGTCCTTGTCGAACAGCTCGGCGATTTCCTTCTGGGGCATCCAAAGCGTTTCGTTCATGTAGCGCACCTGCACCGGCACGTTTGTCCCCTCGGACTGGTACAGGACGATCTCGGCCTGGATAGGGTCTTCCATATATCTTCCTTTCCGTTGAATGCCTACGCGGACCTTACTTGATCCGCTTCCAGCCCTTCGCCTTCAGGCGCTGCAGCCTGAGCTTGGGACAGCTCGGCCTGGTCGCGTGCCGTCTCCAAGATCTTCGAGCGCCTCTTCTCGGTGCTCTGCCGGTAGCAGGTGATCAGCTCGCCCTCCGCGCCTGCCGGCGCCGTCGGCTTGCCCTCGGGATGCTCCTCGTACCATCCGAGCAGGTCGTTGGGGTCGGTGTTGAATACTTCGCAGAGCGCACCCACGAGCTCTGCATTCGGATAGCTCTCCTCGCGCTCCCAAGACTGAATAGTTCGGAATGACTTGCCGACTTTTTGTGCTAGCTCCTTTTGGTTTAGCCCCTGGGCTTCTCGGCGCTCTCTTAGACGAAGGTTCATCCTCACTCCTTTCTTTACGTTAAGTGAATAGTAAACAAAAAATGTCTTTACACAAAAAAATGTTGCTCATTTGATTAACAGGGGCATAAAACTATTCATATTGAAATTCGACAGACAGAAAAACGTCTCTAAGGAGGAACGAATGGACTTCAGTAAGGAGCTGGCGGGGATATCCGCGCCGCACGCGCCCGAGCTGACCTTTCTCAGGCTGAGGTCGCTTCCAAAGTCGGAATGAACGTCAGCACTTTCGCGAAGTACGAGAGTGGCGATTACATTCCTGGAGCCGACAAGCTCTTGGCTATCTCGCAGGTTCTTGGTTGTCTGCCCAACGACCTGATGGGCTGGAACACGGACGAGGCCGCATAGGGATGGAGGAAGAGGAATGACTGAGAGGAGCTACGAGCTGCCCGACGACATCACGACCCCGGGCGGCATGGTGATCTTTGTGTTAATAAACACGGATATTTGGGGTGCACGTCCGTGTGGCTTTCGTATCCCCAAATTATCCCAAGTGCATGTGCTAACCCGTTTTTACGCGCTTGTGCCGTTGTTGCCGTACTTAAACTCGCAGGTAAGCAGTGTGTTCGATTTTGTCGTTCTTACTGGTCAGTACTGCCACAACTAGACCCCAAAACAGTCCCCAGATGTTACAGATCGAGACAGAAGAATCTCTCCCCGGCTTCAATCTCAATCTGTAACATCTTGGACCTCAAAAACCTTCTTACTGTTACAGATCGAGACAAACCTCCGGCACCGGGGTCAGCAGACAAAAACGTCGACGTTACCGAGCTTCCCCTCGCCTGCCGTCGGCGGGTGTTGCGGGGCTGTTCGCCGCATTGCCGCCGCGCTGGGGGTGTGTAGACCGTAGGATAGTCTTATTGACAGCCTGTCAACTCATCTGGGAGGCACTGTGACGGAAACGTTTGATATCGCGATTGTCGGCGCGGGCATCACCGGATGCGCCATCGCGCGGCAGCTCGCGCGGTTTGACCTGTCCATTTGCGTCGTCGAGGCGGCCAACGACATCGCGCTGGGCGCGTCGAAGGCCAACGGCGGCTTGGTGCACGCCGGCTACGATCCGGCGCCGGGCACCGTAAAGGCGCAGGTCAACGCCCGTGGCTGCGAGTTGTACGGTACGTGGTCGCAGGAGCTGGGCTTTCTGTTCTGCCGCACCGGGTCGATGGTATTGGGCTTTAACGACGAGGACAGCGCGCATCTGGAGCAGCTGCGCCAGAATGGCCTGGCCAACGGCGTACCCGAGCTGGCGATCGTCGGACCCGACCGCATCCGCGAATTAGAGTCGCGCGCCAGTGCCGATGCAACGTGCGCGTTGTGGTGCCCCTCGACTGGGTTTGTCGACCCGTTTGAGGTTGCCATCGCCGCGCTGGAGAACGCCGTGGCCAACGGGGTGAAGTTTATGCGGTCCGCTCCGGTAGAGGCGATTGAAGTCGCAGGCTCGAGCGACGACGCGCGCTTTACGCTGGCGACCCCCGCTGGCAACGTGCGCTGCCGCTACCTGATCAACGCCGCGGGCAACGGCGCCGCCGACATCTCGCATATGGCGGGCGCCGAGGAGTTCCAGATGGTCTGGCGCCAGGGAAACATCGTGGTGCTGGACAAGGAGCCGCGCACGCTCATGCCGCTCTACCCCGTGCCGACGCCGATATCGAAGGGCGTTATCGTCACGGGTACCGTACACGGCAACACCGTGATCACCGCCACGGCCGCCGTGCGCGAGCCGGGCGACACGCAGACCTATGCGAGCGATGTGAACGCGCTGCTGACCGGCGCGCGCAAGCTGGTGCCCGATCTGGATACGCGCCGCGTGGTGCGCGCATTTGCCGGCGGGCGTCCGGTCATTCAGGGAACGAACGACTTCTTTATTGGACAGTCGGCCGTGGTGCCGGGGCTTTTCCAGGCGGCGGGCATTCAGTCGCCGGGTGTGGCAAGCGCGCCTGCCATTGCCGAGCACATGGAGCTTGTGATGCGTGAGGCGGGCGTAGAGCTGCACGAGCGGGCGGACTGGAACCCAATTCGCCGCGCGCCGGACGACTTTGACCGCGCACCGCTGGAGCGCAAAGAGGAGCTGATCGAGTCCGATCCCGCGTGGGGACAGATTGTCTGCCGATGCGAGACGGTGCCTGAGGCCGAGATCGTGGCCGCGATCCGACGCCGCCCGGGCGCGGTTTCGGTCGAGGGCGTCAAGCGCCGCTGCCGTGCCGGCATGGGTCGGTGCCAAAGCGGCTTTTGCCAGAGCCGTGTGGTGGCGATTCTTGCCCGAGAGCTGGACTGCGACCCCAGCGAGGTGCTGTTGGAGGATGCCGGATCTTGGTTGGTCGAGGGACCGCTGAAGGGGGTGCGTTAGGATGGCGGAATTCAAATCGAGCGCGATTGATTGCGGCGTCATAGAAGCCGTACAAACGCAAGCCTTCGACGTGGTCGTTATCGGCGGCGGACCCGCCGGCATGGCGGCCGCGCTGGCCGCGCATAAGGCAGGGGCACGCGTGGCCATTGTGGAGCGCGAGCAGCACCTGGGCGGAATCCTCCGCCAGTGCATCCACCCTGGCTTTGGCCTGTCGCACTTTAAACAGGAGCTCACCGGTCCCGAGTACGCGCAGCGCTTTATCGACCAGGTGCACGCAACCGACATTGCGCTGTTCCTGGACAGCATGGTGATTGGGATTGATTCGGGCGAGCCTACGGAAGAAGCCGCGGTCCACACCGTCATGCTCATGAGCCCTGCCGGCATGCTGCAGCTCACCGGGCGCGCGGTCGTCCTTGCCATGGGTTGCCGCGAGCGCACCCGCAGCGAGATCAAGATTCCCGGTAGCCGTCCCGCCGGCGTGTTTACGGCCGGCTTGGCGCAGCGATACATCAATATCGAGAACCTCAAACCCGGCTCGCGCGCCGTCATTTTGGGTTCCGGCGACATCGGGCTGATCATGGCACGTCGCTGCACGCTCGAGGGGATTTCGGTCGAGGGCGTGTACGAGCTCATGCCGTACGCCAACGGTCTGCGCCGCAACGTCAAGAACTGCCTGGACGACTTTGGCATTCCGCTGCACCTGTCCACCACGGTCACGCGCGTGATCGGGCACGACCGCGTGGAAGCCGTCGAGGTGAGCCAGTTCGACGAGCACCTGGCGCCCATTCCGGGAACCGAGCGCATTGTTCCGTGCGACACGCTGCTGCTTTCGGTGGGCTTGATTCCCGAGAACGAGCTTTCGGTGGGCGCGGGCGTTGAACTTGACCCGCGCACGCGCGGCGCCGTGGTTGACCAGAGCCTGCAAACGGGCGTGCCGGGCATCTTTGCCTGCGGCAACGTGCTGCACGTGCACGACCTGGCCGACAACGTAACAACCGAGTCCGAGCGTGCCGGTGCGGCTGCGGCGGCGTGGGCGTTGGACGGCAACGCCGGGGCGAGTGCTGCGAGCGAGCGCTGCGAGCTCACGGTCTCCCCCGCCGGCATTGCAGGGTACGCGCTACCGGGACGCATTACGGCGGCGGCACTCACGAAGCTCAACTTCCGCGTACGCCGGCCGGTCGACGCCGCCCGCGTGCGTATTCTGTCAGGCGACGAGGAACTGTTCGCCGGCAAGGTTCGTGCATTTAAGCCAAGCATCATGGAAAGCTTCCCGCTGCCGGCAAAGGTAATTCAGCGCGCACTCGACCTGGGTGGTTGCGAGATTGTCCTTTCCGTCGATCCCGTTGAGGAGGCGTAAGGCCATGAGCACGAATGTGACCAATACATTGCAGTTCAACTGCACCACCTGCCCATCCGAATGCCTCCTGACCGTTGAGGTGGAACGCGATGTCAACGGTTCCGTGACAGCGGCTCGCTCCGTGACTGGCAACCGCTGCCCGCGTGGCGACAAGTTCGCACACCAGGAACTCACCTGCCCCATGCGCGTGCTCACCACAACTGTGGCCGTATTCGGCGGCGACGAGGCGCTGCTGCCCGTGCGCACGGCCGAAGCCATCCCGCTGGCACTCCACGCCCAAGCCATGGACCTCATCCGCGGCTTGGTCGTCGATGCCCCCATCCGCATGGGCGACGTTGTGTTGGAAGATCTCCTCAACACGGGCATCGACCTCATCGCCAGCATGAACATCGACCCAGCCTAAGCTGCTCATTTGGGACGTGGCTCTTTTAGCTACCCCGCCATCCACCCCGCCCCTCCTCAATTGCGGTGAAATAGTTCCTGATTTCCGCCAAAACCCCAGTATCCAGGAACTATTCCACCGCAGCTTTCTTTTGGATCAGATTTAAGGCTGCTGCCATATTAGTGCCATTTAAAAACTACGCCGGATTACGGGGCTAAATAGAGAACCTCTATCCATACCGGCAAATTCTTAATTTCGATAAGCCGTCTACCTGCGGTTTTATTATTGCCATTTCATCCATGGTCGAGCAAAGCCAATCCAGCCCCGTAATCCGGCATAGTTTCGAAAGCAACTCATTTGGGACGGGCTCTTTTGGTTATTTTCTTGCCCAATCACCCCGGATAAACCATGCCAGGGCCAAGGAGTGTCCCCATGTGCCGGGGTTGGGCTACCATGGTGGCAACCTAGCGAAAGGACGATGTATGGCACATGTCGATGACCAGCGTGTGGCAAGCGTGCTCGATGCGCTCGAGGCTCAGCACCCCGGTGCACAGCTGCTCGTAAACGACCCGTGGTCGATCTATTACCTGACCGGCTTTTATGCCGATATGTTCGAGCGTTTTTGCGGCGTGCTGCTCGCGCGCGGTAACGAGCCCGTGATTTTGGTCAACGCTCTACACCAGCTGCCGGAATACGACAATGCCCGCGTCGCCTACCACACCGATACCGACGTCGTGACCGACGCCATCGCTCGCGAGGTAGATCCGACCAAACCGCTCGGCATCGATACCGTCATGCGCTCCGGCTTTTTGATGCCGCTCATGGAGCGCCACGCCGCCAGCGAGTTTTTCCTGGGTGACTTTACCGTCACCGCCGCACGTACCCACAAGGATGCCGCCGAGCAGGAGCTCATGCGCGTGTCCTCAGCAGCCAACGACGCCGTGATGGCCGACGCGATCAAGCTTGTCCACGAGGATGTGTCGGAGCGCGAAATTGCCGATCTGATGCTCGGCCTGTATCGCAAGCACGGCTGCGAGGGATTCAGCTTTCCGCCCATCGTGAGCTTTGGCGCCAACGCCGGCGACCCGCACCACGAGCCCGACGACACCGTACTCAAGCGCGGCGACGTGGTGCTGTTCGACATTGGCGGACGCCATCGCAACTACTGCTCGGACATGACGCGCACGTTCTTTTGGGGCGAGCCGGACGAAGAGACGGCACGTATCTACGACATCGTGCGCCGCGCCAACGAGGCCGCCGAGGCGCTCATCGCGCCGGGCGTGCGTATGTGCGACCTGGACCGTGCCGCACGCGACGTAATCGAGAATGCGGGCTATGGGCAGTACTTTACGCATCGCCTGGGTCACTCGATCGGCCTGCAAGACCACGAGCCGGGCGACGTCTCACTCGTCAACGAGCAGGTTGTCGAGCCGGGCATGACCTTCTCTATCGAGCCGGGCATCTACCTCCCCGGCCGCACCGGCGTCCGCATCGAGGACTTGGCCCTAGTTACCGAGTCCGGCGTCGAGATTCTCAACGCATACCCCCACGATCCCGTCCGCCTAGACTAGCCAATGTGACAAAGGGACAGCCCCTTTGTCACATTGCGATTAAGTCGCGCCACGAAAACGAGCTATCTACTACGTTTAACCCGCATGGGTCGACCATGCGGGTCTTTTTTGAAAAATGGCAGGCCCTCTACCTGCAGTTTTGATTTCGCAATTCTCGGTATGGTCGAGGGTTGCCGGTCAAACGTAGTAAATAGGCCCATTTCGTGGCAAGCGAGTCAACTCGGGGCACAGGGCAGCTAAAAAAGCCCCGTCCCAAATTGGCTGCTTTTGAGTTGCGGTGATATACGGACTGTTTAAGGCTTCTGGCTTGTAAAACAGTCCGTATTTCACCGCAACTGATGAGGGGATGGGTTAGCGCAGCAGACCGGCTACTTCGCCGGCTAGAGTGATGGTACCGGCGGCAACGAAGGACTCGCCCACGGCGTCAAAAGCCGCGAGAGCCTCGGGCACGCTAGGGTACACACCGGCAAGCTTGTTGGCGTCCACCAGGGCAGCAAGTTCCTCTGCCGGCAGGGCGCGATCGGAATCGGTCTGGGTCACGACCACGCGCGGGAAGGCCGGGATCAGCACATCGACGATGCCCGCTACGTCCTTGTCTGCCAGCGCGGCGCATAGCAGCGTGGGGCGATTCTCCACGCACGGATCGATCTCATCCAGCGCGCTCACAAAGTTCTCGCAGCTCTGAGGGTTATGGCAGGCATCGATCAGCTTGAGCGGATCAGTTCCCAGCACATCAAATCGGCCCGGCGTGGGGCAGCCCATAAGCGACGCATCAAGCTTGTCATGATCGAGCTCGCGACCCAGGTACCCCTCGCACAGCATAATCGCGCACGCGGCATTCTGCGGCTGATAGGCCGGCTTAACCATACTCGACGTATAGATGGCACGCGGCGTGGTGCAGCTAAACTCAACCGTATCGCCCACGTGCTCCGGCACCTTGGTCGTGGCATGGTTCACCACGAGCGGCACGATGCCGCACGCGCGGCAGCGAGCATCCATTACGCGCTGAACGCTCGACTCGTGCGTACCCTCACCCAGCACAACCAGACGTCCGGGCTTGATGACCGCAGCCTTCTCCCCCGCAATGGCCTCGAGCGTATCGCCCAAAATACGTGTGTGATCGAGCCCAATGCCCGTAATGGCGACGGCGACAGGATCGGTCGCACTCGTGGCGTCCCAGCGCCCGCCCATGCCGACCTCGAGCACGGCAACATCCACCGCGGCCTCGGCAAACACTACAAGTGCGGCAGCCGTCAGCAGGTCAAAGGGCGTGATGGAATAGGCACGCTCCCCCGCCGCCACACGACGGGCATTCACTCGACGCCCCGCCTCAACAGCGGCAGAAACGGCGCGGGCAAACGCCTCATCGCTCACCACGCGCCCATCAACCTCCATGCGCTCGGGATAGCGCACAAGCTGTGGCGACGTATACAGCGCGGTTTTGAGCCCCTCACCACGAAGAATGGCAGCCGAAAAACGCGTAGTCGAAGTCTTGCCATTGGTACCAGCAACCTGAATGCAATCAAAGTACTCGTCCGGACGCCCCAACTCATCAAGCATATCGACAACCGTCTCAAGCAGAGGCCCAGCATCCCCAGAAATCCGCCCCGTATCAGCAGCAAGTCCCACAGCCTCACCAAACGAAAGCAAATCAAACTCAAAAGGAACGGTATACAAGCCAGAACGCTTAGGCATTTTCAGAACCGCCATTCATAGAAAAATAAAACAGTATAGGTTGACGATAGTCAGACACTATGACCCAATCCGAGGGCACTAAAAAGATAGGAGCCCCCGCTCGTGACCGCGGGTCGGGGCTGCGACAATGATGTTGAAGTGCCATAGGCGCAGCCGCGCCGCAACGAGGTTGGGAGGCTCCCATGCCAAAGTATTCTACCGCGTTCGGGATGGACGTCCACCTGAGGTCGACCACCGTCTGCGCCCTCGACGCGGACACCGGCGAGGCCGTGACGAGGAGGTTCCCCGGCAACCCCTGGGGCGAGATCGCCGGGTGGATGGATGGGTTCCCCGGGCCGTCGCTCGCGGCCTACGAGAGCGGCTACCTCGGCTTCGCCCCGCAGCGGGAGCTCGCCGGGCTCGGCGTCGAGTGCGTCGTCGCCGCGGTCTCGAAGATCCCCAGGTCGGCCGCCGACTCGGCCTCCAAGAACGACAGGAACGACGCCGCCAGGATGGCCAAGGCGATACTCGCCCACGACATCTCCCCCGTATGGGTCCCCTCCCCCGAGGTCGAAGGCATCAGGGACCTCGCCGGCGCCTACGACGGGGCGACCGCGCGCCTGGCGACCGCCAAGCAGCGGCTGCTCGCCTTCCTCGCAAAGCGGGGGTTCGTCTACGGCGGCACCACGCCCGCCGGCAACCCGAGGAAGTACTGGACCTACGACTTCCTGAGGTGGCTCGACAAGGCCAGGCCGGAGGACGATGGCGGGGTTCGGACGCTCGCCGCCCTGAGGAACGAGGTCGAGGCCGCGGCGGAGGCCCGGGCGGACCTGCTCTCCGAGTACAGGGCCGCCGTGGATGCCAGCCCGATCGCCGCGGAGGTGGCCGCCCTCCAGTAGATCAAGGGCTGCGCCTTCGCGCTGGCCGCGGCCTTCTCGGCCGAGGTCGGCGACTTCACGAGGTTCCGCTCCGGAAGGCAGGTCACGGCCTACTTCGGCCTCGCGCCGAGTCAGAGGTCGAGTGGCGGCTCCGTGCGGCTCGGAGGCATCAGCGGCGCGGGCAACGCGCTCGTGAGGAAGCTGGCCGTTGAGGGCTCATGGTGCTACGCCGCGGCACGGCACCAGCCGAAGCTCATGCCGAGGGACACGGGCGTGCCCCTCGAGATAAGGATGCACGGGAGGAAGGGGTCCGAGCGGCTCCTGCGGCGGCGCGAGGAGATGCTCGCCCGCGGCATGCCCGCGGCGAAGGCCAACGCGGCCACCGCGGCCGAGCTCGTGAGGTGGCTCTGGGCCCTCGGCATGATGTGCCGGGAGGGCGCGGAATAGACATGGCCCCCGTCCCGGCGAGCCGGGCGGCCTTCGGGGATACCCCCTATTTCGCTGTGCGCGCGGAGCCCTCCGCATGCGCCTCGACAGACTTGGGGAACCCCGCCGAAGGAATGGAGTGCGGGCCGACAGAACGGTATCCGCGGATATGAGACTGAGCCGAAGGCGTCGATGACATGCCGGGGGCGGACCGGGACGGGTTAACGGCAGGCCCCGCCGACCGATTGCAAGCGGTCGGCGGGGCCATTGTGGCTCTTGACAGCGGATTGGGTCATATGAGCGAAAACGCCTCTGATGAGCCAAGGTGCCGTGAAACAAGGGCGCATAGGGCTTATGCCCATGCGCCCGAAGTTGAACGGCAGATTGGCCATCAGAGGCGTTTGCAGCGTCGAGCCAGCCGCCGTTCGTTAGAACGGCGGAATAGGTGTCCGCAGTAGCGAGCAATGCCCCAAACCGCGTCCCCCAGTACCGCCTACGAGAAGTCAGCAACCTGAGCAGTCAGCGCCGCCAGGATCTCCTTGAGCTCAGCTGCACGGTCCCTCTTCTTCTGGACCACCGCGGGCGCGGCCTTAGCCACAAAGCCCTCGTTGGCGAGTGTCTTCTCGCAGCCGGCGAGCTCCTTCTGGGCCGCGGCGATCTCCTTCTCCAGGCGCGCCTTCTCGGCCGAAAGGTCAACCTTGCCCTCGAGCACCACAAAGACCTCGACGCCGCTGTCGACCACGGCGATGCTCGCAGCCGGCTTCTCGACGTCGGTACCCATGACCAGCGAGGCAGTGTTGGCCAGCGGCTCGATGGTCGAGCGCAGGCTCTCGAGCTTCTCGATGTCCTCGGCACCGGCACGCACGACCACGTCGAGCTCGGCCTTGGGGCTCAAGCGATAACGCGAACGGGTGGCGCGGGCGGCGGAAACGACAGCGCGACAAAGCTCAAACGCGCGCTCGGCGGACTCGTCGACGTACTTGGCGTAGTCGGCGGGCTCGGGCCACTTGGCGATCATGAGCGCCTCGGCACGGTCCACGTTGCCCTCGGCGTCCAGGTCGAGCACGCTCGCCGGCATGTTGTCCCAGATCTCCTCGGTGACAAAAGGCATGAGCGGGTGCATCAGGCGAATGGAGGTATCGAGCACAAAGATCAAGTTGCGCTGCGCCTGCAGACGGCCCTCGCCCTTCAGGCGGGCCTTGGTGACCTCGACGTACCAGTCACAGACCTCGTTCCAAAAGAACTGCTGCACGCTGCGGGCCATGTCGCCAAAGGTATAGTTCTCAATACCCTCGGTGACCATCTTGACGGCCTTGGCCAGGCGGCTGAACATCCAGGCGTCGGCCGGCGTCTCCACAACGGGCTCGCCGGGCGTGTAGCCCTCCATGTTCATGAGCAGGAAGCGGCTGGCGTTCCAGATCTTGGTCACAAACGACTTGGCCTGCTCGGTGCGCGGGCTGTCGATAAGCTTCTTGGTCTTTTTGTCGATGTTCGCGTCGAACTTGACGTCCTGGTTGTTGGTGCACAGCGTGAGCAGGTTGAAGCGCATGGCGTCGGCGCCGTACATACCAATGAGGTCCATGGGGTCAACACCGTTGCCCTTGGACTTGGACATGCGGCTGCCGTCCTTGGCAAGGATCGTCGGGTAGATGACGACGTCCTTAAACGGCACCTCGTCCAGGAAGTACAGCGAGCTCATGACCATGCGGGCGACCCACAGCGCGATGATGTCGCGCGCGGTGACGAGCGCCGTCGTGGGGTGATGGCCCTCGAGCAGCTCCGGCTTTTGCGGCCAGCCCTGCGTGGCGAAGGTCCACAGCTGCGAGCTGAACCAGGTGTCCAGCACGTTCTCGTCCTGATGCACGTGATGGCCGCCGCACTTGGGGCACACGTCGGTGTCCTCGGTGAGCGCGTCCTCCCAGCCACAGTCCTCGCAGTAGAACACGGGGATGCGGTGGCCCCACCACAGCTGGCGGCTGATGCACCAGTCCTTAAGGTTCTCCATCCAGGTGGTGTAGGTCTGCGTCCAGCGCGCGGGGTGGAAGGTGACCTTGCCGGAGTTGACGGCGTCGAGCGCCGGCCCCTTGAGCTTGTCGACGGCGACGAACCACTGCTCGGACAGCCACGGCTCAAGCGCGGCGTCGCAACGGTAGCAGTGCATGACGGAGTGGTCGTGATCCTCTACGTGATCGAGAAGGTCATGCTCCTCGAACCACTTGATGACGGCCTCGCGGCACTCCTCACGGTTCATACCGGTAAACTCGCCGTAGCCCTCGACGACCACCGCGTGCTCGTCGAAGATATTGATCTGCGGCAGGTCGTGGGCCTGACCCATGGCGTAATCGTTGGGGTCGTGGGCCGGGGTGACCTTAACGAAGCCGGAGCCAAAGTTGGCGTCGACATGCCAATCCTCAAAGATGGGGATCTCGCGGTCGACGATGGGGAGCCTGACGGTCTTACCCACAAAGGCGGCCTTCTCGGGGTCCTTCGGGGAGACAGCGACGCCCGTATCGCCGAGCATGGTCTCGGGGCGCGTGGTGGCAACGACGATATAGTCCTGGCCGTTGACCGGCTCGGTCAGCGGGTAGCGCAGGTGCCACAGGTGGCCCTTCTCATCCTTGTACTCGGCCTCGTCGTCCGAGATGGCCGTGGTGCAGTTGGGGCACCAGTTGACGATGCGCTTGCCGCGGTAGATCAGGCCGTCGTGGTACCAGTCGCAGAAGACCTTACGCACAGCCTGGGCGTAATCCTCGTCCATGGTAAAGCGCTCGTTGTCGAAGTCGACGGAGCAGCCCATGCGCTTGATCTGTTCGACGATGATGCCGCCGTACTCGTGGGTCCAATCCCAGCAAGCGTCGACAAACTTGTCGCGACCGATCTCCAGGCGGCTGATGCCCTCGCTCTTGAGCTTCTTGTCGACCTTGGTCTGCGTAGCGATACCAGCGTGGTCGGTACCGAGCACCCAGCGCGTGGACTTGCCGCGCATGCGAGCCATACGGATGATGGCGTCCTGGATGGAGTCGTCGGTAGCGTGGCCCATGTGGAGCTTGCCGGTCACGTTGGGAGGCGGAATGGTGACGGTGCAGTCGCCCACGCCCTCACGGCGCTTGTAGTAGCCGCCGTCGAGCCACTTCTGCAGGATCGCCGGCTCGTTGGTCGACGGATCGTAATTCTTGGGCATTTCTTCCATATATCTCTCCCTGTCCCGCCGGCGTGTCCGCCTGCTTGGTTTTCGCTCGGTCAGGTCCTGGCTCGCGCGAAGAGCACATTTAGTGCTCTTCGGCTCGTGCGGAATCTACGAAAACCAAGCAGGCGGACACGCCTTAGGTATCGATTACTTCAGTCTGAAGGTACTAACTTGACAATCTCACAGAATAGCACAGGCATACCTACCGAAAAGGGACAGGTTTATTTTGGTAGGTTTTATCAGGGGAAACGACATTTGCCCATATAAAAACCGACCAAGATAAACCTGTCCCTAAAAGGCAGGCCCCGCGGTGGTTGCCGCGAGGCCTGAATTCAAGCTATTTAACCGTAGATGCGTTGGGGCTGCTCTTCGCCCTTTACGGCCGCTTCGGTAACGATGACCTTGGCGACACCTTCCTCGCTGGGCAGGTCGAACATCGTCTGCTGCAGCACGTCCTCGCAGATGGAGCGCAGGCCGCGGGCGCCGGTCTTGCGGGCGAGCGCCATGCGGGCAATCTCGTGCAGGGCGGCGTCCTCAAACTCAAGCTCAACGTCCTCGAGCTGGAACATCTTACGGTACTGACGCACCACGGCGTTCTTGGGCTCGGTCAGGATCGACACCAGGTCGTCCTCGTCGAGCGCCTGCGTCTGGGTGACGACGGGCGTACGGCCCACGAACTCGGGGATCATGCCAAAGGCGTTGAGGTCCTGCGGGAGCACCTGGCGCAGCAGGTCGTTCTCGTCGACCGAAGTGGGGCCTGCGATCTCGGAGTTAAAACCTACGCCCTTGTTGCCCACGCGGTCGGCGATGATCTTGTCCAGGCCCACAAAGGCACCGCCGCAGATAAACAGGATGTTGGTCGTGTCGATCTGCAACAGTTCCTGCTGGGGATGCTTGCGGCCGCCGGTGGGCGGAACGCTTGCCACCGTGCCCTCAAGGATCTTAAGCAGCGCCTGCTGAACGCCCTCACCCGAGACATCACGGGTGATGGAAAGGTTCTCGGCCTTGCGGGCAATCTTGTCGATTTCGTCAACGTAGATAATGCCAACCTGCGCGCGCTCGATGTCGCCATCGGCGGCGTTGATGAGCTTGAGCAGGATGTTCTCCACGTCCTCGCCAACGTAACCTGCCTCAGTAAGCGCGGTGGCATCGGCGATGGCAAACGGCACCTCGAGGATGCGCGCAAGCGTCTGGGCGAGCAGAGTCTTACCGGTACCGGTGGGACCGAGCAGCAAGATGTTGGACTTGGCGAGCTCCACCTCGTCCATATCGTCGTCGAACTGCGAGTCCAAGCCGTCGTCAAAGGCAGACACGGCGGCGCCGCCCTCAATCACGCGGCGATAGTGGTTGTACACGGCAACCGACATGGCGCGCTTGGCGTCCTCCTGGCCCATAACATAGGCCGAAAGCTCGTCATAGATCTCGTGCGGCGTCGGCACGTGCGTGATGACCTGGCGGTCGTCCTCGAGCTCAAAGCCCTCGGTCTCGGGGTCCATGGCGGGCTGGGATGCAGACTGACCATGGTCGTTGAGGAAGCCCGGCAGCTTGCCGTTGCGGGCAGCGTCCATAAAGTCCGAAGCCAGCGACTCCTCCAGAATCTCGGAACAGGCGGCGACGCACTCGTCACAGATAAAGATGTTGGTCGGGCCCTTTACGAGGCGACGGACCTGGCCCTGCTCTTTTCCGCAGAAGGAGCAGCGGATGGGGTTGCCGTTCTCGTCAAAGTTGTCCTGCATGTTTCCTGCCATCCTAGGCATCCTTCGCGGCGAGGTCGCGCGAAGTGACGATACGGTCGATCAGACCGTAATCGAGGGCCTCGGCAGCAGTCAGGTAGTTATCGCGCTCGGTGTCGGCCTGGACCTTCTCGATGGGCTGGCCCGAGGCGTCGGACAGGATCTGGTTGAGCTCGCGGCGAGTCTTCTTGATCTCCTCGGCCACGATCTCAATCTCGGTCTGCTGACCCTGGGCACCGCCGCTGGGCTGGTGAATCATAACCTTGGAGTGCGGCAGGCAGAAGCGCTTACCCTTGGCGCCGGCCGAAAGCAGCACAGCGGCCATGGACGCGGCCATACCGACGCAGATGGTGGAGACCTGCGGCTTGATGAAGTTCATGGTGTCCAGAATCGCCAGACCGGAGTAGACCTCGCCACCGGGCGAATTGATGTAGAGCGAGATATCCTTCTCGGCATCCTGGCTCTCAAGATGCAGCAGCTGGGCAACGACCAGGTTGGCGCTGACGGAGTTGATCTCCTCGCCCAAGAAGATGATGCGGTCGTTGAGCAGGCGCGAATAGATATCGTAGCTGCGCTCGCCGCGCGGCGTCTGCTCGATAACGTATGGCACGAGGGCGGAATCGAACTTGGCGATCATACGCATCTCCATTTCTCTCTTGCGGACCAAATTGGTTCTAGATAAACGTACGGTGCCCGCATGCTATGCATTGGCTGGCACCGTACGAAGCAACCGGATAACCGGTGTATAACTTTACCCCATCACGGGCGCGCGCATGCGCTCGTGGGCAAGGTGGCGAGAATTACTCGGCGTCCTTGGCGGTCTCGTCGACCTCGGTCACCTTGGCGTTCTCGACCAGGTGATCGACGGCCTTGGAGCGACGGATGGACTCGCGGACGGCAGGCATGCGGCCATCGGCGATGAACTCGGCCTTGGAAGCCTCGACGTCCTTGACGCCGGCCTTCTCGAACTCAGCGTTGATGTCGTCCTCGGTGACCTCGATCTTGAGCTCACGGGCGAGGGCGTCCAGAGCCAGGGACTCACGGGCAACGTCGTTGGCCTGCTTGTGCAGGTCGCCGATGAACTGCTCCATGGTCAGACCGGAAGCGGGAAGCCAGGTGTCCAGGGTCATGCCGCGGGCAGAAAGGTTGGACAGGAAGTTCTGGCCAAGCTCCTCAAAGACGGACTGCTCGTAGTCGGCGTCCATCTCGTCGAGCTGCAGACGCTCAGCGAGAGCGGAGACGCAACGGTTCTCCTTCTCGGCCGGCAGGCGGGAAGCCTTGTCCTGCTCGATCTCTATCTTGATGGCGTCGCGCATGGCATCGATGCTGTCGAAGCCGAAGTCGGACTTGACGAGCTCGTCGGTGAGCTCGGGGGTGTTGCGGACCTTGATGCCCTTGACGGTGACCTCGACGGTGTGGGTCTCGGCCTCCTCGCCCTCCTCGACCTCGTCGGTCCAGGTAACGGTCTTGACGTCGTCAACGTTAGCACCGATCAGAGCCTCGTTGAACTCCTTGGGGTTGCTGTCGCTACCGGCGATGAGCATGCGGCCCTCAGCGGCAAAGTTGTCGGCGTTCTCGACGGCCTTGAGGTCGACGGTGACATAGTCGTCAGCCTCGACGGCGCGACCCTCGACGTCCTCGAAGGTGGCACGGTAGTTGAGGAGCATCTCGACCTGGTTGTTGATCTCGGACTCGGTGACCTCCGCGGGAGGCATCTCGATCTCGACGGCGTCGAAGGAGGAGAGCTCGGCAGCGGGACGCAGGGAGAACTCGACGGTGTAGGTGTAGTCCTCGTGATCCTTGGTGAGGTCGAGCTCCTTGTAGTCACCGCTCTTGGTGGGGACGATGTCCAACTCGTTGAGGACGGCGGGCTCGTTGGCGGCGATCAGGTCGTTGGTGGCCTGAGCAAGGGTAGCCTCGGCGCCAAGAGCGGAGTCGATGACCGGACGGGGAGCCTTGCCAGCGCGGAAGCCCGGGAAGCGATACTTCTTGGCGGTGTCCTTGTAGGCCTTCTTGATCGCGGCGTCGACGTCGGCGGCCGGGATGGTGACCGTAGCGGTGAGCTTGGCGTCCTTGACGTCAGAAGCGGTGATGTTCAACACGTTCCTCCTCATACTGCCCAGCTTATCTGAGGTGCTGGTACCTTTATGCAACAAAGTGTCGCGACGGCCAGGGCCGACGCAAGTGCGATGGTGCGGGCGAAAGGACTCGAACCTTCACGGGAATCCCACCAGAACCTAAATCTGGCGCGTCTACCAATTCCGCCACGCCCGCATGAGCGCACAGACTAGGAATGATAGCAGATACGAACGGCAAGCGCACGCACACCTTTTACAGGCTCACGACCTCACCACGAGTACGCATCGAATCCCCCGCCGCCCCATCGAAGTTGCGGTGGAATAGGGACTGTTTGGGGCTCCAGTCCTCCAAAACAGTCCCTATTCCACCGCAACTTCGGTGGGACTCGGCAGTCAGGCGGTGCTGGCCATGCGCCGGAAAGCGCGTCCCGGCTTGGGGCCTCGGAATGGGATGCGGCTTCCGCTATAGCCATCAACCGGAAACTGCAACCCGTTTTGAGCCCCTATTCCGGGATGCACTTTCCGCCAGGGGCCTCAAACGGAAACCGCATCCCGCAATTCGGACGAAAAGCGGGATGCGGTTTCCCCGGGCTTGCCAAAGGGCGGCGGCGCCTCGTCTACTCCCCCAGCAGGGCCTTCTCGGGCGTGATCGGAAGCGAGCGAACCTGATGGCCGGTGGCGTGCGCTACGGCCGAGGCCACGGCGGCGAGCGGCGTGTTGATGACGACCTCGCCGATCGACTTGGCGCCAAACGGGCCCGTCGGCTCGTAGCTCGGCTCAAAGGCCACGCGAATACTGCCGATATCCAGACGCGTGGGCAGCTTGTAGCTCATAAAGTTGCCGGTGCGCAGGCGACCGCGCTCATCGTGCTCGACGATCTCGTAGAGCGCGTGACCGATACCCTGGGCAATGCCGCCCTCGGCCTGGACGCGCGCGAGCGCCTCGTTGATAACGGTGCCGCAGTCCACAGCCGCCACGTAGTCCACCACGGTCACCTTGCCGGTGGCCTTGTCGACCTCAACCTCGGCAATGCCGGCCATAAACGGCGGGGGCGAAACGGGCAGGCAGGCAGAGGCATGCGAGGTGAGCGCGTCGCCGCCCGCGATATTCTTGACGCACAGGTTGGCAAAGTCACGCAGCGTGAGGTACCGGTTCTGCTCGCGCGCGGCACGCTCGTCGGACAGACGCACGTACTGGCCATCGAAGACCACCTCGGCGGCATCCACATCCCACATCTGGGCTGCCTTGGCGCAAATCTTCTCACGGAGCTCGGTCGCGGCGTTTTTGGCCGCAAGGCCCGTCACGTACGTGCCCGAGCTCGCGTACGAGCCGGCATCGAACGGCGACACATCGGTGTCCACGCCGCGCACCACGATCAGCGAGCTCTCCACGCCCAGCTCCTCGGCGGCAATCTGCGCCAGGATTGTGTCGACGCCCATGCCGTTATCGGTGGCGCCGGTGCCGATGGTAATGAAGCCGTCCTCTTCCAGGCGCATGTCGATGCCGGCGATGTCCACGTTGGAGATGCCCGAGCCCTGCATGGTGAGCGCGCAGCCCAGGGCTCGCACGCGGTCGCCCAGGTCCACGGCCAGCGGCTTGTCGCGCCAGCCGATCATGTCCATCGCGCGCAGCAGGCAGCGGTCGAGCGCGCAGGCGTTGAGCTTCTCGTTGTAGTACTGCGGCATGATCTCGCCCTCGCGCACGATGTTCTTAAGGCGCAGGTCGGCGGGGTCCATGTGCAGCATGTCAGCGAGCTCGTTGACCGCGCTCTCCACGGCAAACTGGCCCTGGGTGGCACCGTAGCCACGATACGCGCCGCCACGGTTGGTATTGGTGTAGACGGCGTCCCAGCTAAAGCGGCTCGCCTTCACGTGATTGTAGATGGGCAGGCTCTTGTGACCCGAAAGGCCGATCGTCGTGGTAGCGTGCTCGCCGTACGCGCCGGCGTTGGACAGCGTATGCAGGTCGATGGCCGTGATGGTGCCGTCGTTCATGGCGCCCAGCTTAACGGTCATCTGCATCTGGTGGCGCGAGTTGCCCGCGGTGATGGTCTCCTCGCGGGTGTAGCAGCAGTAGCTCGGACGGCCGGTCTGCTGTGTCACGAACGCCACGAAGATTTCGCAGCAGCCCGTCTGCTTGGAGCCAAAGCCGCCGCCGATGCGCGGCTTAATGACCTGCACCTGCGACTGCGGGATATCGAGCGACTGCGCGACCATGCGGCGCACGTGGAAGGGCACCTGCGTCGAGGTGGTCACCGAAATGCGCCCGAACGCGTCGGTCGTCGCGAAGGCGCGGAAAGTTTCCATGGGCGCGGTCTGCGTGGCCTGGCTGGTATAGGTGCGGGTGAAGACGATGTCGCTCTGGGCGAACGCCTCGTCAAGGTTGCCAAAATCGCTGGTACCGCTGCACACCAGGTTGCGCGGAACATCGCCACCCTGCGGAAACATAAAGGTCACGTCGCCCTCGGGATGGACCACGATGTCATTATCGAGTGCCTGGGTAAAGTCGAGCAGGGGCTCAAGCACCTCGTAGTCGACCTTGATGAGCTTGAGCGCCTTGTCGGCGGCCTCCTCGGTCTCGGCGGCGACGATCGCCACCTCCTCGTTTTGGTAACGGACCAGGTTCTCGAGAATCAGGCGGTCATAGGGACTCGGCTGCGGATAGCTCTGGCCGGCGATGGTAAAGCGGCGCTGGGGCACGTCCTCGTAGGTGTAGACGCCCACCACGCCGGGCACCTTCAGGGCGCGCGACGTATCAATGGAGCGGATCTTGGCGCGGGCATAGGGGCTGCGCTTGAGTTTGACGATGAGCGCGCCGGCGGGCACCATGTCGCCCGTGTAGACGGGACGGCCCTCGAGCAGGGCCTTCGAGTCCTTCTTGGGCTGCTTGTGGGTGATCTGCTTGTAGGAGACGCCGTCGGAGCTCGTGTCGTTGACGGGCAGCTCGGGCATCTCAAAGCCCACCTGCACGCCGGACTCGTTGAGGAAGCGGACGATGGCGCGCAGCTGGCTCTCGTAGCCGCTGCAGCGGCAGAGGTTGCCGGCCAGCTGGCGCGACAGCTCCTCGCGCGTGGCGACGAGGCTCGGGTCCTCCTTGGCGGCGCGGGCGAGCGCCAGCACGTTCATAATGAGGCCGGGGGCGCAAAAACCGCACTGTTCGGCGCCTTCGGCAGCCATCGCACGGGCCAGCGCCTCGGATTCGGCCTTGAGGCCCTCGAGCGTGGTGATGGTGTGGCCCTCGACGCGCGCGGCGGGAACCGAGCAGCTCAGCACCGGGTCGCCGTCGAGCCACACCGTGCACAGGCCGCAGTTGGTGGTTTCGCAGGCGCAGCGCACCGACGCGCAGCCCTGCTCGCGCAGCAGCGCAAAGAGCATGGTGTCGGGGGCAATCTGAACCTTGACCTTGCGGCCGTTGAGCGTAAAGGAAAGATCGATGAGTTTGGCAGCCATTAGCGCACCTCACTAGAATCGACGCCGGGCACGCGGCGGCAGGAATACTCGTCCGTGGCGAACTTAGGAATCTGCACGCCCTCGAGCTCGCGGGCAAGCGCGGCCGAAAGCTCGATGCCGGCGGCGCGACGCACAGCCTGGATGGCGAGCGGGACCGAGATGCGACGGCGGTAGTCTGCCGAGCCCCACAGGTTGGTGCCGTAGCTCAGCGCGCGTACGGACGCGGCCAGGGCACGCAGCTCGTTTTCGCAAGGACGCTCATTCACCAGGCCGCACGCCTCGCCCTGCAGCAGGGTCGCGCGCAGCGGGCGGGCACCCACGGTGACATGCCAGGAGCCGTCCCACCAGGCGGCGGTAACGTTCAGCGAGGGAAAGTCGGTCGCGGCCTTGCGCACGGCCTCATAGCTTGCGCGGTAATCGTGCTTAACGACCACCACGTGCTCAATAACGTCGCGCACGTAGCCCATGTCAACGAACTCCGCGAGCGGCACGCGGCCGGCGCCCGTCAGCTCAACGTAAGAATCGAGCGCGAGGAAGGCGGAGAGAACGTCCGAGAAGCCAAAGCGGCCGTAGATGCTGCCGCCCACCGTGGCGGTATTGCGCAGCTGCACGCCCACGATATCGTGGACGGCGAACTCAAAGACATGGTTGACAAGCGCGTTGAGCCCGGCATGACGCTCGAGCTGGCGCAGGGTGCACATGGCACCGATGCGAAACTCGGTCTCGGTCTCCTCGATCTGATCGAGTCCGCAGGCCGAAAGGTCAATCGCCGTCGCCACGCGACGCGAACCCAGGCGCATCCAGATGCCGCCGCCCACAATCTTGTTGTTGCGGTTCTTCTGTAAGAGCTCATAGGCTTCGGCCGCGTTTCCAACACGGACGTAGGTACCGAACTTGAGCACGTTCTCCCCCATCTCTTCACTTGTCCAGTACTTTTAAGTGTACCAAACGAGGGGCCGCACACCGTTTTAGGACAAAATCCACCCACCCATCCATAACTTGCGGTGATATACGGACTGATTAGCCGTTCTGGAACGCAAAACAGTCCGTATTTCACCGCAAGTTATGAGGAGTCCTCCGGGATAGAAAAGGCTCCCAGCCAGATAGCTGGGAGCCTTCTGCGATGCTATGTCGAGCGAAGATTTAGCAGACGCCCTGGGCGAGCATGGCGTCGGCGACCTTCAGGAAGCCGGCGATGTTGGCGCCCATGACAAAGTTGCCCTCCTGGCCATACTCCTTGGCGGTGTCGTCCACGTTGTGGAACATGCCGCGCATGAGCTGCTCGAGCTTGCCGTCGACCTCCTCGAAGGTCCAGGACAGGTGCTCGGCGTTCTGGCTCATCTCAAGGCCGGACACGAGCACGCCGCCGGCGTTGGCAGCCTTACCGGGCATAAAGGCGACGCCATTCTCCTGGAAGTAGGTCGTAGCCTCGATGGTCGTGGGCATGTTCGCGCCCTCACCGACCACCTTGCAGCCGTTGGCGACGAGCGCCTGAGCGTCCTCGAGCAGCAGCGTGTTCTCACGAGCGCAGGGCAGCGCGATGTCGCAGGGCAGCTGCCACACGCCGCGGCCGTCGCCCTCGTGCCACACGGCGTTGGGCTTCTCGTCAACGTACATGGCGAGCGTAACGCCCTTGTCGTGGCCGGAGCGCTTCTTGTTGTAGACATGCTCGAGCACGGTGTAGTCGATACCGTCGGGATCCTCGACCCAGCCGTGGGTATCGGAGCAGGCCAGCACCTTGCCGCCGAGCTGGGAGACTTTCTGGACGGCGTAGATGGCGACGTTGCCGGAGCCATGAACGACGACGTTCTTGCCCTCGAAGGAGTCGCCGCGGCTCTTGAGGTACTCGTCCACAAAGTAGGCTAGGCCGTAGCCGGTGGCCTCGGTACGGGCGAGCGAACCGCCAAAGGAGAGGCCCTTGCCGGTAAGGACGCCGGTCCACTCGTTGGTCAGGCGCTTGTACTGACCGAACAGGTAGGCGACCTCGCGGCCGCCAACGCCCAGGTCGCCGGCAGGAACGTCGGTGTTGGGGCCAATGTGGCGATAGAGCTCGGTCATGAAGGACTGGCAGAAGTGCATGATCTCGTTGTTGGACTTGCCCTTGGGGTCAAAGTCGGAGCCGCCCTTGCCGCCGCCCATGGGAAGGGTGGTCAGACTGTTCTTGAGGATCTGCTCCAGACCCAGGAACTTGAGCATACCCAGGGTGACCGTCGGGTTAAAGCGCAGGCCGCCCTTGTAGGGTCCAATGGCAGAGTTGAACTCGACGCGGTAACCGCGGTTGACCTGAACCTTGCCCTGGTCGTCGACCCAGGGAACACGGAACATGACGATGCGCTCGGGCTCGACGAGGCGCTCAAGCAGGGCGGCCTCCTCGTACTCGGGATGGGCGTCGAGCGCCGGCTGGATGGTGCCGAGAATCTCGGTCGCGGCCTGGATGAACTCAGGCTGCTCGGGATAGCGGGCCTTGAGCTCTTCGAGAACTTTCTGCGTGTAGCTCATGCTTCCTCCAATTGATGGAAAAGAAAAGTATCGTTCGAGGCGCCCCATGCGCCGCGAGCTTTATCGAGTATGGATAATATCGCACTGTTGCGGGAAAGTTACGCATAAGCCGACGAGCAGATGTTTCGTTTTGATTACGATGCAGGTAGAAGCGTTTTTGAGCACCCAACGTGCAAATCGCGTGTTTCGAAGCTGTTTCGTCCACATGTTCCAAACCACCACATTGGGCACCTTTGTGGTGGTGTTAGTGGTTAGAGGACGAGCTGATGGTAGTCGGCGAGGGTTATGCGGCCTTCGGTGGCAGCGCGGAAGGCGGCAAGCGCATCGCCCGAGAACGGCATGGCCCAGCACAGGCCGCAACCCGCGGTAATGGAGCCCGGCAATGGCATGATGCGCCCGGGCACGCCGGCATCCAGGCACAGCTGCTCGCATTCCATCACATCGAAGGTGCTATCGAACGAAACGATAATCTTGCGCTCGTGGTCGAGGGCATCACCGGATGGGCCTTCGAGGTGTGCCTCACGATACGCCGCGGCGGCCGCTTCCTCTTCCGCAGTATGCCCACAGCCACCGCAGCCGCAGGTACAGGGCTCGGAACCATCGCAAGTGCAAGGCTCTCCCGTGTCGGGACAAATATCGTGAGACATGGCAACTCCAATCGTCTAGGCAAGCAACTCGGCCGCCGCAAACTCCTCGGGCGTATTGACGTTCTCGAAGCAGAGCGTCGAGCCTGCGGCCTTAACGATCTGCAGTTCATCCATATAACCAGCCTGAACGCGATTGATCAGGCAGCGAATGCGCTGGCGGTCGCAGGCGAGCAGCTCTTGGGAAACTGACGCACACGCGTCACGGCGCCAGACGGCGCAAAGCGGCTCAATCCCCCGCTCCTCGCGCGGCACGCACACGTCGAGCGCCTCAGACTCAACACGATCGGCAAGCGCGCCGATCAGTTCTGGCGAGACGAACGGCATATCGCAGGCGACGATCGCCACGAGCGGCAATCGGGCCGCGGCCAACGAGCTCGCGATGCCGCGCATGGCACCCGCCGGTCCTTCAAGGTCCGCCACCACACGCGGCACCAGGCCGCCAAACGCGCGCTCCTCAAGATAGGCAAGCTCGCTGGGACGCGAAGTCGTCACGACCAACTCGCCGGCAACTGGCGCCAGCCGACCCAGCACACGCTCGATGAGCGGCTCGCCGCAAAACGCCAAGCGCGCCTTATCGCAGCCCATGCGCGAGGACAGCCCGCCCGCTTGGACGACACAAGAAAAATCGGCACGTCTTACGGTAGTCATACGGCAAAACACCTCCATCGGCATGTTCGAAACCCGACACACGAAGCCAAATACCGCCGCCGAAATAACGGCGCTACGAAAAGCTCGCGCAAAAACAAAACAGCGCCTTTGCGGCACGCAGCAAGACCGCGAGCACAAAAGCGCTGGTAGCGTATGGCGGGAACGTATGTGAATCGAACACATCCAAGACGTTTTGCACGCCTCGCAACGGTTTTGAGGACCGCGGAGCCCACCGGAGCCCATCCGTTCCCAAGTGCGGCGGTATTTTACCAAACCGAGCAGTCAATCTAGCGCAGGGACCTCAGGCCGCCGGCCTCCTTGTCGAGCACCGTAAAGCGCACGGCATCCAGGTGCTCCAAGATGCTGATGGCACGTTTGCGCGACACACCCAGGGCCTCGCGCAGTACGCTCGTGGTGGCAGCACCGCCGGCTGCTTCAATGGCGGCGGCAACAAGCTCGCGCGCATGGGCCTCGGCGGCAGCGGACAGGGCAACGTCGCGCTCGACCTTAACGATCGAGCGGTTGAGCGAAAGCTCGCGCAGGGCACGCGTCATGGTATCGCGACCGAGCTGCAGCTGTTCGCCCACCTCGGGAAGCGCCGGTGCATCCAGGCCAGCCTCGTCAAGCAGAGCGACGATGCGCTCGCAAGCCTCTCGCACCACGCGTGCCGCCGCGGCGGCCGAATGCGGATCGAATACCTCGGCGCCCTCGGCGGCGCACACGCCACGGGAGCAGCCCTCGGCAATCAGGGCCGCGGCAACGCCTTCATCAGCGGCAGGCCACGCAGCATGGGCAACGGCGCCGGGCGTAAAGCCCGTCTCCTTGGGAGCCGCCGCGTGCATGGCTGACAGGGTCGCCGCCAGTGCATCCATCGCGGCGTCGAGCACCACGGCGTCCGCCAAGAGGCCCGCATCGCCCGCGGCAAGCTTGCGAACGGAGCCCTGCGCCACCAATCCGCGCAGTGCGGCATCGGCCTCGCCAACACCAAGATCCAAAGCCTCGGCAACATCAACCGTCGTAACCGGCAGCGTCTGCAGCGCCAGCCAAGCGCCCACACCGCCCGCGATATCGCCGGCCTCAAGCGCCACATACAGCGCACGCTCTCCTTCGGCAAGCTCGCGCGAACGACGGCAACGCGAAAGCAGCACACGCCCGCCGCCAATGAGCATAACGGGCGAATACGACAGCACCACAGCATGGTCTCCGGCTCGCAGCGGCAGCGGCTCCTCCAAGCGCACCTGCACGGTACGGGTCTCGCCCACCGCCATGGGGGCCTCGCCCTCCAAAAGCATGATGCGGCCGACAACCTCGGCCGTACCCGCCATCACGTGCACACGCGCACCCGACTCGAGCACGCGCGGCTTGGCTCCCTCGCGACCTAAATACGTAAACGCCATCATAAAGCGCAGCGTCTGGCCAAAGCGACCCTCCACGCCGAGCATCTCACCGCGATCGAGCGCAGCGACGCCACCGCCCACCAAGTTGAGCGCCACACGCTGACCGGGAAGCGCCTGCTGCGTGTCGCCATGCACTTGGATCCCGCGTACGCGGCAGGCCGTGCGCGACGGCAGCGCGACGAGCTCATCGCCCACCGCAACCGGCGCATCGTGCAGTGTCCCTGTCACGACGGTGCCGGCGCCCTTGATCGTAAAGCAGCGGTCAATCGGCAAGCGCGGCGCAGCATCGGTGCGCTCGGCACGGTCGCGGCAGGAATCCCAGCAGGCACCGACCTGATCGTCAAGCGCGGCCAACAGCGTGTCAATCCCCTCGCCGGTCTTGGACGACACGGGGACCATCGGCGCGCCCGCAAACACGGTACCCGACAAAAAGTCATCGACATCGAGCTCGGCAAGCTCGGTCATCTCGGCGTCGGCCAGGTCGCACATCGTCAGCGCGACCACCATATGCGTAACGCCCAGCAGCTCCAGCACATGCACGTGCTCGCGGGTCTGCGGCATCACGCCCTCGACAGCCGAAACCACCAGCACCGCCACGTCGATGCCCGTGGCGCCCTGCACCATGGCGCGCAAGTAATGCGCGTGGCCCGGCACGTCGACCAGGCCAACGATCTTGCCACTTGGCAGTGCCAGCTCGCCAAAGCCCAGCTCCACGGTCATACCGCGACGGCGCTCAACCTCCAGACGGTCGGGATTCTTGCCGGTCAACGCCTCGATCAGTGCCGACTTACCATGGTCAACGTGGCCCGCCGTGCCAACGATAACGGGACACTCCACCAGCGCTTTAACCTCACTCATCGAGCAATCGCCTTCTTAACGCACGCGACGAGCGTCGTTGCCGCCGTCTCGATATCGCGGTCACCCACGAGCGTGCGCACGTCAAACAGGACGCGATCGTGCGAGGCACGCGTGACGACCGGCGTGTCGAAATCTTGGACGAGCGAGCGCTTGAGCGCGTCGACGGACAGACGCCCGTCGACAGGGCAGACGGCCACACACATCGTAGGCAGCTCGACGGTAGGCAGCGAGCCGCCGCCGGGAGTCGACGATTCCTCGACGATCTCCACCTGCACGGCACACGGGCAGCCAGCCTTATCGAGGCCTGCCACCATCAGCTCGCGCAGCTTGCGTGCGCGACGCTCCAGATGAGCCTGCGGAAGCGTCAGCATGTTGAGCACCGGCACCTCGCGATGGGCCACATCCGCTCCATCCATGTAAATGCGCAGTGTAGCCTCGAGCGCCGTCAGTGCGAGCTTGCCCGGGCGCAGGGCACGCATAAGCGGATGCGACCCGCAGGCCTGGACCAGATCGCGACGGCCCATGATAATGCCCGCCTGTGCGGCACCGAGCAGTTTATCACCCGAGCACGACACGATATCGAGCCCCGCCGAGACCGAAGCCGGCGTGGTTTCTTCGCCTCCGCGCACCAAGATGTCGTCGGGCAACAGCGCGCCCGACCCCTGGTCCTCGTAGAACAGCAGGCCATGCTTGTGGGCCAGGGCGGCAAGCTCCCGAGAGCCCACCTCCTCGTGAAAGCCCTCGATGCGATAGTTGGAAGGATGGACCTTGAGGATCATGGCCGTATCGGGTGTGATGGCTTGCTCATAATCAGCCAGGTGCGTGCGGTTGGTGGCGCCGACCTCGACGAGTTTGGCGCCCGAAGCCGCCATGACATCGGGGATGCGGAAGCTGCCGCCGATCTCGACAAGCTCGCCGCGGCTGACGATGACCTCTTTGCCTGCGGCATGGGTCGCCAGCACCAGCAGCACAGCGGCGGCATTGTTGTTGACCACGAGCGCGTCCTCGGCACCGGTGAGTGAGCGGATCAGCTGCGCGGCGTGCTCCTTGCGCGACCCGCGCGAACAGGTGTCGACGCTGTACTCGAGCGTGCTGTAGCCGCGCGCGACCTCGGCCACGGCTTTGGCAGCTGATTCCGCGAGCGGGGCGCGACCCAAGTTGGTATGGATAACCACACCCGTGGCGTTGACGGCGGGACGCAGGCTCGGCAGCGCAGAGCGGTGCGCACGCCACTCGATGGCCGAGGCCAGCTCGCGCTTGGAACGCGGGGCGGCGCCGGCGCGAATGGCGGCTCGCTCCTCGTCGAGCTCGGCCGTGACGGCGGCATGCACCACCGCGTCGCAGGTCTCCCCCGCCGCCTTCACCACCGGCCACTCGGCAAGCAGCTCGTTGACGGAGGGAATGGCGCGCAGGCGGGCGCGCACCTCATCGGACATGTTCTGGCTATCGCTCATGTGCGACCTTTCAAAACCAAAGGTGAATCAATCGTTCGAACGTCAAACTATCAGCCAATTCGATCGGCTGAGTCAATCAATCGCTATTATCCTCGCGTGCCGCGATCTTTTCCACGCGAACGGCGTTTTCCTGGGTGAGCGCAGCGCCCGTCAACGGGTCCCAACGCAACGGCGTATGGTCGAGCGGGCCCACGCCCAAGGCTTGAGCGCCACCGGCATCGGCGCCAAACGAACGCCCGCCGGGAGCGGCCGAGGTGAAGATGCACGCCGGATGCAGATAGGGCGTCGTCTCCACGCGCACGCGGTCGCGGCCCATGTCGCTCACGAGTTCGACGATCTCGCCGTCGGTGATGCCCATGTGCGCAGCAGCATCGGCATTCATCTGCACGGCATCCAGGTCCGACCCAGCCTCGGCGGCACCTTGGGCCGCGAGCCTGCGCGAGGTATGCGACTCAAAGGGACGGTTGCCGCTAATGAGGCGAAACATCCCCGGGCCAGGCTCCACCATGGGAGCGATCCAGTTGGGTACACAACCCAGGCCGGCTCGTTCCCATACGTCGCTTGCCAGCGCGATCCTGCCGCCGTTCAAGGGAATCACCGGCTCGCCCGTACGCGACGGCTGCGCAACGCCCGTGTCGGCCCAGCCGCGCTCCTTGAGCTCGTCCAGATCAATCCCAAACGGAGCCACCTGAGCAGCGGCCAGATCGTCGGACGTAAAGTCGAAGTACTCGCCCACGCCACACGCCTGCGCCAGACCGGCAAAAATCTCCCGACCGGGACGTGTGTCGTCATGCTGCACGGGCAGCACGGCGTTGCGGTAGAACACGCGCGCATCGTTGGCGCCCACGACCGTGCCCACGCCGCGGTCGGCCTCAAGATACGTCACATCGGGCAGCACGAAGTCAGAAGCGCGCGCTGTCTCAGACCAGCGAATATCAATCGTCACGAGCAAGTCGAGCTGCTGCAAAATACCCAACCAAGCCTGCGCATTGCCATAGCCCGCACCGGGGTTACTGGCATAGACGATGAGTCCGCGCAAATCGCCGGCGCGAATCGACTGACCGATGGTCGTGCACAGGCCGCGCACCGGATCGACCAGTGGATAGCGCTCGGACCCCAGCTTGGGCCCGCGCGGCACCGGCGGCGTCGCAAAACGTGCGGGATCGAGGTCGCCCAACAAAAGCGACGTGGGCGGGTTGAGCGCACCGCCCGCATGCCCGATACAGCCCAGCAGCACATCGACCAAGCAGATAGCGCGCGCGGTCTGGGTGCTATTGGCATACGCGATACCGATGCCACCGTGAAAGCCCGCATCCACCACGGCGGCAGGCGCGGCGGCAGCCAAATCACGCGCAGTCGCTCGGATATAGTCCGCCGGCACATCGCACATCGACTCAGCCCACTCGGGCGTCCAAACAGCAGCAGTCTGCGCCAGCTCGTCAAAACCCGTGGTAAAGCGGGCAACGAACTCGCGGTCGTACAGGCCCTCGGCAATGAGCACATGCGCAATGCCCAGCAGCAAGGCCAGGTCGCAGCCCGGGCGTACGCGCAGCCAACGGTCGGCAAGCGCAGCCGAGCCGCTGCGCCGGGGGTCGACCACGATGATCTTCGCCCCGCGCCGGCGCGCATCGTTGAGTGCATCAACGGCCCCCATCGTCGACGAATCGACAATGGAACGCCCCAGGTACATAATGCAGTCGGTGTGCGCCAGGTCGGAGGCGGGGCTATAGCCCAAGCTATGCTCCCAACCAGTGAGACGGCTTACCTCGCAGGCACCGTCGGCACCGTACACGTTGGGCGAACCCAGCGCGTGCATAAGACGATAGCCCCAGTAGCGGTCGAACGAGGGCACGCCGAGCGTCATGCCCAGCGCACGAGGTCCGCGCTCGTCAATAATCCCCAAAAGACGCTTGGCAATCTGCGCGAACGCCTCGTCCCACGAAATCGCATCGAACCCCGAGCCATCAGCTCGTCGGCGCATGGGATGCAAAATCCGGTCGCGCTCGTCAAACGGCATGTCCAGGCGATGCCGCCCGCGGGCGCACAGGGCACGCGCACCGCACGGATGCCCCGGCACCGGCAACTCGGCCACCACACGCCCATCCTCAACGCGTGCCGCAAAGGCGCAATCGGCATAGCATCCCCCGCATGTGGTCACCACGGCGCGACCGTCACGCTTCACAGCAGATGCCATCTCGATTGCCCCTTTCATCAGCCAAACACAACAGACCAAAAGCCCGGCAACGAGCCCCAGACCCAAAAAGCCTCCCGCACGGCAACGCCCCGCGGGAGGCCCAACGTCAAACAGACGGTACCTTACGCCTCGGACTTCTTGGCGTAGATAAACCAGTAGCCGAGCGCGACCAGAACCGCACCGCCCACGATGTTGCCCAGCGTAGCGGCGGACAAGTTAAACGCAATGCCCGCAGCGTTGAGCGCATCGGCGCCGGCGACGTCGGCACCATAGCCGCACGCGTGCATCACGGCACCCATGGGCAAAAAGTACATGTTGGCGACGCAGTGCTCAAAACCGCAGGCCACAAAGGCGGCGATGGGCAGCAGAATGCCCACAACCTTATCGACCACGGTCTTGCCGGCGGTACCGATCCACACGGCAAGGCACACAAAGATGTTGCACAGGATGCCGCGGAAGAAGATCGTCACCCAGTCGATCGTCACCTTGCCGGCGGCGACGCTCACCATGGAGTTGGCGACCGCCTCGCCGTTGAGCTTATAGATGCCGGCCATGTACACCAAAAAGACGATGAACAGGGCACCGACAAAATTGCCGACCCACACGACGACCCAGGCCTTAAGCATCTGAACCAGGGTGATCTTTTTGCTCTTGAGTGCGCAGACCATAAGCGAATTGCCGGTAAACAGCTCGGCGCCGCACACCAGCACGAGCACCAGGCCCAGGCAAAAGCACAGACCGCCCACGACGCGCTGAGCGCCCCAGCCCAGCGTGCTGTCGCTCAAGAACACGGTAAAGGACAGGCCGCCGAAGGCGATAAACGCGCCGGCGAACATTGCCAACAGAAAGGTCTTAGCGACCGGCAGGTTAGCCTTGGTCACGCCGGCGGCCTCGGTCTTGGCCTCGATCGCGGCGGGCGCCAGGCAATCGGGAGCGGGGTACTCCACCTTGGAATCTGCCATGTCAATCACTTCTTTCCTAATCAGCAGGAACAAGCGCTCCTATTGCTCTTGCCCCAAGCGGACAAAGTGGGAAAAGTCGTTGGCGGCCACGGCGTCGTACACGGCGTCGACGGCCTCAAAGACTTCCGGGGACATGGGGTTGTAGAACTCCGTGTCGCCCGGCTGAATCCCGACGAAGACGATATCATCACACGATTGCTCAATCTCTTCGATCAGAATCGACAAAGGAAGCGAATGCGTGGTGAACATCGATTTGCGCGCGACGTCGGTCTTATCGAGCAAGCGGATGGCGCCGACGGGCAGCGCCATGTCGGCGGCATCGACCAAAACCAAACGCGGCGGACGCTCGCGCTTGACCTCGATGATGTCATCCTCGGGCGTCTGACCGCCGTCGATGGTGTACCAACCGGCGATAGGCGTGTCCTCCATCTTTTTGGAGAGCACGGGGCCGGCGGCATCGTCGGCGCGCAGCACGCTTCCCGCCGTGAGCACGATACCCGCAAATGGGGCGCCGTTCACACGACCATCCACAACGCGACCCATTACTGCAACCTTCCCGTCAGATACACGCCCGACACATCGCGCACGCGCTCAACCAGATCGCGGAACTTCATCAGAAACGCGACCTGCTGGGCATGCAGGCCAAAGTCGTCGTCGAACACCGAGATGCCGGCCTTGGCCGAGCCGCGAAAACCGCGCTCGTCGAGCAGCGTGTCGCAGGCCTCGAGCAGCGACGGCACCGCCGCCTTGTCGAGCTGGCACTCGCCAAAGGAGCGGATGGCCTCGAACTTGGTCTTGGCCTCCCCCTCCGGCAGCGCGTCGACGAGCGAATAGAAGACATCCACCGGCACCGACAGGCGCGGCTCAAAGCAATCGAGCACGCCGGTGTGGTGGCCCACGGCGAGCGTGTAGTACAGCACGTCGCAGGCCTCCTGGGGAACGTCTTCCTCGGTCTCCACAAACTTACGCGTGAGCTCATAGAAGACCACCTGGTCGGGCGCATGGCCCAGGCAGGGGTCGGCGACGCCCTCGGCGGCCTCGTCGCTTGCGCGCGAGGCATCGCCAAAGGAGCCGCCGAGCATACCGGGGCCCGCAAAGTAACCAGAGCGGTCCGTGAGCTCCATCTAGTGACCTCCGGCCAGCACCAGATCCTGCAGCGCCGAGTAGACCTCAACGCGGCGCGGATCGTCCTGCTTGTCGATGAGCAGCGCCATGGCACCTCGGATATCACCCTTGGGCGCGTCCTCGAGCGTATCCATAAACTCGTTGGCCAGGTCGCGGCCGTAACGGTAGCCGCTCATGGCGCGAGCCTCGCGCTCGATGGCAACGCGCAGCTTGTACGGCACGCCGGGGTGCAGGATATCGGCCTGCTCGCCGGCAGCCTCCACCGTAGTCTCGGCATGGAGCTTTTGGTCCAGCAGGCCAAGTGCCATGGCAAAGCCGTAGACGGTCTGCGCGGGGCTGGGCGGGCAGCCGGGGATGTAGACATCGACCGGCAGAATCTTATCCGTGCCGCCCCAGACGCAGTAGTTGTCGTAGAAGATGCCGCCGGTGCAGCCGCACGCGCCATAGGACACCACGATCTTGGGATCGGGTGCGGCCTCAAACGCGCGCAGGGCCGGCATGCGCATGGCACGCGTCACGGCGCCGGTGTACAGCAGCACATCGGCGTGACGGGGCGAGGGCACGACCTTGATGCCAAAGCGCTCGACGTCAAAGACGGGCGTGATGGAACCGAAGATCTCGATCTCGCAGCCGTTGCAGCCGCCGCAGTCGACACGGTAGACGTACACCGAGCGCTTGATCTTCTTAAGAAGGGTCGCCTTGGCCTTCTCGATGCTCTCGTCGAGCTCGATCTTGGTCGGGCGGTACTGAAGCCGCTCGGGCAAAAGCGTGGGTTCGGCCATGGTTACTCCTCCTTCGTTTCAAAATCCATGATGATGCCCTCGACCGGCGCCGGACCGGCGGGGATCTCGGGCGCATCGGGGTTGAGCTCGCGGTCGATATACTCCGGGTTCACGCCGTGGCCGCCCAGATACTCCATGCCGGGGCCCTGGGGCTCGCCGGACGCAAGCGTCTCGTTAGCAGCCATGCCAGCAGCGTTGCCGGTCTTTACGGCCGAAGCGGCGCGCAGGGCGTCGAGCTCGCGCTTGCACTCCTGGCACATGCCGACGGTACGGGCGGCCTGCTCGGCCTCCATGCCGCCGGCCTTTTGCAGCAGGCGCTTGGCGTAGTCGATCTCCTTGTGCGGGGCAAACGGCTTGCCGCAACGCGAACAGTGCTCGAGCGTATAGACGCTCTTGCTGGTGAGGTCGTCCTTGCTCATGACGGCCAACTCAAACTCCTCGGTGAGCTTGATGGCCTCCATGGGGCAGGCTTCCTCGCAGCGGCCACAAAAGATGCAGCGACCATAGTCGATCGACCAGGTGATGGTATCGGCCGCAAGGTCGGTGTCCATGCGAATGGCATCGGCCGGGCACGCCACGCCGCAGGCTCCGCAGGCGATGCAGAGCTCGGCATTGTGCTCGGGCTTGCCGCGCATGTCCTTGTTGGTGGGGAACGGCGCAAACGGGTACTTGACCGTCGCGTCGCCGGCCTTGGCGTTAACCTTCCAAAGCTTAAGCATATTAGAGCGCCTCCTCATCGAGCGGGGCGGCCATGGTGCCCTCGCCCGCAAGCGGCGACTTGTCGCGCCAGACGTTCTCGAACTGCTCCTTGTCGAGCACGTGGTCGCGCTTGGCGGCAACATCGGTCACCGTCACGCGGTCGGTGCAGGAGTAGCACGGGTCGAGCGAGCCGACGATCAGCGCCGCGTCGCCCACGGTGTTGCCGCGGAACATGTAGCGCAGGACCGGCCAGTTGCTGTACGTGGCGGCCTTGGCGCGCCAGCGGTAGCACTTCTGGTTATTGCCGAGCATGGCCCAGTGCACGTCCTCGCCGCGCGGCGCCTCGGTGGCGCCGATGGCGTACTTGTGCGGGGTGTACTCCCAATCCGTGGTGAGGATGGGGCCCGACGGGCAGTTCTCGAGCATGGTCTCGATCATATCGATCGAATCGTAGACCTCCTGGATGCGGACGGCGGTGCGACCAAAGGCGTCGCAGGTGTCGGCCGTAGCGGCGTGCATCTTTTGGACGTCCGGATCGGCGTAGCCGTCGAAGGGATGGTCAAAGCGCACGTCACGGGCATAACCCGAGCCGCGCATGAGCGGGCCGACCGGCGAGAAGTCGCGAGCGATCTTACGGTCCAGAATGCCGATACCGCTCGTACGCTCAATAAAGTTGGGCGTGGAGAGCAAGACGTCAACGAGCTCCTGAACCTCGGAGCGCAGCTGGTGGATGGTCGTGAGGGTGGAGAGCTTCTGCTCGGCCAAAATGTCGCGACGCACGCCGCCGATCACGTTGAGACCGTAGGTCTTGCGGTGACCGGAGAGCTTCTCGGCCAGGTCCATGGACTTCTCGCGGACGCGGAAGAACTGCTGGAAGCCGGAATCGAAGCCGGTGTAGTGCGATGCGAGGCCAATATTGAGCAGATGCGAGTGCAGACGCTCGACCTCGAGCATGATGGCGCGGATGTACTGGGCGCGCGGCGGGACATGAATGCCCTGGGCGCGCTCGACGGCCTCGGCGTAGGCCACCGAGTGAGCGCAGCCGCAGATGCCGCAGATACGGTCGGCGAGGAACGTCACGGCGTCATAGTTCAGGCGCGTCTCGGCGACCTTCTCCATGCCGCGATGCACGTAGAACAGACGGTAGTCAGCGTCCACGATCGTCTCGCCCTCGACGAACAGGCGGAAGTGGCCGGGCTCGTCGGAGGTAATGTGCAGCGGGCCCATAGGGACGAGCGTCGTCTCCTTGCCCTTGGTATCGGCCAAGAACTCGTAGTTTTCCATGTCGCTCGCGGGAGCGGGACGGAAACGGTAGTCCATGGAGTCCTTGCGCAGCGGGTACAGGCCGCTGGGCCAGTCATCGGGCAGCACCAGGCGGCGACGATCGGGCAGACCCTCGGGGATCAGGCCGAACATGTCGCGCAGCTCGCGCTCGCCCCACACGCAGGCGGGGACGAACGGCGTCACGGACGGGAACGTCATCTTGGCGGGATCGACCTCGGTGCGCACGGTCACCCAGCCGGGATCCTCCCCCTCCATGGAGATGACGTAGTACACGGCGTAGCGGCCGCACAGGCTGCGCTCATCGTTGCCGATGATCACGGGAATCCAGCCGTAGCGCTCGTAATACAGGTAGTGGACGGCCTCGGGCAGCTTGTCCTGCTTGACGGTGATCGTCAGCTGGTCCTCGCACTGCCACTCGACCTTCTCGATAGCGCCCGGCACTGCGGCGCGCAGGGCCTCGACGTGGCTTTCGCAACGACGGGCATACACCTTGTTCTCAGTTTCAATCATTCGTTACTCCACCTCGCTCTGAGCGGTCTCGGTACCGAACACAGCGCGGTACATCGGCGTCGCGTGAAGTTCCTCGGTGCTCTGCTCGAGCACGATGCCGGTCGCGGTCTCCACACCGTGCACGAGAGGCAGCGGGGTGGCGATGCCAAACCACAAGATCATGACAGCCAGGATGATTTCGGGGATAAGCATGAGCGCCGGGGCCTCATGCTTGCCCATGCCCTGGGGCGCATGGCCGAATACCGACTTGAGTGCGATACGGGTGAGCGCGGAGATGGCCACGGTAAGACCGAGGGCGACCACGACGATCAGCCACATGGGACCGGCGGTAACACCGGCGACAAAAGTCAGGAACTCGGAGATAAACATGCCAAAGGGCGGGAAGGCACCAAGACCGAGCAGCGCCAGGACGGCGAGCGCGGCGGTTGCGGGGGCAACCTCGACGACGCCCTGGATCTTGGCCAGGCTACGCGTGCCAAAAGCGTGCTGGATGTTGCCGGACACGCAGAAGGCAAGCGTCTTGGTAAAGCCGTGGAACACGCAGTGCAGCAGGGCCGCGGCGATACCCAGCGGGCCACCGATACCCAGGCACAGGGCGATAACGCCCACGTTCTCCACAGACGAGTACGCAAAGCGGCGCTTGAGGTCGTCCTGGCGAAACATCGAAAGCGCCGCCACCAAAATGGACAGCGTGCCGACGATCAGCAGCAGAAGTTGCGGATACTCGGCACCCACGGCCTGGATGGTAAAGCCGTAGAAGCGCATGATCACAAGCATGGCACACTTAAGCAGGACACCCGAGAGCAGGGCCGAGACAGGGCTCGGAGCCTGAGAGTGGGCATCGGGCAGCCAAGTGTGCATGGGGAACAGGCCGGCTTTGGTGCCAAAGCCGATCACGATAAACGCAAAGGCGAGGCGCATGAGCGTCGGGTCGAACTGGTCGGCATACGGCAGCACGCACGACAGGAATGCGGCCTCGTGGGCGTTGGGAATCACGTCGGCGGCGTTGGCGTAGATCAGCAGCGTACCGAACAGGCCAAAGGCAACGCCGGCGGTACAGACCATCGCATACTTCCAAGAAGCCTCGAGGGCCGTCTTGTTCTTGTAGATACCCACGAGGAACACGGTGGAAAGCGTGGTTGCCTCCACGGCGGCCCACGTGAGGATCATGTTGTTGGACAGGCACGCGAGCAGCATGGTGAACACAAACAGGCTAAACAGCGCAAAATACTGCTTGGCGCGCTCGGCGGGCATGGAGCCCTCCTCGATATCGGCCTTTACATAGGGCAGCGAGAACAGCCCCGTAAGAAAACCGATAAAGCCGATGAGCAGCACAAAGATGGCGCCCAGCGAATCGAGGTGGAACCACAGGCCAAGAGCGCTCGCGGTTTCGCCGCTCGTAAGGACGTCACCGGCCGTCATAATCGACAGCACCAGGACGGCTACGACGGAGACCAGGTTGAGACCGGCAAACACGTTATAGGACGTGTTCTTAGGCAAAAACGCCATGACCAGCGAGAACACCAAAGGAGTCGCGAGCAGGGCGAAAATCAACGTTTCCATGGACTACCCCCTCAGCTCGGACAGGTCGCGCGCATCGAGCGAGTGGGAGTCGTCCCAAATGCGACGCACGACGATGGACATGATGATGACGGCAAAGATGGCGTCGGTGGCGATACCGATCTCGATGATCTCGGGAGCGGTGGGGGCCAAAAGCGCGAGCGTCACGTGGCTGCCGTTTTCCATAAGGCAGTATCCAAAGATCTGCTTCATGATGTTGCGCTGCGAGATGATGCAGGTGAGGCCCACAAAGAAGTGAGCGAAGCTAATGGCGAGCGCAGGAGTTGCGACCTCGGCCGTGGGCAGGCTGATCTGCGTCACGACGGCAAAGCAGATCGCGACCTCGACGGCGATGATGCAGATGGCCCACGCGGGCTTAAGGCCGGCCTTGAGCGATGCGTCGCTCGGCTCGCCCATCTTCTTATATGCGCGGTTAAGGATATAAGGGACCAGGACGACCTTAGTGATAAAGGCAGATCCAGCCCACATAAGCAGCTCCTGCGCACCGGTGGTGACACCGAGCGTGGCGAGCAGTCCCACGAGCACCAGCGACTGCACCGCATACCAGCTGATGGCGTGCTTGATGTTCTTGGAGACGACCACCATGGTGGACGTGACGATCAGAAGGCCGCCAAGGATGTTGACGATCGAATAACCCATGTCGTTCTACCTCCTAACCGATCCAGCTGGCCGAAAGCGGGCCGCTAACGATAACCATGATGATGAGCACGATGAACACGAACGCCATCGCGCGGGGAAGCGGGGCTCCCGCAGCAACCTCGTCGCTCGGCTCGCCGGGCAGGCAATAGCCCATCCACTTGAGGAACCAGGCGAAGGTGGCGACGGTCTCGGCGACCATGATGCACACGAGCACCAGGATCGCGACGTTGCCGGCACCCACAGAAAAGCCGCCGGCGATAATCTGGAACTTCGAGAAGAACGTGTTCATGGGCGGCACGCCGGCAATGGCGAGCGCCGCGACACCAAAGCCCACGCCCGAGATCGGGTACTTCTTTACGATGCCGCGAAGCTTGGGCAGCATACGCGTGCCGAGGGTAAAGGAGAACGAACCGGCGATCAGGAAGAACAGGGTCTTGGCGAAGGCGTGGTTAAAGATGTGGCACACGGCGCCATCAAAGGCCAGCTGGCTGCCAAAGACCGAAAGGCCCAGACCAAAGAACACATAGGAGAGCTGGGCGATCGTGGAGAAGGCCAGCAGGCGCTTCATGTCCTTTTGCGGCAGGTACATAAGGAAACCAAAGAGCATGGTGACCATGGCGTCGATAATGGCGACCCAACCCACGATCTCGGGAATCTCACCGGCAGAGACGAGTGCACGCGCGAACACGCACACGCCGACCTTGACCATCGAGGCACCATGCAGGTAGGCCGAAACAGGCGTCGGCGCCTCCATGGCCGAAGGCAGCCACATGTACATGGGAACCTGTGCGGACTTGGCCCAGGCCGCAAACAGCACGAGCAAAAGGACGATAGCCTTGAGCTTGGCGTCGAGACCGGCAATCGCGGTAATGGCGAAGGTACCGGTGTGGGCAAACACGATGGCGGCGCCCAGATACAGGCCGAGCGCACCGATATGCGTGATGATCAGGGCCTTCATGCCGGCCTTCTTGGCCGTAGGCAACATGTAGTAGCTAATGAGGCCCCAAGAGCACGCACCCGTGATCTCAAAGAACACGAGCTGGCCCAAAAGGGTCGAGCTGTACACAAGGCCGGCCATGGCGCCGATGAAGGTCGCGAGGTACGCGTAGAAGCGACGACGCGGTGCGTCGGGATGCTCACGGTTATTCTCGCTCATATAGGGAATCGAATAGATCACGACAAGCAGGCCGATACCCACAAAGGCAGGCGCGAGCAGCGTGCTCATGCGATCGAAGGTGAATCCCATGACGAGGGTCTGCCCAAACGAGATCAGGGGGACCTGCGTGTCGGGCATGCCGGCGCCAGCGAAATTCGCGGCGAGGGCGATGGTGCAGACCGTCGAGACGGCGGCACCCAAAACGCTGAACCACTTGGCGTACGGACGGGGGAACAGGGCGACGAGCACCGAGGCCACCATCGGGGCCGCGATAGCGACCAAGCCGAGAAGGGACAGACTGACTGCAAATGACATTGTTTCTCCCTTCTCCTACACGCCGACGACCACGAAGACAAACGCCAGAACGGCGATGCCCACGACGGCCCAGGTCTGATTACCGAGCACCTTAAAACGCGAGCGCGAGCAGGAGTTCTCGATCACGCCGCATACGACAAAGTCGATCAGGCACTTCACCAGGAAGATGACTGCGCCAAGAACGGCGGCGGCGCCCACGGTCGTGGGCTCGCCCCAGGGGACGAAGATCGCGCAGAACCAGGCGACGACCAGGACCTGTTTCATGGACATGGCAAGCTTGGCCATGGCGAGCGACGGGCCCGAAAGCTCGGCGAGCGGACCTTCCTGAAGCTCCTGCTCGGCCTCGGCCTGGTCAAAGGGCAGCTTGCCGAGTTCCATGTAGCAGGCAATCGCAAAGGCGATGCCGGCGAGGATCACGGCGACCGGCGCGTCGATGGCGCCCGTCATGATGTGCTGACCCATGGTGGCGATGTCGGTGGAGCCGCACACCAGGGCGGCGGCAAACAGCGCCAACAGCATGGACGGCTCGATGAGCACGCTCATGAGCAGCTCGCGGACGCCGCCGATACCGGCGTAGGCGTTGGACGAATCCACACCGCAGAGGGCGAAGAAGAAGCGGGCGAGCGCCAGGCTGTACATGATGGTGATGGCGTCACCAAAGACCGGGATGGGGCTTTGCGCCGTAAAGAGCGGCAGACCCATCGCGAGCATAAAGGCGACGGCGAAGAACAGCGGCGGCATGATGCGCAGTGCAAAGCTCGCATCCTCGCTCTGGGACTCGGGACGCGCAAAGAGCTTTGCCAGGTCGCGGTAGTCCTGCATGATGCTGGGGCCGCGACGGTTGTGCATCTTGGCACGGATCACGCGGCCGAGACCGGAGAAGAACGGCGCGACGGCCATGACGACCACGCCCTGCAGAACGGCAAGTACGATGTTGTTCATGCTCTCCCCTCCTTAACCCATTTGCACGGCGAGCACGAGGAACACCACGAGTGCCGCGACGATGTAGCAGATATAGATGCTGTAGTTGCCGCCCTCGAGCTTAGTCGCGAGGTCGGCGAGCTTCTCGACACCCTTATGCGGGGCATCGACGAGAACCTTGTCGGGTACGGGCTCCACAGCCTCGGCCACACCGGTGAGCTTCTGGAAGAAGTGAGCGATGGACCAGCAGACGGCCGTGCAGCGGTCGCGCAGCGTGTAGAGCGGCTGCATAAACCAGGACACCTCGGAGGCGAAGGTCGTGGCCACGACGGGCATATGCTCGTTGGGAGCATAGCCGCATGCCCACGGCTGGGACTTCTGCACCTTGCCGACGGTCTTAAGCTTGCGATAACCGCAGGCAAGGCCGACAAGTACCACGAGCGCAATAGCGATCGCGGGCGTGGAGGTGGCAGCGCCGGAGTATTGGTTCATGAGCTCCATGCCCTCGGCGGCAAACACGCCACCGTACGGATACAGCACGGACGCGGCGACATCGACCAGCACGGGCGCGATCACGGGAGCGCCAATGCCCAGCACGACGCAGATGGCCGCGAGCAGGCCCTGCGCAAACACCATGGGGGCGGGAACCTCCTTGGCATTGGCCGCGGCCTCGGAGCGGGGCGCGGAGGCAAAGGAGACGCCATAGGCCTTGACGAAGCACGTGACGGCCAGAGCGCCGGTAATGGCAAGCGCGACGGCAGCGAACACGGCCACGATCATGACGGCCTTGTCGCCCTGCATGGCGGCGTTAAAGAGCGACTGGTAGGTAAACCACTCGGACACAAAGCCGTTGAAGGGCGGGATGGCCGAGATGGCAAGCGCGCCAATAAGGAAGCAGATGGCCGTTGCCGGCATACGACGGAACAGGCCGCCCATCTTCTCCATATTGCGCGTACCCGTGGAGTACAGCAGCGCACCGGCGCCCAAGAACAGCTCGCCCTTAAACATCGCGTGGTTAAACGTGTGGTAGAGGGCGGCCATCAGAGCCAGGACGGCGATGCCGACCGAGTTGAGCCCCATGGCGGCCATGGAGGCGCCGACGCCGAGCAGAATGATGCCGATGTTCTCGACGGAGTGATAGGCCAGCAGGCGCTTGATGTCATGCTCCTGCAGGGCGAAGGCCACGCCGAGGACCGACGAGATCGCACCGAAGACCATGACCATAAGGCCCCACCAGACCTGAACGCCCGAGGCGGAGAGCAGGTCGAGGCCCACCTTGAGGATGCCGAAGATACCGATCTTGATCATGCCGCCGGACATGAGGGCCGACACGTTGGACGGCGCCTCGGGATGTGCCTTGGGCAGCCAGCCGTGCAGCGGGATAATACCGGCCTTGGCGCCAAAGCCAAAGAAGGCGAGCACGAAGCACACGGATGCGACCGCGGGGCTAAACTGCGTAGCGCGGAAATCCGCAAAGGCAAACGAGCCACCGGCGAAGTTGGTCATGGTGAGGAAGCTCGCCATGATGAGCACAAAGCCCACGTGCGCGATCACAAAGTAGAGCCAACCGCCATGGATGGAGTTCTCGTTCTCCTCGATCACGACCAGGAAGTACGAGGTCAGCGACATGAGCTCAAAGGCGACCAGGAACCAAAACACGTTGTCGGCGGTGATGACGAGCATCATGGACGCCACAAAGGTGTTAAAGAAGAAGCCGGCGCGGCCCTTTTTGCCCGGGTACTCATCAAAGTAGTTGAGACCGTAGATCGAGCCGGCAAACGCGAGCACCGAGATGAGCGCCACGAACAGGCCGGACAGCTGGTTGAGCAGCAGCTGGAAATGGGCAAACGGGAAGAACACGATGGTGTCGACCGACGTGACATCGCCCAGCACGGCCTGGATACCGGCCACAAACGAAAGCACCGCGGCGACGGCGCCGATTAGGCAGCCGGCGGTCTTGGCGGCGTTATCGGCCTTGATCAGCAGAACCGAGGCGAGCGCACCGATGCACGAGACGGCAAGCGATGCGATAAACAGCGTCATGCTATCCATTGTTTACGCTCCCTTCTGCTTTCTCGGACAGGCCCTGGGCCACAGCGGTAACGTCGACGACCGGACCGTTTTCGATCGAGCGCAGGCGCTTGGCCTCGTCGAGCTCGCGATCGGCCGCGCCACCCATGACGGTCAGCGCCTTGGTAGGGCACGCCGCCACACAATGCGGGCCGTCCGGATCGAATGCGCACAGGTCGCACTTGACAGCGCAGGTGTACTGACCAGGAGCCCACGTAAGCAGGCTGCTCAGGGACTTAGGATACGAAGGCGTCGGGTCGCACATGCCTGCGACACCGGCGATAGACGTGCCATCGGGATGGATGGCTCCGAAGGGGCACGCGATGGCGCACAGCCTGCACCCGATGCACTCCTGCTCCTTGACGTGGATGCGATCGCCATCGTGCTCGATGGCATTCACCGGGCAAACCTCGGCGCAGGGGGCACCCTCGCAATGGTGGCAGGCAAGGGCGGCCGAAATACCGCCGGTCTTCACGAGCGCCAAGCGCGGCGTATCCTGAAGACCCTGCATCCGGTGGGCGTCGGCACAGGCGGACTGGCATGTTCCGCAGCCGATGCACCTCTCCGGGTTGATGTCGATGAAGCGGTTCATCCCCACTTCCTTTCAAAATAACGGGCCGGGCTCCCGAACGTACGGGACGCCCGGCCCAAATAGCCAACGAGAACGGGACTACACGATTTGGTTCACGTGCGTCTCGTCGTCGAACTTGGCGGCGCCGGGCTCAACGTCTTGGGGAGCGGCGGCGTCCACCAGAGCCTGCTTGAGCTCGGTGTACTGACGCTCGACTTCGCCCTCTGCCCAAACCTGGTCGGCAATGGCGTCGACCTGGCAGGCGGAGAACTTGTCCTCGGGCGTATGCGAGACCGGGTCGACCTTGTGAATGGTCAGCTCGTTGCACTTGCCGATCCACCACTGGTAGGTCATGTAGACCGTGCCCTTGTTGATGCGATCGCTCACGTCGGCACGGCTGTATACCTGGCCGCGGCGACTGTGAATCGAGACGATGTCGCCATTCTTGATGCCGCGCGCCTGGGCGTCCGCGGGATTCATGCGGACAAAGCCGGGCTCGTCGGCAAGCAGCGCCAGCGTCTTGCAGTTGCCGGTCATCGAGCGGCAGCTGTAGTGGCCGACCTCGCGGACGGTGCACAGGATGAGCGGGTACTCATCGTCGGGAAGCTCGGAGGGCGCCTCCCAGTCGTGCGCCATCAGGTTGGCGCGGCCGTCCTTGGTGGTGAACTTGCCACCAGCGAACATGTCGGGCGTACCGTGGTCGTTCACATCGGTGCTCTTGACGGGCCACTGGGCGTAGCCGCCCTCGGGAGCCATCTTCTCGTAGGTCGCGCCCACAAAGTTGGGGCACAGGCTAATGCACTCGTTCCAGATCTGCTCGGTGTTGTCGTAGTGCATGGGATAGCCCATACGCGTGGACAGGTCCGCGAAGATCTCCCAGTCGTGACGGCACTCGCCCTTGGGCGGAACGGCCGCGTCAAAGTGCTGGAAGCTACGGTCGGATGCGGTAAAGACACCCTCGTGCTCGCCCCAAGAGGTGGCAGGCAGGATGACGTCGGCGAGCATGGTCGTCTGCGTCATAAAGATGTCCTGGCAGATGAACAGATCCAGCTCGGAGAGCGTCTTGCGCATACCGGCCGAATCGGGCTCGGTCTGCACCGGGTCCTCGCCGTAGTTGTAGAAGCAGTGCACCTTGCCCTCGTCGACCAGGTGGCCCAGGTCGGTGAGCTTGTAGCCCTCCTCGAGCGGGAGCTTTTCCTCGGGCACGCCCCAAGCCTTGGCAAACTTGGCACGCACTGCCGGGTCGGTGACCTTCTGGTAGCCAGGGTACAGGTTGGGCAGCATGCCCATATCGCAGGAGCCCTGGACGTTATTCTGACCACGCACGGGCGCGAGGCCGGAATTGGGTTTGCCGATCTGGCCGGCAACGCAGGCGATGGAGGCGATGGTGTGCACCGTCTTCAGGTTCTGCTTCTGCTGGCATACGCCCATGCCCCAGCCAATGATGGCAGAAGGCTTCGCCGTGGCGTACATCTCGGCAGCTTGGTGGATCAGCGCGGGCTCGACACCCGTGATGTCCTGTACGGATTCGGGAGTGTAGTTCTTGATGGTCTCCCACCATTCGTCAAAGCCGTTCGTGTGTTCGGCGACGAATTCCTTGTCGTAGAGGCCATCGTTGACCAAGCAGTTGGCAAAGGCGTTGAGGAACGCGACGTTGCAACCGTTCTTGATCGGAAGGTAGAGATCGGCGATACGCGCGGTTTCGATATGGCGCGGGTCGGCGACGATGATCTTGCAACCCTTTTCTTTGGCTCGCACGATACGCCTTGCGACGATGGGGTGCGAATCGGCAGGGTTATAGCCGAAGAGGAAAATGCAGCCCGCATCCTCCATACCGGGGATGGAGCATGACATGCAACCTGAACCAACCGTGTCCATCAGACCGAGGACAGTAGGGCCGTGTCAAGTACGGGCGCAGTTGTCTACGCTGTGGGTGCCGATGCACGCACGCGTAAACTTCTGCATGACGTAGTTCGCCTCATTGCCGCCGCCTCGCGAAGAGCCGGTGGTCATGACAGCGTTAGGACCATATTCGTCAATTATGGCCTGCATCTTAGATGCGGTGAAATCCAGTGCCTCGTCCCAGCTTACGCGCTCAAGATCCGCGCCCTTGGTGCGGCGGATCATCGGGTGCAGTACGCGAGGAGTCAAGATCTTGGTGTCGTTGATGAAGTCGTAGCCGCTCATGCCCTTAAGGCACAGCTCGCTCTGGTTGGTGATGCCGTTGAGCGGTTCGGTACCCACGACCTGGCCGTTTTGGACCAAGAGGTTAAACTGGCAACCGGCGCCGCAGTACGGGCAGATCACTTTATGCTTCTCCATGACACCCTCCTTCCTTTTTCTGCTACCGAATGCTCGGTACTTATTTGACAATCATTGGGCCTGTATGGCCGCCCGCTTACGCCTCGTTTTCGATGGTGGCGCGGGCACGCTCGGCAGTCAGTTCTGCCAGGCGCTCCTCGTCAACCAGGGTGAGGCCCTTGGTCGGGCACGCCTCGGCACACGCCGGACCGCCGGGACGGTCCACGCACAGGTCGCACTTGAGCACGAAGCTCTTGGTCTGCGAACCCACGCGAACGTCGCCCATCAAGACCGGAACCTGCGTGGTCGCCACGCTCACGGCGCCAAAGGGGCATGCCATGACGCAGCTCTTGCAGCCGATGCAGTTGTCCTCGTTGACGCCGATACGATGGTTCTTTGGATCAAAGAACAAGGCGCCCGTAGGACAGGCCTTCGCGCACGGGGCATCCTCGCAGTGATGGCAAGCCACCGGTGCGGAGATCTCGTACGTACGCGTCACGCGCAGGCGCGGCGCGGCGATGTTGCCGGGAATGTCGTGCGCCTCGATGCACGCCGCCATACAGGTTTGGCACCCAATGCAGCGTGAGGAATCGGCTACGACTCGTTTATTGCCCATGTTGTTCACTCCCTCCTGAATCCCATGCCGGAGAGACCCTGTCGACGTTGCCCCGGACCGCCCGTGGTCCGGCATCGACGTATCGAGTGCATGCGGCGAAACAGGCACTTCGATAGAATTCCTCCAACGATATACAGGTTAAATATACGCAGTTGCAGGTGGCAAACTTGAGCATAAGCCCTGCAATACGGGTGTATTGCAGTGGTTTTGGCAGGTTGGAATTATTCTCTAGAAGCTATAAAGGTGAGTGTATTACATGCGTACGCCTCAGAGATTATTATGCGCTCTCATTTTGGATGTACTACGCTTGTATTCGTGTTTATGGTTATCAACTTGAGTGAAATAAAGTAATCGTTATAAGATGCTCAAGTATCGGCACATGCCGCATTTGACCGACTATATTGCACGCTCATTAAGGGGGCCAGTGATGTCATCGACTCAAAAAAAGAGCCATCCTGCAGGTGCGCATTCGCGAGGAAGACAAGCAGCATGCCGAGCATCTCTACGATGCCATGGGCACATCGCTCGCCGAGGCTGTCCGCTTATTTGTCGCGCAAAGCATTTTGATGCGCAAGCTCCCCTTTCAGCCGGTCGCCGTGCGCCCAAAGGACGGCACCGCCGCCTATGGATCGCTCAAAGCATATGGTGACCCCAATCGCCGCGCCGAGGAGCGCAATGCCTGGATTGAATACCTAGCCACAGAAAGCGATGAGTCGGTTTTGGGTCCCGAGGAAGTAGATATCCATGAGTAGCACCATCATCGACGAGACCGTCATCCTGCGCTACCTGCTTAACGACGACGAGGTCCTGTCACCGCGCGCCGCCAAGGTCATCGCCACGCGCACCGCTCGCGTCTACCCCGAGATCATCACACGCGTCGCCGTTACGCTGCGCGACGTCTACAAGGTCCCGCGCGTGGAGATTGCGACGGCCATGACCAAGCTGCTCGATGACGTCATGGTCGACGAGCCCACCGTTGTCGCCCTTGCCGTCAAACTCTTTGGCAAGACCCATATGGACTTTACCGACTGCCTCCTCGCAGCCCGAACCGCCATCTACAACGATGATGTCGTGAGCTTTGGCAAGCCCATCATCCAAGGCATGATCGATTACCGCCGCAAGCGCCAAACCGCTGCCGACGCCCGCGACCGCGCCGCCGAATCCCGCAGCCGCAGCACCGACTCCACCATCGACAAGCTCCGCCACCAATCCCGCCACTAACCGACAGGCAACGGCATCGCCCGCCACTCAGCCCCATCCCCACCTGAGTTGCGGTGAAATAGTTCCTGGATTTAGGCTTATTCGAGCCTTTCAGGAACTATTCCACCGCAACTTTCTGTAAGGGTGGTTTTTAGTGCCGCCGAGGGGCACTAATCAACCGTTTGCCGATATGTTTGGCTACGACTCATGACTCTGACCTGCCCCGTCAAGCTTTTGGTCAGTTCATGGCAAGGTCAGGCGGGCCAAATATGGGATAGCGTAGTGTCATTCACTCCCCCTCGAGACCATGGGGTCGAAAATGAGTCATGATAAACGCTGTACCAAACCGCAATTAGAGCTATTCTTCCGGTTATTCGAGGCCCATCATGGCGGGCACCTGTTTGTAGCTACCAAAAAATGGGATGAACGCTGTGCCTACGCGCTCATGCAAAAAGAGATGATTATTCGACTCTACAACCATGTCTACGCTGATCCCGCGTATTGGAATGACCTCGGCGTCGAAGATCGCATCTTTCAATTGGCATCCGCTATTGCGGTCGTTGAACCGAATGCCGTGTTTTGTGGAGCAACGGCGGCACTGCTCTATGGCATCGGTTCTGCATATTCGCTTCTCGACAAGGTGCAAGTGCTGTTGCCGCGTTCCACCAGACGCGATATGTACGAATTCGTTGAATACCGACGCTGGCGGCCGGGCGACGTATGGCAGCTCGGTCCTTTTACGTTAACGAATCCATATCGCACGGTGGTCGACATCGCCCGAACTAACGCTTTTCGATATGCACTAGGCTATGTCGACGGGTTGGCTCGTGAGTACGGTGTCGAGCGTGAAGAATTGCGTGCATATGCACAAACGAACTGCCGCGGACTGCACGGCATCGCGCGCGCATTTGACGTTTTTGAACACATGGATGGCAGATCGGATAACGGTGGAGAATCCGAAGCACGGGCGGCAATGATTCTGGCGGGAGTTGCCGCTCCCGAACTTCAGGTTGAAATCACTCGACCGGGAAACGCCGGCTATTATTTGGCAGATTACGGCTGGCAGATGCCAAACGGCTCATGGATGCTGGCTGAGCTGCATGGACTAGGCAAGTTTGAGGACGATGCCCAAAATGATCCGGAACATACTGCGGCAAAAACCTATCGAGCTGCCCTCATGCGCGACACGAACCTGCGTGCCATGGGCCACAACGTCATTCATTTCAAGCTCTCAGACACCTACGATGTCAAAGCGTTCGGCTCCATGATGCGCGGCTACGGTATACCAACCACAAAACCCTACGCAGACTCCTGACCGGCTGTCTTCATCTTCTCGACAACAGAACCCATCATCGACCCAGCCCGCTCGGCCTCAATAAGTTGCGGTGAAATAGTTCCTGGATAACAGCTTTTGCGGCTAATCCAGGGACTATTTCACCGCAACTTAGGAGGGGATGTGGGGTCCCCGGCATGTATATGAAAATGGCTCTGGTCCCAAAAGGAACCAGAGCCATTCATCTATCTTATGGAGCGGGCGACGGGAATCGAACCCGCGTCATCAGCTTGGAAGGCTGGGGTTCTACCATTGAACTACGCCCGCAAGATATGGTCGGGACGACAGGATTTGAACCTGCGACATCCTGCTCCCAAAGCAGGCGCGCTACCAAACTGCGCCACGTCCCGAAGGTGTTGAGCAGCTAAGGTCTAAACCCTGCGTGTCCCAAAGCGAAGGAAATTATAGGGGAGACTCCCCGCCTGTGCAAGCGCAGAAACCCTAGCTCCTCGAATGTGCGACAAACTGGCTATGAACCAGGCCGATCACAAACGCCACCACAGCAACCGGTGCCCACGCAGCACCGATATCTGCCAGCGGTAACGCATCGAACGGCAGCCACGCACCAGCAAAGAACGCATCGCGGACCGACATGATCACGCTCTGCACCGCGACAACGCCGCCGACCCAAACCCACACCTGCGGATGCGCGTCGCAAAAACCGTGCACCAGGCCCATAAGCACCAGCACGATGGCGACGGGATACAAGGCATTGAGCATGGGCACCGAGAACATGAGGATCATGTCGAGGCCAACGTTGGAGAGCACGCACGAAAACGCTGCGAACACAAAGGCGAGAACCGCAAAGGGACGGCGCATGGCCTCCTCGGAAGCCTCCGCTCCCCCTTTAACCACATACGTCTCGCAGAAGTAGCGCGAGCAGCAGCTGATAAGGCCGATGCACACGTTCATGCAGGCGAGGAAAAAGATCGCAAAGACCACGACCGTGCCGGCAAGCCCAAAATGCATAGAGGCCGAACGGGCGAGGATGGCGGCGCCGTTGGTGGCATCGGGCATCACGGTGCCGAGCTGCATACCGGCAAGGCCCAAGCCGCAGTAGATGATGGCCATGAGCACGCCGGCGATCACTCCGGAACGCGAAATCTCGAAGGCCACGCGCTTGTCATCGGTAACGCCCAACTCGTGGATGGTCTCGGCGATGATGATGCCAAAGGCGAGAGACGCGAGCAGGTCCATGGTCTGGTAGCCGGTCAAAAAGCCCTGCACGGCAGCACCGGCATCGTAGGGAGCCTGAGGCGCGGCAGCCGGTCCCAGCGGCGAGATCACGGCAGCACCAACGACCAGCACGATGAGCGCAATGAGCGCAGGGCCCGTAATGCGACCGAGTACGCGTGTGATGACACCCGGGCGTAGCGTGAGCGCAAACGCGACGACGAAGAACCCGATGGCAAAGACCAGGCGAGCCGTGCCGAGCGAAACGCCCTCTGGCAGCAGCGGCACCAGCATCTCGAAGGCCGTGGAGCTCGTGCGCGGAATAGCCAGGCACGGACCGATGGCCAGGTAGACCGCCGCAACGAAGAATTCGCCAAACTTAGGATGCACGCGGCCGGCAAGCTCGCGTGCCGTTCCGGCAAGCGCCACGGCGATAAAGCCCATAACGGGCAGGCCGATGGCGGCGATGAGAAAGCCAAGCATGGCGACCGGCGTGGCAGAACCTGCCTGCAGCGCCAGCAACGGCGGAATAATGAGGTTGCCAGCGCCAAAGAGCATCGAGAACAGGGCGATGCCGACGGTGACAACATGGTCGGAGCGCAGACCGCGCGAGGCGGATGAAGCCATGGGACCACCTTTCGGGTCGAAACTAAAACGGAACGGGCAAAAGACCCGTCCCGCAAGTATATACGCTTTAGCAGGCTAAATCGCGCAAAGCGTCAATCGCGGTATCGACTTCCTCGTTCGTGTTGAAATACCCAAACGAGAAGCGGACGACGCCCTGGCGCTCGGTCCCCAGCGCACGGTGCATGAGCGGGGCGCAATGGGCGCCGGGGCGCGTCGCAATCCCCCACCCTTGCATGAGTGCATCCGAGATCTCGGCCGAATCGATATCGCCCACGTTGAGCGACACGATCGCAGAGCGCACGGGCTGGTCAAACGCACCGTAGAGCTTAATCCCCGGAATCTTGCGCACACCGGCAAGGAAGCGATCAGCGAGCGCACGCTCGTGGGCAGCAATCGCCTCGACCCCACCCTGGGTCCCGATAAAGTCGAGGCCGGCGGAAAGACCGGCGATACCGTGGCCGTTGAGCGTGCCCGCCTCAAGGCGCGTGGGCCACCCAAGCGGCTGCAGCACATCGAAGCTGTGCACGCCCGTGCCGCCCATGGCCCACGGAGCCACGTCAATGCCCTCCGCCACGGCCAGGCCGCCAGTGCCCTGGGGTCCCATGAGCCCCTTGTGACCGGTAAAGCACACGACGTCGAGCCCCATGGCCTGCATATCGATATGCGCCGTGCCGGCAGACTGCGAGGCATCGACGATCACAAGCGCGCCGGCCGCATGGGCCATGGCGGCCACGCGCGCAATGTCGACCGAGTTGCCGGTCACATTGGAGGCGTGCGTCACCACCACGACACGCGTGCCCGGCGTGACCAGCTGCTCGAGCTCGTCATAGTCGAGCACGCCGTTCGCGTCACAGCCCGCATGCTCAACGGCCACGCCCTGCTCCGCGGCCAGGCGGTTGAGCGGACGCAGCACGGAGTTGTGCTCAAGCACCGTCGTGACCACACGGTCGCCGGGGCGCACCACGCCGTTAATGGCCGTGTTGAGCGCCGCCGTTGAGTTAGGCGTAAAGCACACATGGTCAGCCCGCGGGCAGCCCAACAGGCGCGCGAGCTTAGTGCGGCAGCCGTGGATGGTACGCGCCGCATCGAGCGCACCCGACGTGGCGCCGCGACCGGCATTGCCGAGCGAGCACATCGCCTGCGCCACGGCATCGATCACCGTCTGCGGCTTGTGCATGGTCGTCGCCGCGTTATCCAGGTAGATCATCGCACGACCTCCCACATGTCGATCACCGTAAAGCCCTCGGTGGGGACGCCCTCCGCGGCAAGCTCGCCGCGCAGCAACCCCTCATCCGAAGGCAGCGCCTTCCACGCCAGACCGCAACCGGCAGCGACCTCCCCGGGCACGGGAATCGTTCGCCCGGGAAGGCCGCGCTCGATGCACAGGGACTCGCAACCCATGGCGGCAGCCGTGGTGGGAAACGTGATGACAAGCGCCGGGCGCTTCTCCCTCATGTCGACTCCAACCAATACGCTACGGGCGCACGACGCGCACGGCCTGCTCCATCTTTTCCACGATCACGTACATGTTGGTGACCTCGCCCACCGCAAGCTGGTCTTTAATGCCAAAGTGGTCGAGGCAGGTACCGCAGGTGAGAATCTCGACACCCTGCTCCGCCAGACCCTTCAGGTCGTCGAGCACCGGAGAGCCCTCGACGGTGAGCTTGGCGCCGCCGTTGTAGAACAGCATGGTCGCGGGCAGCTCCTCCTGCTGCGTCACGGCAAAGATAAACGCCTTCATGAGCTTGCGGCCCAGCTCGTCGTCGCCACGGCCCATGCAATCGGTGTAGACGGAAACGACGAGTTTGCCCTTGCCGGCGCTGGCACCACAGAAGGCAGCACCATCCTGCTCGGGATCGGCCACGGCAACGGCGCCAGAGGTCGCCACGGTCACGTGCCACTCGGCATCAGAAACCTTCTCAACCGAGGCTGCGCAGCCCTTCTCCTGCGCCATCTTGGAGATGTTCTTGACGGCGGTCTCGTTGTCGACCGAGGTCACCACAGCGCCCTCGCCATCAAGCTGTTTGAGTGCCTTAAGCGTCTTGACGACGGGCAGCGGGCAGGCATCGCCCATGGCATTGACTTCAATTTTGGTAGACATAATGAATCCTTTCGTTGTTCGGTCGCAGGGACGGCCGAAAGACTGACGTTACAGGGGCGGGGCTACGGCAGCACGCGCACCGCGGGCCCGCCCTTCTGAGCTGCGCGGACAGATCCCACGCGGCAGCAGAGACGACCTTCGGCCTCCATGCGAATCATGAGTTCGTGGGCATCGCGCTCGGGCAGGGCGAGCAGAAGGCCGCCCGAGGTCTGCGGGTCTAAGAGCGCATCCTCAAGGCCGCCGGCAAGACCCTCTTCGATCTGCACACGCGGACCGAAGAAGTCACGGTTGCGGTAAGCGCCCGCCGGGATGATGCCCAAGCGCGCCATCTCGAGCACCTGGTCAAAGAGCGGCACCGCGTGGCCCTCAACCACCACCTGGGCACCGGACGCCTCGGCCATCTCGCAAGCGTGCCCGATCAGGCCGAAGCCCGTGATGTCGGTACAGCCGTGAAGCTCCAGGTCGCTCGCAAGACGAATCGGGGCCTCGTTGAGCGTGCGCATCGAGTCGAAAAGCGCAAAGGCATCTGCCTCCTCGAGGAGCTCGCCCTTGATAGCGGTAGTGATGATGCCCGAGCCCACCGGCTTGGTGAGCAGCAGTACATCACCCGGGCGCGCCCCACCGTTGGCAAGCATGCGGTCGAGCCGCACAAAACCCGAGACGGACAGGCCGTACTTGGGCTCATCGTCGTTGATGGTGTGGCCGCCCGCGATGGTGCAGCCCGCCTCGACGCACTTGTCGGCGCCGCCCGCCAAGATCTGACCGGCCACCTCCACCCCTAGGCAGCTGGGGATGCAGAGCAGGTTCATGGCATGGCTCGGTCGCCCGCCCATGGCGTAGATGTCCGACAGCGAGTTTGCGGCGGCGATCTGGCCAAAGAGGAAGGGGTCGTCCACCATGGGTGGGAAGAAGTCGACGGACTGCACGAGGCCCAGGTTCTCCCCCACCTTGAAGACACTCGCATCGTCAGCGGTATCGAACCCGATGAGCAGGCGCTCGTTGGGAACGTTGGGTAGCTCACCCAGGACCTGGGCAAGGGCTCCGGGAGCCAGCTTGGCGGCTCAACCCGAGGCGGCCGTCATCTGCGTCAGACGAATCTGATCGTTAGCCATCGATGCCTCCTTTCTGTTCGAGCAGGCGTTGAACGGTCTCTAGTATACGCTCCGAGCAGGCATCCCAAGAGACGCCTGAGGTGTCGAAGCACGGCGCAGGTGCGTCAAGCGCGTCCTGGATGGCTTGGGCGAGGTCGCGCTCGAAGCGCGGAAGGTCGCGGCTGTCCGGTGTATCGACATCAACCATGGTGGGCGGGGCAACCCACGCGACGGGTGCCCCAGGCAAGGCCGCCTCCATCCAAGGGCGCACGCCGGGAAGCTCGGTCATGACAACCTTGCAGCCGCAGGCGAGGGCCTCGATCGTGACAAGTGGAAGGCCCTCGAAAAACGAGGGCAGCACAAAGACCTCGCTCGCACGATACGTGCGGACGAGCTCCTCGCCGTCCACCCGCCCCGCAATCGTCACGGGAACGGTCGACGCTGCGGCTGCAGACTCGATCTGCTGGAACTCATCGTCGTGCGCATGCCCGCCCACCAGTGTGAGAGAAAGATCCGGATGCGACCCGCGGTCCACCAGGCCCAGGGCCTCAAGGAGGCTGGCCACGCCCTTCTTGACGCAGACCTTGCCCACAAAGACCAGACTGTCGACGCGACGCGGAACAGCGGCGTCGGGGCAGAACGTGTGATAGTCGTAGCCTGTGCCCACCACGCGCACGCGTGCCGGGTCGACCCCATAGGTCTCCACGATCTGCTGGGCCTGCTCCGCATGGAGCGAGAAGACGGCATCGAGCCCGCGCACAGCCGCAAGGACGCGTTCGCGCTCAAGGCCGTGCGAGCGCATCTGGCGGATATCGGTCGAATGGCAGACGGCACACACGGGGCGGTCGCGCACAAGCTCGCGCGCGAGGGCGCACACCAGATAGAGATGGTGGCAGAGCAGCACGTCGGGCTCAAACTTGGCCACTGCGCGCTCGATCGAGCGGCAAAACGCGTCTTCGAATGACGAGGTCATCTGAGACGTGAGATCGCGGTAGCGGGTGGACGGATAAGGCATGACATCGGACATACCGCAGATATGAAAGGGCAGCTCAGGGGTGTCGAAGTCGACGGTATAGACGGGTACGCCCGTCGGGATGTCGCCCTGCGTGTCGCCCGGGGCGGCGCCGCAGAGGACGGCGGGCTCGCACCCGGCTGCCAGCTGGGAGCGCACGAGCGCCGAAAGATACGTGCCGCTGCCCGTGCTGTCGGGCTTTTGGGCCGAGATGTTGAGGATGCGCATCGACAGGGCCCCTTAAACCAGCGCCCGCGCGCGGACGGCAGCGCCGATGGCACCGGCAAAGCGAGCCTGGGGCGAGGTGGTCACCGGCGACCCCAGCAGCTCGCCCAACCGCTCCACCACGAAGGCGTTCTCGCACAGGCCACCGGTCAGGTAGTACGGGGCGCCCGCGGCCTGCCCGGCCATGGTCGCCACGCGCGAGACCACGCTCTCGATCACGCCACGCGCAATGTTCTCGCGCGGCTCACCGCGACCGATCAGACTGATGACCTCGCTTTCGGCAAACACGGTGCACATGCTGCTGATCTTGGTGGGTTCGCCGGAACGCGCCAGGTCGGCCATCTGTTGCTGGGAAATACCTAGGCGGTCGGCCATGATCTCCAAAAAGCGCCCCGTGCCGGCGGCGCACTTGTCGTTCATGGCGAACTTGGCCACGCGGCCACTTTTAAGCTGAATGACCTTGGTGTCCTGGCCGCCTACGTCAATCACCGTGCCGTGATCGCCAAACAGGCGCACGGCACCGGTGCCGTGGCAGGTGATCTCGGTCACGACCTTGTGCGCATAGGGCACGGCGACACGGCCGTAGCCAGTCGCGATCACGCGCGCGTCGTCGGCAGCCACGTCGTAGCCAGCCGCTGCCAGTGCCTCGCGCAGCCGCTCGGAAGCATCGACCGAGGAGAACCCGGTTGGCTGCACGCACGTCCACGCCACCGAACCCTCCCCGTCGACCACAGCAGCCTTGGCCGCCGTAGACCCGATATCGATCCCGATCCCTATCATGGCTCTCTCCCAATCTAAACATCAAAGGTAGCGGCGCGTTCAGGCGCCTTAGCTCTAGGTTTCTCAGGTGCCGGAGATTGCCCCGAAAGAGGAGCGCAGCGTACTTTGGGTACGCAAGCGACGGTTTGAGGGGCAAGATCCGGTGCCTGAGGAAGCTAGAGGGTTTCGATGAAGGCGGCGATGCGGGTCTCGATCTGACCCATGTCGCCGTTGCTGTAGTCGGTCTCGATCTTCATATACGGAATACCCGCACCCTCGACGGCCTCCTGCATGCGCGCGCTCTCAACGTTGAAGGTGTGGCAGGCCTGTAGCACGCTCTCTACCACGCCATCGACATGGTACTTCTCGCACATGGTCAGTGTGTTCTCCATGCGGCCGTCGTTAGGCGTCATGACCGAGCAGTTGATATCCAGGTAACGGTCGGCGATGGCGCGCAGAATGTCGGGCGCGTGCGGGTCGATCATCATAGCCGCTGTGCGCTCGCCCGAGCAGTCGTCCATGCACACGACCACACCGCCGTTGGACTCGATGGTGCGACCGATCTTGTTGATTACGCCGCCCACCGGGCAGCCGGTGATCAGAATGCGCTTGGCATCCGCCGCAACCGGGCGCTCGCCCGCGTCGTAGGCCTCGCGCAGCTTGACAACCTTTTGCTCCAGCTGCTGCGTATAGGCCTCGATATCAAAGCTGAACGTACCGGCAAACATGGTACTCATCAGGTCGACGCCGCTCATGGCCGCCGGCTGGTTGGCCTGCAGCGCAAACATTTCGAGCTGGGCCGCACGCAAGCGGTTGCGACGACGAACGGCAGCGCGCAGGTCATCGTCGGTAATCGTGATGCCGTAGAAACCCTCGAGCTCCTCCTTGAGCAGGCGGCACTCCTCGTACCAGCCTTCACGCTCGTAGGCGCGATCGCGGCCCTGCGGAAGATGCAGAATGTGCGTGCGCTTGAGCTCGTTGAGTAGCTCGTACATCTTCTTCTTGCCGTCGCAGGTGGTCTCGCCGATGATCATGTCGCTAAAGTACGTAAACGGGCACTTTTGCGAATAGGCAAAACCATACGTAGACTTGATGAGCGGGCACAGGTTTGCCGGCAGCACCTTCTCGGCCTCGGGAATCACCTCGTCGGACGTGCCGCACAGCGCCACGCTCGCAGCCCCCGCGGCATCGATAATCTCGAGCGGCGTGTAGCTGCACAGAAAACCGACCAGGCGATTACCCGCCTGCTTATAATCCTTGACGCGAATAAACGCCGCCTTGCGTTGCTCGTTGAACTCCTCAAACGTGGACGGCAACGGCTGCTCAATATTTTCCGACATATAACTCCTTAACAAACCTTTTAACCAACCAAGGAAACGGCTTTCCCAGGTGCCCGAGGTTGCCGTGAAAGAGGAGCGCCGCGTACTTTGGTATGCAAGCGATGGTTTGAACGGCAAGATCGGGTGCTTGGGGAAGCCGCTGGACCGGATAGCCCTAAATGGTTTCCAAGAAAGCCTCAATCCTGGTTTGCAGTTGGCCTGCATCCTCGCCGGCGTAGTCGGTCGTGATGTGCATAAACGGGATGCCGGCCTCTTCGGCGGCCTTCTCCACGGCAAACGACTCCATCTCGTAGAACGTGCAGAACTGCAAGGCCACGTCGACGATGCCGTCGGCATGCAGGTCCTTGGCCATCTGGACAATGTCCTTCATACGCTGGTCGTTGGGCGTAAAGACGGCGCAGTTGATCTTAAAGTAGCGCTCGGCGATGGCGTCGAGCATCTCGTCAACCGTCTCACCGGACTCGTCGACCAGGTCCTTGTAGTAGCGCGAGCCCGTGCAGGACTCCTCGCCCACCACGACGCCGCCGGCCTTCTCGATGAGGTTGAACAGCTTCCAGTTGGGCACGGCCATGGGCGTACCGGTGTACAGGATGCGCTTGGTGCCCTTGGGCGCCACACCCTCGCCGGCCTCAACGCGCTGCTCGCACTCAGCCGCCATTTCGTTGATGGCGCCGGTCAGACGCGGCGTGTCATCCATAAAGGCGGCCTGAACGGTCAGCAGGCTGTCGAGACCGCTGATGGGCGCCGGATCAGCAGCGCGGGTCGCAGCCAGACGCTGCAGGGCGCGACGCTTCTCGTTGACGGCGTGGATGGCAGCCTTCAGGCGCTCAGGCGTAATCGTGACGCCGCACTCTTCCTCGATCTTGGCGGCAAGCTTTTTAACCTCGGCCTTCCAGGTCACGAGCGTCGACTCGTCGTGCACGTTGGGAATATCCATGACGTACATGTTCTTTTGCGTGGCAAAGAACTCGTAGGCCTTCTTCTTGCCATCGCAGGTGTTCTCGCCTACCACCAAGTCACTCGACTCAATGTAGGGGCAGACCTCGCCCAGCTTAAAGCCGGCAAAGCTCTTGATGAGCGGGCAGGTGTTGCGCGGCAGATGCTCCTCGACCTTGTCGGTCGCCCAGTCGGCACCCGAGCACAGACCAACGGGAATGCCGTCACAGGCAAGTACGATCTCCTCGGGCACGTACACACAGAACGAACCGACGATCTTGGTGGCCTCGCCGGCCTCCTTCTTGTCGAGCATCTCCTTAATACGGCCGCTGTGGATGTTGGTGGCGACAAAATCCAGGTAGGACGTGGACTTGGGGCGATTGTTCTGCGTCAGGAACATATCGCCGTACATCTGGCCCACGGCGCCCAGCAGCATGTCGTGGTCGGCAAGATTCATGCCGAGGCTCTCCCACATCGGATGGAAATCAAATTCTTCAGCCATGACGGTTCCCCTCTCGAATCAAAAATGAATAGCTACGGTATTGCTGCACGGTGGGTGGCGAAAACCCGACCGCGCCTAAACCCGGAATTTTGGGGAACCTGCTTTGCAGCTGATTATTTAGTTGTGCGTCGTCTCTCCCGGAGCCGTGAACATACCTGCTCATATGCGGCTCCGAGCCATATATAGGGCACGCGCGGCAACACGGCGAATGTATGTCATCTGCGGCATGTGCGCACCCTCCTTTACAAGTTAAGGTCAACTATATCAACGGTCGTCGACCATGCGAACACCGTTGACATTCGTACGACAGCCTCGTGTGCCGTCGTTTAATAAATAATTATCTTAATTGATAAGAGTTTGCCATCCCTCATTCGGCGCGCGGCAAGACAAAGCCGCCGAGGCTTATATCCCCGACGGCATTACCCGGCGCTATCGACAAACCAAGTGGATTCTACTCGCATCGAAGTGCATGCGCAGCGTCTCGCCTGCTTGCGGCAGCTCGTCGACAGGCACGCCCACCTTGTTGACCTTCCACTGCAGACGCGTGGGCGCATCAGCGCGCGGCACGTCCAGCAGCACCAGGCGCTCAAAACGCGAATCGCTCACGCGGGCCACGTGCAAATCATAGCTGTTGCGACCCCGCTCCGCACGATTGTCAACATGGAAGTAGCTTGCGCGAATGCCCAGGTACGCCACATTATCGGGAACCTCGCGACCCACGTTAAAGGTCATGCCCCAGTCGAGGGCCTCAACTTCTTCGTCGCCGATCTTGCGCGCCCGGCTTGTGTTCTTGCAGCCCGTCAGGCGCAGCGCCGCCAGCGTCTGCGGACGGCGGACCACGTCCTCGACGGAGCCGATCTCCTCAACATGCCCGTCATGCATCACGCAGATACCCTCGCACAGGCGGCATGCTTCGTCGATGTCGTGGCTCACGTAGAGCACGGTTCGGTTGCATACATCGAACAGATCGAGCATGTTTTGCTCAAGCGCGCTCTTGAGATACGCGTCGAGCGCGCTCATGGGCTCATCGAACATAAAGATGCCCGGATGCGCCGCCACCATGCGCGCAAGCGCCACGCGTTGCTGCTGACCGCCCGAGAGGCGCACGGGGTAGCGGTCGACAAAGTCGGCCAGACCGAAAATGCCCAGATAACGCTCAGCGAGCTTTTTGCGCGCGGCGGCGTCGCCCACGTCCTTTACACCGGCGCATACGTTATCGGCCACCGTCATGTTGGGAAACAGCTGATAGTTTTGGAACAGCAGGGCGCATTTTCGCTCCTGGGGCGACAGGTTGATACCCGCCGCCGAGTCAAAAAAGGTCACGCCGTTGACTACGATCTTGCCCTCGTCGGGTGTCTCCACGCCGGCAATGCAGCGCAACGTGCAGCTCTTGCCGCAACCCGAGGCGCCCAGCAGCGCCACACGCTCCTCGCCGGCATCGAGCTGAATGTCGAGGGTAAAGCCCGGATAGCGCTTTTTGATATCCAGAACGAGCGACATGGCTTATCGACCTCCCTTTGCGACCGCGCCATCGCGCATAAGCTCGGCCAGCGCCTCGCGATCGATACGCAAGGCATCACCGCCCACCGGGTCAAGCGAATCGGTCTGGCCGCCCAGCTGCATGCCCTGCTTGCGCTCCGCACGGGAAAGGCCCCGCTCGCGATACTTTTGCGAATACGCGGTGTACATGTTAATGAACAGAATGACCAAAAAACTAAACACGATCACGACGACGACCCAAAAGAGGGCCACCGACGTGTTGCCGCCCATCCACTCAAAGTAGATGGCGATGGGAATGGTCTGCGTAATACCGGCGTAGTTGCCCGCAAAGAACAGAGTGCAGCCAAACTCGCCCATCGCGCGAGCGAAGGCGAGCACCGTGCCCGCCGCGATTGAGGGCCAGCCGAGCGGCATCATGAGCTTGGCGAAGATGCGACGTTCGGACCATCCCAGGGTTCGCGCGGCATCGAGCATCTGCGTGTCGAGGCTCTCAAAGGCACCGAGCGCCGTGCGGTAGACCAGGGGAAACGACACCACCACGGCAGATATCACCGCCGCAGGCCACGTAAAGACGATCGAGATACCGTGTGCGATAAGCCACTGGCCAACCCCGGTCGAGCGGCCAAACAGCATAAGCAGCAAAAAGCCGCACACCGTAGGCGGCAGGACCATGGGAATCGTAAAGACCGAATCGAGCAGGCCCTTGATGCGACTCGAGGTACCCATAGTCTTCCACGCGGCGAACAGGCCCAGCGCAAAGGAGATCAGCAGGGCAAGGCCGCTCGTTTTAATGGACACCCAAAACGGGCGATAGTCGATGTCGCCCAAAAAGGAGGCCAGAGAGGCCAAGGGCCCCTGCTCATCCCGCAACACGACAGACGATGCTTCTACCATTTGAGCGCTATCAAGCCAACGCGCGCCGCCCTTGGCATCACCCGAGGCTGATGCAATCACCACATAGCGGTCCCCATCCGCGCCGCGCTCGTCAAAGCCATAGGTATACCCGCCGGCATCAAACGTTGTTTCCGCCGTAACATACCAAGGAAGATCCATGTCCCTTAGCCGCGCACCTCCCATGGAGTTTGCGCTGTCGAGCTCGCAGACGAGGGCCTTGAGACCCGATACGCACTCGTTGTTCTGCGGATCCAATCCATACTTCTCCACCGCCTTGGGCGATATCCACACCACAACGCGATCGGCAGCAGGCACCACTACAAGGTCCACGTCCTCGTCAACGGGAAACCGGTAGCCCTCAGGCTGGCCCTCCATGGCACGAGCGGTCCCCTTGGCCAACCGCTCAAAACCCTCGATCCCATAGGAAAGCCCATGAGCGGTCGCAGCAACCTGGGCCCCGTCCTCAGCGTCCCCAGCAAACGCAAATCCCGGCACCCAGCAAAGCGCGAAGGTCAAAGCACAGGCGACAAGCATGCGGAATCTATTAAGCACGAAAAGCTCCAAGCGAATACAAGGACGGAGTGAAACACAAAACGATGGAATTATCGCACCAAGCCGCACTACGCGGAAAGCTCAAAGCCGTACTTGGCCCAAATCTTCTGAGCCTTCTTGTTGGTCAGACAGAAGTCGATGAACGCCTTGGCCTCGTCGGCGTGCTCGGAGCTCTCGGCAACGGCACCCGGGTACACGATGGGCTTGTGCGAGTCCTCGGGGCACACAAAGGCTTCCTCGATGCCGTCGTAGCGGAAGATATCAGAGCTGTAGACAAAACCTGACACGCAGTCGCCCGTAGAGACGTAGGCCGCAGCGGTGCCGACCTTGTCGGCCAGGGCAACCTTGCCGGCGAGCTCGGGTGCATAATCGCCGTCGTCGCCCTCGGTGCCGGTATAGAGGCCCACGGAGGCCAGCGCCTGGTTGGCGTACTTGCCGGCGGGGACGGTCTTGGCGTCGCCGATGGCGATCTTGCCGTCCAGATTCGCGACGTCGGCGATGGCCTCGATCTTGGTGCCGGAGCCCTTAGCGCGAATGATCACGAGGTCGTTGACGAACATATCCTCACGGGTGTCGGTGTCGACGAGCTCGGCGGTCTCAGCGTCATCCATGGTGCCCTTGGAAGCGGTAATGAGCACATCGACCATGGCGCCGGCACGCATCTGCTCAACGAGGTCGCCAGAAGCCTTAAACTGCGTGTCGGCAAACGTGGCGCCGGTCTGCTCGGTGTAAAGCTCCTGAACCTCGGGCAGAGCCTTCTCGAGCGAGTTGGCGGCAAAGACCTGCAGCTCGACAGCTTTCTTGGAAGATGCCTTAGCAGAACCGGCATCGAAGCCAGTCGGCCCAGACGTCTTGTTGCCGGAGCAGCCGGCAAGGCCAAGGCCGGCAGCGGCGACAGCAGAGAGCGAGACGAATCCGCGGCGAGAAACCATATCGAACATGTTCAACCCTTTCGGACCTTGTGCCCGGGCACCCCGCCGCGGGTTTTATTCTGTACTTGGATTATATTTTCGTGCGAATAATATCAGAGATAAGGGTTTCTCGTCTGATAATTATCTTTCGCCGATAGTCTCAGGACGTTTCGCACTGTCGATGCATAAAAAGGCGGAGCGACTCGCAAGGTCACTCCGCCGCAGGTAGTGCGCTTATTTGGCGTGCCCGCCGCCCGCCGTCATTTGGGCCGCATGCTCCAGCTGGTCGCTCACGGCCTCCCAGCTTTCGCGGGCCGCTTTCGTAGATCCCGGAAAGTTGATGACAAGCGTATGCCCACGCTGCATGCACACGGCGCGCGAGAGCATGGCGCGGCGCGTCTTGGTCATGGAGTATGCACGAATTGCCTCGGCAATACCCGGCACATCGCGGTCGCAGACGGCACGCGTCGCCTCGGGCGTCACATCGCGTATCGAAAGCCCCGTGCCGCCGCAGGTGAGCACGACATTGGCGTGGCACTCATCGGCGGCTTCCACAATGGCATCACCAATCTCGCTGACGTCGTCGCGCACGACCACATGCGAGATGACCGTCCAGCCCTGCGCCTTGATCAGTTCCTCGAGCGCGGCACCCGCCTCGTCCTGGGCAAGGTCGCGCGTATCCGAGCACGTCACGATCGAAATCTTCAACTCCATAGCGTTCCTCCTACAACACGGCGCCCTCGGGCAGGTCGACGCGAACAACGTCCACGACATCGCCCGCCGCAAGGTCGCACGGTCCTTCGTCAATACGCAGCAGGCAGTTGGCCCGCTGCATCGTGCTGAGCAGCGCCGAATTCTGCGTTTTGGCCTCGGTCACCAACAGCTCATCGGTCTCGGGGTCGCGCAAAACCGTTGCGCGATCGAAGAAGCGGCGATGCTGGCGCTTCTTCACGCCGTGCGTCAATATCGCCTGCTGCACGGGACGCGTACCCTCGGCAAAGCCGCGCATCTTGCGGATCGCCGGGCGGGCGAGTATCTCAAAGCCCACATACGCCGCGGCCGGATTGCCTGAAAGCCCCAGGTAGGGCTTGCCGCCGAGCAAACCAAACGTGATGGCCTTGCCGGGACGCATCGAGATGCGATCGAACAGCACCTCGCCCTCGCGCCTGACCAGCGCCGTCACATAGTCGTAGTCGCCCGCCGAGGCACCGCCGCTCGTAATGACAAAATCACACTCCTGAACGGCGCGATGCACGAGCTCGGCGATTGCCTGCTCATCATCGGGAGCGATGCCAAAGAACACCGGGTCGGCGCCGGCATCGAGCGCCTCGGCCATTAACGCCGAGGAGTTGGAATCGCGAATCTGACCGCGCGCCGGCAGCTCGCTCGGCGCGACCAGTTCCGTGCCCAGCGAGATAATGCCCACGCGCGGAGCGGCATGGACCTTCACGCTCGCGTAACCGGCGCTTGCCAGCAGGCCGGCGCCGGCCGGGGCCACAACCTCGCCAGCACGCATCACGACGTCGCCGTCATGGGCCTCCTCGGCGGCAGAGCGAACGTTCTCCCCCACTTTAGCAGGCGCCGAAAAGCTCACGTGTGAGCCCTCGTTGCCATCGCCGTCAAGCACCTCGACGATCTCGTATTTCACCACGGCATCCGCGCCCTCGGGCACCGGCGCGCCTGTCATGATGCGGACGGTCTCACCTGGGGCGATAACGCCATCGAACACATGGCCTGCGGCCTCGTGCCCCACGACGGAAAGCGTCACGGGCACATCGGTGGACGCTTTGGCGAGGTCGGCGGCACGCACGGCATATCCATCCATGGCGCTGTTGGCAAACGGCGAGATGTCGATATCGGCCGTGGCGTCCTCGGCAAGGGGAAGACCGGCCGCCTGCCATACCGGGATCTCGACGACATCGGTCCCGTGCACCTGCGAAAGAACGATTGCCTGCGCGTCCTCCAGCGGGATAAGCGTCTCTGCCATATACACCTCTTACATGCCACGGCGCGCAACGACGGCGCCGATTTTTTATATTTGATTCAGTATAATCCCCCGCCGCATGCTCAAGACCTGGCTCGCGGCCGCGAATACGCCTGTCGGCCACGCGCCCTTGGTAACAAATCCGAAACCTGCCAATCGCCTTAAGGCCCAGGCCGCCGTCCTATAATGCTTGCATCGCAACTTAAAAGAGGACGTTATGGCTTTTATCGATAAACGTGAAAACGCGCACGACCCGTCTGATGATACCCATCAGGACAAAGACGGCAGCACTTTCTCTCCCGCCGACCTGATTATCAGCGGCCGCAACCAACTCACCCGCTCCGAGCAGCTCTTTGCCGCCGATACGCGCCGCAATGCCCGCAACATGCTCGCGAGCGCCAAGCTGCTCGCGCTCGTAATTGTCGTTTCGCTTGCCATGGGCGTTGCCGCCTGGGCGTTTTTGGCCTCGCTGGATATCGCAACCGATTATCGCGAGCACCATGCGTGGGTTTACGCCTTGCTCCCCGTCGTGGGCGTGGTCACCGCGTGGGTCTACAAGAACCACGGCCTTGCCGCCAAACGCGGCAACAACCTGGTCATCGACTCTGCCCTGGGCACACGACTCATCCATGCGCGTATGGCCATCCTCACGTTTGTGTGCTCCACGCTCACGCATCTGACGGGCGGCTCGGCCGGCCGTGAGGGCGCCGCGGTACAGATCGGCGGCACCATCGCCAGCAATGTTTCGAACCTCGCCCATCTCAAAAAGCACGATCATCACGACCTGATGCTCGCTGGCATCTCGTCCGCCTTTGGCGCTGTGTTCGGATCGCCTCTCGCCGGGGCTTTCTTTGGCATGGAGATGTGCTTTATCGGCAAGATCGACTACACCGCAGGCATCTACTGCCTCGTCGCCTCGTTTACCGGCTACTTTACGTCACTCGCCCTGGGCACGCAGTACGAGGCCAACGCCATCGCCAGCGTTCCCGATATGACGCCTAGGACAGTTGCCGTGGTCGTTATCGGTGCTGTCGCCTTTGGCCTCACTGCGCGTCTCTTTGCCTGGTCGGTCCGCACGGTTAAGAGCCTGTACGCGCGCTTTATTACCAACTACCTCGTCCGTGCGCTCATCGGTGCGCTCGTGGTTCTCGCGGCCTATGCGATGCTTGACGCCTGGGAGTATGCCGGCCTTTCCACATGGCTTTCGGGCGCCGGGTTTGCCGGCAACACCACCCTGGCGGACGCAGCCATCAAGTTGGTCGTCACAGCGCTCACCCTGGGTGCCGGTTTCCAGGGCGGCGAGGTCACGCCCCTGTTTGGCATCGGTGCGGCGCTCGGCGGTTGGATCGGCTGCCTCGCCGGACTCGACCCGAGCTTCATGGCAGCCCTCGGCATGCTCGGCGTCTTCTGCGCCGGCCTCAACGTGCCCATCACCACCTGCATGATGGCCATCGACCTGTTCCATGGAACGGCCGCAGGCTACTTTGTCATCGTTTCGTTTATTAGCTACCTTGCCGGCGGCCACCGTGGCGTGTATCCCGCACAGCGCATTGTGTCCCCTAAGCGCCGCTCTCTTATCGTGGACGAGGGCCACACGGTGGCAGAGGCTATCGAGCGCCACAACGACCTGGTAGAGTAGACGTTAGTATTCGCCGTGCAGCCACAATCGGGGGCAATTCGACCCGAGCGCGACCGCACCGTCACGTCATACGCCGGGAGTCGCCCCATGCACGCAACTGATTTTGGTCGCACGCTCATCATCGCCAATCCTGTCGCCCAGTCGGGCGCCGCGCGCGAGGTTGCCGAACGCTTGCAGCGCTTTTTGGACATGACCGCACGCGCATCCCAGTTTGACCTGGTACTGACCGAACGCACGGGGCACGCCAAGGAGCTTGCCGCACAGGCCGAGGGCTATCGCACCGTTATCGCCCTTGGCGGCGACGGCGTGATCCACGAGGTCGTCAATGGACTCATGACGCAGAACGAGGCGGTCCGTCCCGCCCTTGCCGTCCTGCCCGTTGGCTCCGGCAACGATTTTGCCCAAACGCTCGGTATCGAAGATTTCTCCGGCAAGGATTTTGGCGCGCTGCTCACCTGTGAGCTGCAGCGTCAGGACATCGGGCGGATCCGCTCATGGAACCCCGCAAGCGGTAGCGGCGAGGCTACCGTTGAATACTACGACCAGACGCTTTCGGTCGGCATCGATGCCGCCATCGGCCTTGGCACCACCGAGCTGCGCAAAAAGACCGGCTTGACGGGCGCTCCGCTCTACACCCTTTCGGGACTTGAGCAGTTTGGCCTACGCTATCGCAACTACCCCATGACAGTCAGCTTTGACGGCGCGCCCGCCGAGCGCGTGAGGGCGATCATCATGGCGATTCAGCTGGGCCCCACGTATGGCTCGGGCTATCGCATCTGTCCCGATGCCAACCCCCGCGACGGCATACTCGACGTCTGCTACGCCTGCGGCCCCGTCCCCCGTGCGGTCGCCCTACCCATGTTCCTTTCGGCCAAGGACGGCCACCACACCAAGCTGCCGCCGGTTCGCATGCGCCGCTGCCGCCATGCCGAGCTCACGTTCGAGGAGCCCGGCTATCCCATCCAGGCCGACGGCGAGGCCATCGTCGCCTCGCGCATTGAGGTGGATATCCTCGGCGGAGCCCTCCACGTCTGGCACCCCACCCGCTAACCCCACCTAAGTTGCGGTGAAATAGGGACTGTTTATGCAGCTAAATCCGCAAAACAGTCCCTATTTCACCGCAACTTATGAGGAGGCTATTCGTCGCTGCCCGGCTTGCGACGGTTTGCCTTTTTAATGGCGTTGAAGTGCTTGTCATTGAGCCTGCGCTGGCGAGAGCGCTGAGGCACCTTGGTCTTTACGCGTCGGCGCGGTGGACGCCCGCGACGCTCAAGCTCAGCGCGCAGCTTACGCAGGCAGCTGCTACGGTTTTGGAACTGACTGCGACTCTCGCGCGCCGTCACGGTAATCCCCGAAGGGGTATGTTTCATGCGCACCGCCGAGTCCGTCGTGTTCACACCCTGTCCGCCCGGACCCGTCGCGCGAAACACCTGCACCTCACAATCGCGCGCCAACTCCTCGGCCGACATCTCGGCACAGCGCGCATACTCGCGCCATCCCATCTTGCTCTCATCCATATCAACACCTTCCCTCATACAAAAAATGTGACAAAGGGAAAGTCCCTTTGTCACATCGCATACCAATCGCTTGTGTTGCGCACTTAGGCGAAGGTGATCTCACCGGTCTCGCAGTCCATATCGGCAATACGGGCCAGGCTCTCAACGCGGAAGCCACGCTCGCGGAGCTTATCGCCACCGCCCTGGAAGCCCTTCTCCACCGCAATGCCAATGCCGGATACCTCGGCACCCGCAGCCTCGCAGATCTTGATAAGACCCTCGAGCGCGCAGCCGTTGGCCAAGAAGTCATCGATAATCAGGACCTTGTCGCCCTCGGACAGGAAACGCTTGCCAACGATGACCGGGTACTCCTTTTGCTTGGTAAAGGAGTAGATGGTCGTGGCATACTGCTCACCGTCGAGGTTGATGGACTGCGCCTTCTTGGCAAAGACCACCGGCACACCGCCAAAATGCTGAGCCGCGATGCAGGCCATGCCAATGCCCGAAGCCTCAATCGTCAGGATCTTGTTGATCTCAACGCCCTCGAACAGACGGGCCCACTCGGCACCCATGTGGTCAAACAGCTCAACGTCGCACTGGTGGTTGAGGAAGGCATCAACCTTAAGGACGTTACCGGCCTTTACGATGCCGTCATGGCGAATACGATCCTCAAGCTCCTGCATGGCGCAACCCCTTCTCACGGCAACGATACCGCGCGATTAATAAACGTTGTTCGATAGTCTACCACGGACCGACCCCCACCCGTCCCACAAGCCGCATCGCACCACAAACCAGTCTTTTTGGGACGGCGCGAATCGTGGCAGACAGTCTCCCAACACGCTAATGGCGAACGCGCATCTTCACCAAACGCACCATGGCGAGCGCAAAGCCCACAGCGGCCACAGCCATGAGCACGTAGAACACCGAGCGAAAGCCGAATAGGAATACATCCGGACGGCCTGCAACAAAACTGGTCACGGCCTCGCCCATCGCCACGCTCATCTGCCCATACAGGATATGCGACGCCGCCGTAATGCCCACTGCCATACCCGCATAGCGCGCCAGGCTGCCCAGACTGCCAGCAAAGCCGAGCGCTTCGCGCGGAGCCGAGCCCATATACAGCGAGTTATTGGGGCTCTGGAAAATCGACGTACCACACGACATAAACGCGACGCAGCACACGATCACAGGGATGGAAGAGTGCTCGTCGAGCGTGCTTACCGCAAAGAGACCGCATACGTACACGCCCAGGCCGACCGCCGTGGGGCCCTCGCAGCCAACACGGTCCGAAACCGTACCCGAAAGCGGACCGATAAAGGCATTCACCATCGGCAGCGCCAAAAAAAGCAATCCGGAAATGTCAGAACCAAAGCCGTGGGCGTCCTGAAAATAGAACGGCAGGATAAACTCGGATGCGCCAATACCAACGAACACGATAAGCATGCAGGCAAGGTTGATGGTAAAGGCCGAATTTGCAAAGCAGCGACGAGCAGCCTCAAACAGGGACATGGGGCGCTCGCCGGCTTCCGGCTTAACATGCGGCAGCGTATAGAGCCCCACAATAAACGAGATGACGCCAATGGGCAGGTTGATGAGGAAGATGCTCTCCCAGGGAAAGCTTGCCACCAGCATGCCGCCGAGCACGGGGCCGCACATCATGCCGAGGGCCACGAAGGTCGCGAGAATACCCATGGCACGACCTCGTTCGCGCGCCGGAAACGACTCGGTGATGATACCCATGTTGTTAGCCATGGCCGCCGCGCAACCGACGCCCTGAACGATGCGTGCCAGAATAAGAACCTCGAGCGAGGCCGAAAGGCCGCACAGCAACGAGCCGAGCGTAAAGACAATGACGCCCAGCTGGAACACGCCCACCTTGCCGCGCACGTCGCCCAAACGACCAAACGGCAACATGGCCACGCACGTCGCAAGCAGATACACCGAGCTCACCAGCTGAATGCGGTCGAGGCCCACGCCCAGCTCCTTTTGCATCACGGGCAGTGCCACGGTCACGACGGTCGAATCCAGACACGACATAAACGTCATGATGAGCACGGTAAACAGAATCGCCCATTTGTTCTTGCCATGAGTATCGCCCTCTAGGGCAATGTGCTCGCGGCGCAGCTGCTCTGCGGTTTTCTCCATATCCATCCTTTCGAGTGGCCCAACGCAAAAAAACGGGGCCCCAATCGCCTGCAAACAGACGCGATTGGGGCCCCGCCTACGGAATCGGAACAAAAGGTCACCGAAGCTTTCTGCCAGCATCGGCACCTTGTACGGAGCTAGCCTAGCACTGCTCGAGCGCCTGCTCAAGGTCGGCAATCAGATCGGCCGTGTCCTCGAGGCCGCACGACAGGCGTACCATGTCGACGGAAATGCCACAGGCGATGAGCTCTTCATCGTTCATCTGGCGATGCGTAGCGTTAGCAGGATGCAGGCAGCAAGTGCGGGCGTCGGCCACGTGCGTGGCGATCTGGGCGAGCTTGAGGCTCTTCATAAAGGTCTCGGCCGCCGCGCGACCACCGTTAAAGCCAAAGCTCACGACGCCGCAGGTACCGTTGGGCATGTACTTCCGAGCCAGGTCATAGTACTTGTCGCCCTCTAGGCCCGGATAGCTCACGAAGCGCACCTTGGGATGGCTCTGGAGGAACTTGGCAACGGCCAGGCCGTTCTCGCAATGACGCGGCATGCGCACATGCAGGCTCTCGAGCGAGCTATTCAGGAAAAACGCCGCTTGCGGGTTCTGCATGGGACCAAGGTCGCGCATGAGCTGAGCGGTTGCCTTGGTAATGAAGGCACCCTCGCGACCGAACTTCTCGGCATACGTCACGCCGTGGTAGCTCTCGTCGGGCGTGGTGAGACCCGGGAACTTGTCCGCATGAGCCATCCAGTCAAACTGGCCATGGTCGACGATCACGCCGCCCAGATAGGCAGCGTGTCCATCCATGTACTTGGTGGTGGAGTGCGTAACGATGTCGGCGCCCCACTCAAAGGGACGGCACATCACGGGCGTCGGGAAGGTGTTGTCGACCATCAGCGGCACGCCGTGGTCATGTGCGGCCTTGGCAAAGCGCTCAATATCGAGCACGGCAAGGGCGGGGTTGGCGATCGTCTCGCCAAAGACGAGCTTGGTGTTGGGCCGGAAGGCTGCTTCCAGCTCCTCATCGGTGCAGTCGGGAGCGACGAACGTGCAGGTCACGCCCATGCGGCCCATGGTGTGGGCGAGCAGGTTATACGTACCGCCGTAAATGGCAGAGCTTGCGACCACGTGATCGCCGGCACCGGCAACGTTAAAGATCGCGAGGAAGTTCGCAGCCATGCCCGAACTCGTGAGCATCGCTGCGGTGCCGCCCTCCATCTCGCAGATCTTGGCGGCAACCAAATCGCACGTGGGGTTCTGCAGACGGCTGTAGAAGTAGCCAGACTCCTCCAGGTCAAACAGCTTGCCCATGTGCTCCGACGTGTCGTACTTCCACGTGGTGGACTGGTAGATGGGCACCTGGCGCGGCTCCGCATCTCCCGGGTGATAGCCGCCCTGAACACATGTAGTACCGATAGTCTGCTCGCTCATATCTAGCTCCCTTGCCTGGGTTTTAGTTTTATTCGGTTCACGATACCGCTACCCTGCACCCCTCTCAACCCATCCCCAAGGTAGGTTATGGGACAAATTGATTAGGGGTATTTATCTCAAGCCTTGGGCATTTGCTCGATAGATAAAAATGAGGCATACATGAAGCTCTCGATGATTACATGCCCCGTCACGGGTACCATAGGCGGGTACACCGTGACCAAGGAGACAACGATGAAGCAGATCGATACCACCCAGCTCGACACCGCCGCCTGCCAGGCTCAGGCTGCCGAATACCACGCCCGTGGCTTTAACTGCGCACAGGCCGTTGCCTGCACGCTCGCACCTGCCGTCGGGCTCGACCCCCAGACCGCCTTTACCCTCACCGAGGGCTTTGGCGCCGGCATGGGTGGCATGACCGAGACCTGCGGCGCCATCTCGGGCGCTGTTGCCATCATGGGCTTTGTAATGAGCGACGGCATGGAGAACCCCAAGACCAAAGGCCAGACCTACAAGCTGTCGCGCGAGATTGCCAAGCGTTTTGGCGAGAAGAACACGACGACCGTCTGCGGCACGCTCAAGGGCATCGGATCGGATAAGGGTCCGCTCCGCAGCTGCCCCGGCTGCATCGACGATGCCGTCGAAATCGCCTGTGATGTGCTAAAGCAGCTCGCCGAGTAATCGACAGCAACAGTAAAACGACGGCCGGCGCGCTTAGGATCCATCCAAAAGCACGCCGGCCGTCGCCGTTAGAACTCGGCAAATTTGGGAGCTCCGACCTCAATCTCCTCACGCCCCGCCATAAGCTCGCGCATCTTAGCGCAAAACGGCTCCTGCTCCCCAGCTTTGAACACCAAGTGAATCGTCACGGCATCCGCGTAATCGGTATCCGAAACCTTGGCACCCGAATCCTGCGCCAAACGAAGCACCTGCTCGTACTGCGGATAGGCCACATGCACGTCAACCGGCACGACGCTCGTCATCTCAACGATCTGCCCGGCCTCCTGAACCGCGGCCACCGCCGCCTGCGTCGCCGCGGTATAGGCGCGTACCAAGCCACCAGGCCCCAACAGCGTGCCACCAAAATAGCGCGTCACTACGCAGCAAACATTTTTGAGCTCCGCGCCGCGCAAAACCTCGAGCGTCGGCATACCACTCGTGCGGCTCGGCTCACCATCATCGCTCTGGCGCTCGCGTCCATCGACCAAAATCCACGCGGGAACATTGTGTCGAGCGTCGTAATGACGTTTGCGAACCATCTCGATAAAGGCATTCGCCTCATCCTCGGACTCAATATGGACCAGCTGCGCAATAAACCGGCTCTTGCGGTCCACAAACTCGCCCGAAGCCTCAATATTCGATTGCAAAGTAAAATAGCTGTCCAACAAAGCCCCTCAACAACAAGCAAAGCAACAAACAGCCTCAATAATACGGCAAAGGCCGTACCGATAACCCCAGTAAATAGAACGGCAACGTCAATGACCAGGCAAAGACAGCGAGACGGCGTCAGCTGAGTCGATTTGGCCCGAAAGAGGAGGGAGCACGCCTTATGGCGGCGACCGACGAATGAGCGCCAAATCGGCCAGCTGACGCCGTCGCAGCGTCAACATAGTTGCTGAGTGGGCCTATAAGCCGGGTTCTGTCGTGAACGGTCATTTATCTTGTCTGCACGTTACCGTGCAGTTCCACGCACGCTACCCGAACGCGGACCGGGCCGGCCCATAGCGTTCCTATTCGCGCTTGCTCCGGATGGGGCTTGCCAAGCCGCCGTGTTGCCACGACGCTGGTGGTCTCTTACACCACCGTTTCAGCTTTTCCCTTTACGCCTTGCGGCGCAGGTGGGAGTCTTCTTTTCTGCGGCGCTTTCCGTCGGATCACTCCGCCCGGCCGTTAGCCGGCATCCCGCCCTCTGGAGCCCGGACTTTCCTCACGCGTACTGCAAGCAGCACATCGCGCGACCGTCTGGCCCACTCAGCAGTGCAAGAGTGTAACACACCGTTGCCGCAGGCAATGGCACAACGCAAACGCTCGACACGATAAACCAAGAACCACGCCATGCAGTACAATAGGGTTGTCGATGGGCAACGTCGTCAGTCGAGACGCGACCGCGCTCCGCACCCCTCCGTCTACTCGGTGCGTTCCCGCCTCCTCCCCGAGGCGGGATGTCGGCATTTTTTCATGCACCGACAACCAAATAGCCTGTGTACAGCATGGGCAGCATCGCGTATCTCGGCACCAAATGCAAAAAGGGACCCGTCCATTACGGACGGATCCCTTAAAACAAGTGATCGTCAAACCGATTTACTCGGCGTCGGTCTCCTCGTCCTTCTTCTCGGAAGGAAGCGGGGTAACCTCGATCTCGACGCCCAGAGTCTCAGCAGCGGACTTCATGGACAGGGAGATACGACGACGGTCGAGGTCGATCTCCATGACCTTGACCTGAACCTTGTCGCCCACGTGGGTGACCTGAGAAGGCTGATCGACGTGCTTGTTGGCCATCTCGGAGATGTGAACCAGGCCCTCGATGCCCTCGCCCAGGTCGACGAAAGCGCCGAACGGGACAAGCTTGGTCACAGTGCCCTCGACGATAGCGCCGACGGGGTACTTCTTGACCAGTGCACGCCACGGATCCTCGGTGGTCTGCTTGAGACCCAGGGAGATGCGCTCGCGGTTGAGATCGACGTCGAGAACCTCGACCTCGACCTCCTGGCCGACCTTGACAACCTCGGAAGGATGGTTGACGTGGTTCCAGGAGAGCTCGGAGATGTGGATGAGGCCGTCGATGCCGCCGAGGTCGACGAAGGCGCCGAAGTCGACGATGGAGGAAACGGTGCCCTGGAGACGCATGCCAGATTTGAGCTTGGACAGGATCTCGGAGCGCTCGGCCTTACGGGACTCCTCGAGCACGACGCGACGGGAGAGGACGACGTTGTTGCGGTTGCGGTCCATCTCGATAACGCGGGCCTCGATGCGGGTGCCCATGTAGGAGGTGAGGTCCTTGACGCGACGGAGGTCGACGAGGGAAGCAGGCAGGAAGCCACGCAGGCCGATGTCGAGGATCAGGCCGCCCTTGACAACCTCGATAACCTCGCCTTCGACGTTCTCGCCGGAGTTGAACTTCTCCTCGATGCGGTTCCAAGCACGCTCGTACTCGGCACGCTTCTTGGACAGGACCAGACGACCGTCCTTGTCCTCCTTCTGGAGAACCAGAGCCTCGATGGGATCGCCGAGTGCAACGATGTCTGCAGGGTTAGCGTCCTTGCGGATGGACAGCTCGCGGACCGGGATAACGCCCTCGGACTTGAATCCGATGTCAACGAGCACCTCGTCATGCTCGATCTTAACGACAGTGCCGTTAACGAGATCGCCCTCATCAAAGTCGGTAATCGTACCGTCGATGAGGTTGTTCATCTCCTCCTCGTTGACATCGTCAAGAGAGAAAATGGACGAGTTCTGAATCTCACTCAAAGGTGGACCCCTTTCGAACTACGGGGCCCCGATTGCTAGGACCTACAGAAGGGTGCGACAAGCACACAACGTTTAGGAACACTCGGGAGCCGACAGATACTAATGTGACGCTTATGCAATCACGTTCGTATAGGTTACGGGGAAATGAGTTCGATTTCAAGCGTGAACTGCGATTTTTTACTCGTGTGGAGACTTTTTCGTAATCTTATGAACACACGTCTCCGCAACTTGACGATAACCAGCCAGGCATTCGGCTTTGGGGTAAAGTATCCGGAGCCAACGATTCTAGATCGATTTTTCGAGAAAGGTGCCCGCGTGCTCAAAGCAGTCGTTTTCGATATGGACGAGACGCTTCTTAGCATCAACCTCAACGCGTTCATCCTTCGCTATTTTAAGGATGTCTCTTCGATGCTCGCGGACATCGGACGTCGCAGCCGTGGTGGCACGATGGCGCGTCTCGGCACCATCCTGGTCGACCTCAATGCCAATCGCCGCAGCGGCACGGACAATCGCACCAATCTTGAGTTTTACCAGACCGAGGTCGAGCGCAGATGTGGTATCTGCCTCTCCGACCCCATGATCTACGAGGCATTTACCTACTACGATCGAGAAGTTCTTCCCCACAAGAATGACGACGTCATCAACGCCCATGCTATGCCGGGCGCACACGCCGCACTTCAGGCCGTGCAGGACGCTGGGCTGCGCTGCGCGCTCTTTACCAACCCCAGCTTTCCGCAGGGGGCCATCGAATGCCGCATGGGTTGGGGCGACCTGGCCGACGCCCCCTTTGAGCTCGTGACGCACATGGGAAACGCCACCCGCTGCAAGCCCGATGCCACCTACTATCTAGAGCAGCTTCAGGTGATGGGGCTCGAGCCGCAAGAGGTCCTTATGGTGGGCAACGATCCCAAACGCGACTTCCCGTCCCCCGATTGCGGCATCCAAACCGCCTATGTGGGCCAGGGCAAGCCCAGCCGAGCCACCTGGCGCGGAACCATGGAAGACTTCGCCCGCGACTTTAACGCCGTAGTAGAGGCCTTCTACGAGCACCAAGTAGCCGACGAACTGTCTTAACAGACCTGGGTTTTGCCGATCATGATGTTGAGGATCTCGATGTCGGTGTCCTTCATGCCCACGCGGCCCACGTAGCCCATGCTGGCAATCGTCTGCTCGACGGTATCCTGAATGAGACCCTCGCCGGCGCGGAAGCCGCGGCCCTGCATGGCCATATCGTGGCCCAGAATCGCAGCATCAACGGCAGCGGAAATCTTAGCCGCGCAACTCGCCTTGGCGCCATCGCACACGATGCCGCCCACGTTACCGAGCGTATTCGAGACCGTCGCGCCAATCTGCTCGCGCGTGCCACCGCACAGCCAGGTAATCGCAGCGCCGGCGCCGCACGCGGCGCAAATAGCACCGCAAAACGCCGAGAGCGCACCAATATAGCTCTTGATATGCACGGCGATAAGATCGGACAGCATCACGGCGCGCACCAGGCGCTCGTGGTCGCAACGCAGGTACTCGGCATACTCCATGACGGGCAATGCGCAGGTAATGCCCTGATTGCCCGAGCCGCACACAATGGCGACCGGCAGCGCGCAGCCGTTCATGCGGGCGTCGGACCCGGCGGCCGCACGGGCACGGGCACGGCAGGCGACGTCATCGGCACGAGCACCCAGCAGCGTACGACCCACCTCGGCGCCCCAAGCGTGCGCAAGGCCCTCGGCACTGATTGCGCCATTCAGCTCAATCTGACGCTCAACGGCAGCGCGGGCGTCCTCAATGTCACCGTCCTCGATAAAGTCGATGATGGACTCAATGCTCATAGGGGCATCGGCCTTATCCGCCGCACGCTCGGCCACCACGCGCTCGGCGCAGGCGGCACACTCCCCCGCCGACTTGCCGCATACCGGAATACCATCGAGCGTATGGCACGTGACATTAGTGTGGTGATCGGTAATCTCGACGACCGCGGTATGGCCCCCGGCCGTCGCAGTCACCTTGATGTAGAGGTTGGGCACACCTTCGACAAGCGACACATCGCAGTAGCCGGCGTCGGCGAGGAGCTCGGCCACGCGAGCGCGGTCTTCATCGTTAACGCTCTCGAGCACCTCGAGCGCGCTCTTAGCGTCGCCGCCCACGGCACCCAGCACGGCCGCGGCCTCAATACCGTGCATACCGCCCGAGTTGGGCACGGTCACGCTCTTGACGTTCTTGATGATGTTGCCCGAGCAGGCAACATCCATATGATCGGGCTCGCAACCGAGCGTCTGGCTCGCCAGTGCCGCTGCATAGGCAACGGCAATGGGCTCGGTACAGCCGAGCGCGCAGACAAGCTCGCGGTTCAAAACATCGCAAAACGCGGCATCACGAAGGGAATCGGCAGGCATAGGTATCTCCTACTTGTATAACGGGCTGGGCTCTCAATAATAATTAGCTCTTTTATTTGATAACAATGCATCAAAAACCGCAACCCAGGTTCCGGTAGACGGCATTCAGGCGCAAACTGACGGCATTCATTCATGAGAAACCGGTCTTGTCGCATGCTAAAGCGTTTGACCAAAAAACGCTCGAGCGTTTACGCAAAAGTCGCGCTATCATGCAGTCGAACGCGGTAAACACCTTTAGCATTTGCGCCGCACAGACAAGAGAGGAACCATCCATGAAGATCGGTATCGGTAACGACCACGCCGCCGTCGAGCTCAAGAACATCATTTCCGAGCACCTGAAGGAGCGCGGCTGCGAGGTCGTGAACTTTGGCACCGACACCTCCGAGAGCTTTGACTACCCCATCGCCGGCTACAAGGTGGGTAAGGCCGTTGCCAACGGCGACGTCGACCTGGGCATCCTCATCTGTGGAACCGGTGTCGGGATTAGTCTGGCTGCCAACAAGGTCGAGGGCGTACGCGCCGTCGTGTGCTCCGAACCCTTCAGCGCCAAGCTCTCGCGCATGCACAACAACACCAACGTGCTCGCCTTTGGTGCTCGCGTCGTGGGCTCCGAGCTCGCCAAGATGATTGTCGACGAGTGGCTCGACGCCGAGTTTGAGGGCGGTCGTCACGAGCGTCGCGTTAACCTCCTCAACGAGATCGACCACACGCGCGGCCTCAAGGTCGTCGACGAGGCCTAAACCACTCAGTGCCACAAGCTAACAGCAGGGGCCCGCTCGGAACTCATGACCGAGCGGGCCCCTTCATAGATTTTGGAATAAAAGGGCGCCGCGGATGGAGTTCCGCGGCGCCCAAGCCACACGCTAACAGCTTTAAGGAGTCAAAGCTGGTTTAGCCAAAGAAGCGCTTGATCTCAATCTCGGCGTTCTCCAGGCAGTCGGAGCCGTGGATCACGTTGGCGTTGACATCGACGGCAAAGTCACCGCGGATGGTACCAGGAGCAGCGTCAAGCGGATTAGTAGCGCCCATGAGGGTGCGCATCTTAGCAACAGCGGAGAGACCGGAAACGACCATCTTGACGACCGGACCGCTCGTCATAAAGTCACAGAGACCGCCAAAGAAGGGCTTGTCGGCCAGATGGGCGTAGTGCTCCTCGACGGTAGCGCGCTCGAGCGTGGTCATCTCCATGCGCTCGATGACAAGGCCGCTGCGCTCAATGCGAGCAACAATCTCGCCGATCTTGCGGTCGCGCACGGCGTCGGGCTTAATCATGATGAAGGTCTTCTCGATAGCCATAAGGTAGCCTTTCAAGTAGGTTCGCGCGTGCCCAAGTCCCATTCCGGCACCCGCCTGGACTGCATCGTAACAGAGTTTTAGCTGCAGTTAAACAAAAAGCTGTTTATTGAAACGTTGCAATTTATTAAAGCGCTCCATATGTGTCACTTCTGTTTCGAAGCCCGATTAGAGTACCATCCGACTGCCCATCAACCGCATCGAACAGAGCAGACGGTCGGTTGCCGCCCGCGAACGTACCCCCTTCACAACCTGCCCAAAGGTCCTACAGAAGTTCTCGACAAGCCCCTCCCCCATAGCAACAAAATACGGACGCCCACAACAGCAGACGCCCGTAAAGCAAAAACGATTCCTCAATAAATGGCCAAAACGGCTTCAGCCAAACCTCTACTTTGCCCCGTGACCCATCTCGACGACCTTAGTCAGCGATCCAAACACGCCCTCGTCGGCCACGAGCTGCGCCTCGGCACGCTGCAGCTGCACGGCAACGGCGGCAGGGGCGGTGCCGCCCTCGGTCGTGCGCGCGGCGACAATCGACGGGATGTCGAGCGCCTCGGTAATGTCGCGCTCAAAGAGCGGGCTTGCCTCCTGGAACACCTCAAACGGCAGGTCCTCAAGATTGCAGCCGCGCTTCTCGCACATCAGGACCAGATGGCCCACCACGGCATGTGCCTCGCGGAACGGCAGACCACGCTTAGCCAGGTAATCGGCAACATCGGTGGCGGCAAGGTGCCCCACGCCGCACTCGCGCGCCATGGCATCCTCGTTGACGGTCCAAGTCGAAATCATACCGGCCATAACCGACAGACACTGCATGAGCGTATGGGCGGTATCGAGCGCGCTCTCCTTGTCCTCCTGCAAGTCCTTGTTATAAGCAAGCGGCAAGCCCTTCATGGTTACCAGCAGCTGCACCAGGTTGCCGTACACGCGACCGCTCTTGCCGCGGATAAGCTCGGCAAAGTCGGGGTTCTTCTTCTGCGGCATGATAGACGAGCCGGTGGAGTAGGAGTCTGAAAGCGTGATAAAGCCAAATTCGGAGCTCGACCACAGCACGATCTCCTCGGAAAGACGCGACAGGTGCATCGCCATGACGGATCCGGCGTAATGCAGATCGAGCAGGAAATCACGGTCGGAAACCGCATCGAGCGAGTTGGGAATCACGCCCGCAAAGCCAAGTTCGGCAGCCGTCATCTGGCGATCGAGCGGATAGCTCGTACCGGCAAGCGCGGCAGCACCCAGCGGGCAGTTGTCGGCGGCATCAAAGGCGGCCTTCAGACGTGTAAAGTCGCGCGCGAACATCCAGGAATACGCCAGCAGATGATGTGACAGCAGCACGGGCTGAGCATGCTGCATGTGCGTGTAACCCGGCAGAATCACCTTGTCGTACTTCTTGGCCGCATCCACCAGCACGTGGCGCAACTGCAGGTTGGCCTCCATGAGCTCCTTGGCCAACGCCTTGACGCCCAGGCGCGTATCGGTCGCCACCTGGTCGTTGCGCGAACGTCCGGTATGCAAGCGCTTGCCGGCCTCGCCGATGCGACGCGTCAGCTCGCTCTCGATGGACATATGGATGTCCTCGTCGTTGATATCGAAGGTGAAGTTGCCGGCATCGATATCCTGTTCGATTCCGGTCAGGCCCTCGGCAATCGCCTGCTCATCCTCGGCACTGATGATGCCCTGGGCCGCCAGCATCTTGGCATGCGCCTTAGAACCGGCGATATCCTGCTTATAGAGATGTTTGTCGACCGGCAGCGACGCGCCAAACTCCTGCGTGACCTCGGCCACGCCCGCCTCAAAACGACCGCCCCAAAGAGCCATGGAACCGTCCCCTTTCTCCAAATACCAAAACAAGCGCCCAAAGCAATGCGCCATGTCGCTAAAGCGATTTTTCAACCGCTAGTTTTACACAATCTCCACCGTGCGCGGGACCATGTTGCTAATTTGCAAAGAAGTGACGCACCAGGCACTTGGCGCCCAACGTCTCCCTCCGGATGTTGCCTTGCGAACCATCGATCCAGGCCTTTAGGCTCATAGGAACGTCCTCGACCTTTGCAGCATCGAACTCGGGCGCGAGGGCAAGTAAGGCATGCGCGATAGCGTTGAACATAATGGATACTCCTCATATATATAGGCACAGAGCCGCCAAATTGATAGAAGGAGCCCCGCCGGACAACCCCGGCGGGGCTCGGACTCAGCCGCAGGCGCGGCGTCATATATGCGGGCGGAACGTAGGGGCCACCGATGTTAAGAAGTGTCAGTAAGCATAACGAAAGGTAGGGACCCCGTGCGCCCGTTTTGTATCACGCGGATGGGCCGCGCGGATACCAAGGAAAGGAGGCGTTAGGCCTGGGCGGCAGCGGAGCTGGGACCCTGGACCTTTGCCCACGTCTTGAGCGACAGCGTATCGATCTCGATAAAGCCGGCGCTGGCCTTCTCGTCAAACGTGGTGTCGCGGTCGTAGGTAGCCAGACCGTAGTCGTAGAGGCTGAAGGGGCTCTTGCGGCCGACGACATGGCAGTTGCCCTTAAAGAACTTCAGACGGACAGTGCCGGTCACGAACTTCTGGGTATCGGCCATAAAGGCATCGAGCGCGTTTTTGAGCGGGCTGTACCACTGGCCGTTGTACACGGCGGTGGCCCAATCCTGCTCGAGCTTGATCTTGGTCTTGAGCAGGTCGCCCTCGACGCAGATGTCCTCGAGCGCCTTGTGGGCGGTGATGAGCGTCAGGGCGCCGGGAACCTCGTAGCACTCGCGGCTCTTAAGGCCCACCAGGCGATCCTCGACCAGATCGAGACGGCCAAAGCCATTGTCGCCGGAGATCTTGTTGAGGGCGATGACGATCTCGGAGAGCTTCATCTTCTTGCCGTCGACGGCGACAGGCTTGCCGGCCTCAAACTCAATCTCGGTGTAGGTCGGAGTGTCCGGCGTGTCCTCGGGGTTCTTGGTCATAACCCAAGCGTCGTCGAGCGGCTCGTTCCAGGGATCCTCCAGGTGACCGCACTCGATGGCACGACCCCACAGGTTATCATCGATGGAATAGGGGTTGTCGTTGGCACCCTCGGGAACCGGCACGTTGTGGGCGTGAGCATAGGCGACCTCGTCGGGACGGCACTTCAGATCCCACTCGCGAACCGGAGCGATAACCTTAAGCTCGGGGTCGAGGGCCTTGACGGCAGCCTCAAAACGAACCTGGTCGTTACCCTTGCCGGTGCAGCCGTGGGCGACGTAGGTCGCGCCAAACTCGTGAGCGACCTCGACGAGCTTCTTGGCAAGCAGCGGGCGAGACAGGGCGGAGAGCAGCGGGTACTTATTCTCGTACATGGAGTTTGCGGCGATGGCTTTGGTCAGGAACTCATCGGAGAACTCGTCACGCAGGTCGAGCACCTGGCAATCAAGAACGCCCAGGTCGAGCGCCTTCTGCTTCTTGGCGTCCAGGCCGGTCTCCTCCTGGCCCACGTTGCCGCAGACGCAAACGACATCGAGATTCTTCTCGTCCTGGAGCCACTTGACACATACGGATGTATCAAGACCACCGGAATATGCGAGAACGACTTTTTCCTTGCTCATGGCTGTTTCCTTTCGCCCTTGGTAGCTAGTTAGAACATCGGTCAGTTGCAAGTCATTTCAAGGTCGAATACCGTGCAATATCAGGTTAAATAGCAAAAATCAGCACATACATGCCCTAGAAACATGCAGCAATATCGTGCTAAAACCCAACGACCTCAAAATGACTCTGTTGAGGCAATTCGCCCCATGGGGACAGAGACGATTGTTATCGTCGTCGGGAAATTGCGCGCTGGCGTCGGATGGCATTGTCTGCAGTGGTGATGATCTTTACGAACTGCATCTGCCTCTCCTTTCACCTATCGCCGGGCGCAATTCATATATCGTAAACGGTACCTTTTCCTCGGTAAGCGGTTGTTTTTCCGTCTCCGTTTTCGATATTCGCTATATTACGCTAAAGTGCCAGCAGCACAAGCGACAAATTCAAATTTCTGAAAAGTTTTTTCATTACTTTGTGAATTGCAGTGCAAATACGCTCCGTTCCTGCGACAATACGCTCGGTTACTGGTTGATGGTTATAACGTCTGAAACAATTTCGAAACGAAAGGCGCGCTTTTATGCAAACTTACGAATCGGACACCAATATCGGAAACATTAAGATTCTCGCCGTCGACATGGACAAGACGCTACTCACCGACGAGCGCGTGTTGCCGCAGGGTCTTGATGAGCGCCTGGACAAGCTCGCCGACGCAGGCATTGTATTCTGCCCCGCCAGCGGACGCCCTGCCCCCAAACTCGAGGAAATGTTCGAGAGCATTAAGAACCGCCTTGCTTTTTGTCCCGACAACGGAGCCTGCGTCATCTATCGCGGCAGTTATATCTATAAGAGCAACATCGATGTGGCGCTGTATCAGCAGGTGCTCGTTCGTGCCTCGGAGGACCCGCGCGCCGTTCCCGTCCTGTGCTGCTACGACGAGTTCTATGTGCTCGCCCGCGACCATCAGTACCACGACGAGATCAGCGTGTACTACAACACAATCAACTACGTCGACAGCTTTGAGGGCCTTGATATCGAGTCCAATAAGATCTCAATCTTTTTCCCCGCCTACGATGCCGAGCCGGCGTTTCGCGAGGACTACAACCCGGCATTCTCGGACCGACTCTACGTCACCAATGCGGGCCGCGAGTGGATCGACTTTATGAATCTGGGCGTCGACAAGGGGTCGGGCGTGGCTCATCTCTGCGAGCGCCTGGACATCGATATCGCCGACGCCGCTGCCGTGGGCGATACGTACAACGACATCCCCATGCTGGAGCGCGTCGGGCATAGCTTTATCGTGGACAATGCCGAGGAGCACATGAACGCGCATGCCAAGTGGCGTATTCCGAGCAACAACGACGGGGGCGTACTGACGCTCATCGACGCCATCTTGGCGGCTCGTTAACGTGGCTCGTCGGACCTGGCCGGGTGGCATGGGTTAACTTTTCGCTCGGTCAGGTCCTGGGCTCGCTCGAAGAGCACATTTAGTGCTCTTCGGCTCGTGCGGAATCTACAAAAATCAAACGGCCGGCGCCGGGCATGGCTACATATTCGTTCATGTCGCCTAGATGGCGTCTTGAGTGTCTAGATACTTAGCTGAATATATTTGGATGAAGGGGGCTCCTTGTTGGTAAGGAGCCCCCTTCTGGTTTTGGTTACTTTGGAGTTGTCGATACGTCTTTATTTGGCGTCGGCCCAGGTTATGCCGGTGCTGGCTTCGGCGATCAACGGTACGCGGAGGTCTACTACGTGCTCCATGACGTCGCGAACCATGGTGGTTAGGCGCTCGACTTCGTCGATGGGGCACTCAAAGTCCAGTTCGTCGTGTACCTGCAGGATCATGTGAGCGGCAAAGCCCTCCTCTTCCAGACGGCAGCTTACGCGGGCCATCGCGATCTTGATGATGTCGGCGGCGGTGCCCTGCATGGGGTGGTTCATGGCCGTGCGCTCGCCAAAACCGCGGAGTTGCGGATTTTTGGCCTTGAGCTCCGGAATATGACGACGGCGGCCGTACATGGTCTCGGCGTAGCCCGTCTGCTTGGCGCGCGCCACCACGTTGTCGAGGAACGTACGCACGCCCGGGTAGGCCTCGTAGTAGCGGTCGATCATGTCGCGCGCCTCGGCCATCGAGATATGCAGCGACTGCGACAGGCCGTAGGCCTGCTGACCATACACGATGCCAAAGTTCACGGCCTTGGCGCGGCTGCGCAGGTCGGGTGTCACCTCGGACACCGGCACTCCAAACACGCGCGCCGCCGTCTCGGCATGGAAGTCCTCGCCCTCGTTAAAGGCGCGCACCAAGTGCTCGTCACCCGAGAGATGCGCCAGCAGACGCAACTCGATCTGCGAGTAGTCCACCGCCAAAAAGACGCTGCCCTCGCCTGCCGAAAACGCCGTCTTGACGGTACGCCCCAGCTCCGAGCGCGTCGGGATGTTCTGCAGGTTCGGGTCGCTCGAAGACAGACGCCCCGTCGCGGTGATGGTCTGGTTGTACGTGGTGTGCACACGGCCGTCACCACGGCGTAGCGGGCCCAGCGTATCCAGATAGGTGGACTTGATCTTAGACTTCTCACGCCAGTCCAAGATCAGACGCACGATTTCGTGGTCACGCGCAAGGTCGCTCAACACCTTGGCGTTGGTCGAATAGTAGCCGCGCTTAGTCTTCTTGAGACCCTTGGTCGGAAGCCCCATCACATCAAAGAGCACATGCGACAGCTGCATGGGACTACCAATATTAAAGGTCTCGTCACCCGCCAGGTCGCGAATGCTGCGCTCGACCTCGGTGATCTGGGTCGCCAGACCCTCGGACAGACTGTGCAGACGGTCGGGGTCCACGAGCATGCCCGCGCGCTCCATCTTGGCAAGCACCGGCACGAGCGGCATCTCAATGCCATCGAACACGTTAGCGGCATTCTCACGCGCCATGCGGTCGCGCAGCGGGGCCACGAGCGCCAGCGTCAGGGCCGCCGTGCGAGCAGCGGGTACAGGCGCGTCCTCGCCGGCGCCTTCCGCGCCGCGGGCAGCAGGCAGCGACATCTGCAGATAGGTATCGGCAAGATACGCCTCGTCAAACTCGGAGCGGTCGGAATCCAGCAAGTAGGCCGCCACCACGGTATCGAAGATACGGGTGGAATCGGCAGCGAGCGGATCCATGAGCTCGGGCTCAGAGGAATCGATAGGCGAAAGCTCGTGCAACAACGCCTTCATATCCGGGCTCGCCACGCGACCCTCCATAAACAGACGCGCAAGCACGCCGGCAATCACGCCGTGGGCGAAGTTGAAGCCATCGACTACGGCAGTGGTACCGCCGTCGCCCTCCTCGAGCGCGAACAGGCCCTTGGACGTCGCCAACCACAGCGTGCGCGTCAGTCCAAAGAGCGCGCCCTCTTCCTTGTCGTCGTCCACCACGGCGGCGACCCACTCGCCGGCATCAATCGCGCGGGAGACCTCAGCCGCAACGGCACCAAGCGCGTCAGCATCGCCGGCGGCTGCGCGAACCATCGCAGGTATCTCAAACACACTGGAGGCAGCAGCAGCCCCGCCCTCGCCGCCGATCAGCGCCAAGAAACGGTTCTGCATGGCGGTGATACCAAGCGTACCCAGCGCCGCGGAAACCTCATCGGCAGAAAACGCCGGGAAGGACGTCGCCTCAAAATCGAGCTCAACGGGTGCATCGGTGCGGATGGTCGCCACCTTGCGACTCAGCAGCGCGTCGTCGATGTGTGCACGCAGGTTCTCGCCCATCTTGCCCTTGACCTCGTCGGCATGCGCGATGACCTCGTCCAAGCTGCCGTACTGTGCAATGAGCGCGCTCGCCTTTTTGGGGCCGATGCCCGGTACGCCGGGTATGTTGTCCGACGTATCGCCCTTCAGACCGTAAAAATCGGGCACGAGCGCCGGCGTAATGCCGTGATACAGGTCGTCCACGCTCTCGGGCGTCATAATCGCCACGTCGGACAGGCCCTTGCGGGTCGAGACCACGTTGACGTGCTCGGTCACGAGTTGATACATGTCGCGGTCGCCGGTCACCAGTAGCATGTCGCAGCCGGCCTCCTCACCCAGGCGCGCCATGGTTCCCAGGATATCGTCGCCTTCCCAGCCCTCAGACTGCAGAATCGGCACGTTGAGCGCGGTGAGCAGCTCCTTGATCATAGGGAACTGCGCGTGCAGGTCGGGGTCCATGGGCGGGCGCTGCGCCTTATACTGCGGCAGCATCTCCATGCGCACGCGCGGCTTGCCCTTATCAAACGCCACGACCACACCGTCGGGATTAAAGGCGTCAATCATCTTGAGGAACATATTCAAAAAGCCAAAAATCGCGTTGGTGGGACGACCGTCCGACGCGTTCATGGTGGGCGGCACGGCGTGGAAGGCGCGGTGCATGAGCGAGTTGCCGTCGATGACGGCAAAGGTGCGGCGCTTGTCAGACATATTGAATACCTCGCTTTGGGCTGGGCACGGTTTGCTCACACCAGTTTACACGCTCCCCGCCCCGCGGCCACCGCACATCAAGCTCCCCCGCCAACGTGAGCCCGCGCGTGATACGATGGCTCACGGTACATCAACCAGCACGATCGATCCGAAAGGAGCCTGCGTCATGGAGCGTCCCTGCGCATGGAAAAAGTACACGCCACAGCAAGTCGAGGAGCTCGAGGAGCTTTGCCGCGGCTATAAGCAGTTTTTGAGCGAGAACAAGACCGAGCGCCTGTGCGTCAAGACCGGCATCAAGATGGCCGAGGAGGCGGGCTACGTCAATCTGGAGACCGTGATTGCCGAGGGCCGCGTGCTCAAGGTCGGCGACAAGGTATACGCCGCCAACCACGGCAAAGACCTTATGCTCGTCAACCTGGGCACCGCCCCGCTCGAGCAGGGCTTTAACATCCTGGGCGCCCACGTGGACTCGCCGCGCCTGGACCTCAAGCAGAATCCCGCCTTCGAGGCCGGCGACATGGCCTACCTCGACACGCACTACTACGGCGGCGTCAAGAGCTACCACTGGGTGGCCTCCCCGCTTGCACTCGTGGGCGTCATCTGCAAAAAGGACGGCACCACCGTCGACATCAACATCGGTGACAAGGCCGACGACCCGGTCTTTACCATCTCCGACCTGCTGATCCACCTCTCGAGCGAGCAGATGTCCAAGCCCGCCAAAGATGCCGTCGACGCCGAGATCCTCGACGTGATCGTGGGTGGTCGCCCCGTCAAGTTCGATGAGGACGACAAGGACGCCCCCAAGGAGCCCGTCAAGCAGATGTTCCTGGACATCCTCAAGGAGCAGTATGACGTCGAGGAGGAGGACTTCCTCTCCGCCGAGATCGAGGTCGTGCCCGCCGGTCCCGCCCGCGACATGGGCCTCGACCGCTCCATGATTTTGGGCTATGGCCACGACGACCGCGTCTGCGCTTACCCCTCCATGCTTGCCCAAATCGACGTCGCCAACGTGGAGCGCACGAGCATCACGCTCATCGTCGACAAGGAGGAGATCGGCTCTGTGGGTGCCACCGGTATGACGAGCCGCTTCTTCGAGAACACCGTCGCCGAGATCATGACGCTCGCCGGCGAGGATAGCCCGCTGGCCCTGCGCCGCGCACTCGCCCGCAGCCGCATGCTCTCCTCCGACGTGTCCGCCGGCTTCGACCCGGGCTACGCTGGCAAGTTCGAGACCAAAAACGCCGCCTTTATGGGTCGCGGCCTGTGCTTTAACAAGTACACGGGCAGCCGCGGCAAGGGTGGCTCCAACGACGCCGATGCCGAGTACGTGGCCCTCGTCCGCGACATCATGGACGAGGCTGGCGTGGACTTCCAGACCTGTGAGCTCGGCCGCGTCAATGCGGGCGGCGGCGGCACCATCGCCTACATCATGGCCAAGTACGGCATGAACGTCATCGACTCCGGCGTTGCCGTCCTGTCGATGCACGCCCTGTGGGAGGTCGCCAACAAGGCCGACATCTACGAGGCCTACCGCGGCTACAAGGCCTTCCTCGAGCGCGCCTAACTAGTCCTTCATCAGTTGCGGTGAAATACGGACTAAACTGGCCCATAAACGGCCAAAACAGACCGTATTCCACCGCAACTTTTTTGGCAGAGGAGAGTCCATGCTGCAGGTCATCATTTCGCCCGCCAAGCAGATGCGCGCGGCCCAAGATGCTTTTGAAGTCCTGGGCATCCCACCCTTTGTGCGCGAGACGGCTCGCCTCCACCGCGCACTGCTAGATATCGAGCGGAATGAAGGCAGCGGCGGCCTGCAGGCGCTGTGGAACGTGAGTGACAAACTGCTGGGACCTTGCCTCAACACACTGCATGAGTTCTGGCCCATCCTGAAAAGCGGCGATCTCGACAATCCCGCACTCGCCCGTCACCTCTCCCCTGCCGTCATGTCCTATCACGGCATTCAATACCAGAGCATGGCACCCGAGGTGATGGATTCCGCACAGCTCGCATGGCTGCAAGACCATCTGTGGATCCTCTCCGGCCTCTACGGGTGCGTTCGTCCCTTTCATGCCGTCGAACCGTATCGGCTGGAGATGGGCGCGAAGCTTGTCGTCGACGGTACCCGAGACCTCTACGCATTTTGGAGCGATAAGCTCGCGCGGGCTATCGCCCCGGCAGGTTCAAACACCACGATCGTCAACCTCGCCAGCGTAGAGTATGCCAAAGCCGTTCTGCCCCACCTCGCGGGCGACGCCACAGCCGTCACGTGCCTCTTTGGCGAGGGTATCCGCAACGGGAAGCCCATCCAACGGTCGACCGCCAGCAAAAAGGCGCGCGGCTCCATGGTGCGGTGGATGGCAGAAAACAAGCTCGAGGATGCAAGCGAACTTACCGCATTCAACATCGGCTATCGCCACGTCCCCGAGCTCTCATACCTAGGCACCCTCATGTTCATCAACGAACAGATGCTCTAGAGCCGGCACCCAACACTGACCCGCTCAGCCTTCTCTATATAACTTGCGGTGGAATAATTCCTATTTGAGCCTTTTTCGCACAATCAGGAACTATTCCACCGCAACTTTTATGAATTGGCTGCTAGGCTCGACACCTATTCTGCTAGACCGTCGGCCTTTGCAATCCCGTTTGTCGAACCGTCCTGATAGACAATCTTGACGTGCTCGACCTCGGACACCGCAACACCCGACGGGGGCTCCAGGCGCCATTCCGTCAGCGCGATATCCATCGTCGTGGGCACATCCCCTTGATCTTTGAGCTTCACCGTCAACGTTTTGAACGTCGCATCATACGTCACGCGTTCGATTTCCTCACCAGGAATAGACCCACCACTCAGCTGCAACTGCACAAACTCATCGCACGGGTACCAATAATCGCCCGGAACGGCGAGCGTATTGGCATTACCGCCAGTACTCCTCACCGTCATAATCGGTAGGCTATCATCAGCCTCGAACTCCCATGCAGCGCCGCCGCGACCACCAAACGTCCAGATACAAAAGGCAATCACCAGCACGGCAAGCACCGCAAAACCGATCGCGACAAGGCCATGGTGCGCACGGCTTTCCTCGGCCGATACATCCCATTGCGTCTCTCGATATAGATGCTTGTCTTCCATGTTCGCCTCCTCACAGGCACGCTCGTTAGGCCAATCGTACCCATTCGAGCTATACTTGAGCCCATTACATAAACGGGGGGCTTGCAGGACAAGACGGCAGGCTGAGATTGGGCGCGCCCGCCCTGACCCGCAAACCTGATATGGGTAATGCCAACGAAGGGAGCCGTGCCAATGAGCACACAGACCGAGCCCAAGCTCGTCACGCAAATCGACTTCGCCCGCGCCGGGCAGATCACACCGCAGATGAAGGAGGTCGCCGAGCGCGAGCATCGCGACCCCGAGTACATCCGCGAGCGCGTGGCCGACGGCCGCATCGCCATTCCTGCCAACATCGTGCATATCAAAAAAGGCATGCGCGCCTTTGGCGTCGGTGAGGGCCTGTCCACCAAGGTCAACGTGAACTTGGGCATCTCGGGCGACAAGGCCGATGCCGCCGAGGAATGGAAGAAGGTCAAGATCGCCGAGGACTTTGGCGCCGACGCCATCATGGACCTCTCCAACTCGGGCAAGACGCGCCAGTTCCGCCAGCAGCTCATCGACGAGACGCCGCTCATGGTAGGTACCGTCCCCATGTACGACGCCATCGGCTACATGGAAAAGCCGCTGGTCAAGCTTACCAAGGACGACCTGTTCGAGGTCGTGCGCGCGCACGCCGAGGACGGCGTGGACTTTATGACCATCCACTGCGGCATCAACAAGTCGGTCACAAAGACCTTTAAGGAGACCGGCCGCCTCATGAACATCGTGAGCCGCGGCGGCTCGCTGCTGTTTGGCTGGATGGAGGTCACCGGTAACGAGAACCCGTTCTATGAGTTCTACGACGAGCTGCTCGAAATCTGCCACGAGTACGACGTGACGATTTCGCTCGGCGACTCCTGTCGCCCGGGCTGCCTCTACGACTCCAACGACGCCACCGAGACCGCCGAGATGATCGAGCTGGGCAAGCTGTGCAAGCGCGCATGGGCCGCCGGCGTCCAGGTTATGGTCGAGGGTCCGGGCCACATGGCGCTCGACGAGATCGCCGCCAACATGAAACTGCAGAAGCGCCTGTGCCACAACGCCCCGTTCTATGTGCTCGGGCCGCTGGTGACCGATATCGGCGTGGGCTACGACCACATCACCGCTGCCATCGGCGGCGCTATCTCCGCCAGCTCCGGCGCCGACTTCCTGTGCTACGTGACGCCGGCCGAGCACTTGTGCCTGCCCAACGCCCAGGACGTGCTCGACGGCCTCATGGCCACCAAGATTGCCGCACACGCCGCCGACATCGCCAAAAAGGTGCCCCACGCCCGCGACATGGACGACAAGATGGGCCAGGCACGCCGCAAGCTCGACTGGGACGCCATGTGGAAGTGCGCGCTCGACCCGGTTACGGGCAAGAAGCGCTACGAGGAGTCCCCCGCCGCCACCGAGGGCACTTGCACCATGTGTGGCAAGATGTGCGCCGTCCGCACCGTCAACAAGATCTTCGAGGGCACCACGATCGACCTCGGCATGGAGGACTAACCCTGTCGCCGCGGCCGCTTCTGGCGGCGAGCTGGTGCCTGTCAATTGTTGACTTGTGAACATTTACTTACACTTGCGTAGAGATTGCATCGCCCGCCCGGGTTCGGCATAGAGTCGGCCCGGGCATCTTTATAATGCTGGCTTAAAGACCCATTTGATTCCGACCGAACAAGGGAGCGAACATGGATCGTAGTAAGGTACCTGCCGTCCTGTCCATCGCGGGATCCGATTCCAGCGGTGGCGCCGGCATTCAGGCCGACATCAAAACCATCACGGCGCACCGCCTGTATGCCGAGACGGCCATCACCGCCATCACAGCGCAAAACACCCTGGGCGTTACCGCCGTGCAGGATATCTCGCCAGATATCGTAGCCGCGCAAATTGACGCCGTTTTTGACGATATCCGCCCCAACGCCGTCAAGATTGGCATGGTTTCTTCTGCCGAGATTATCGATGTTATCGCCGACCGCCTGAGCGCCTGGAACGCGACAAACGTGGTAGTCGACCCCGTCATGGTAGCCACCTCGGGCGCACGGCTGATTGCCGAAGATGCCGCCGAGGCGCTCACCCGCCGCCTGTTCCCGCTAGCGACGGTTATCACGCCCAATATTCCCGAGGCCATGGCCCTGCTCGACTACGAGGTCGACTCCGAGCGCACGCAGCAAAATGCTGCCATGCTCCTCACCCGCCGCTTTGGTTGCGCATCCCTCGTTAAGGGCGGGCATCTTGTCAACGAGGCCAACGATGTACTGGCCGAACCCGCGCCACTCGATGACGAGGGCAACCATCTTGGAGATCCACTCACCACGTGGTTCCGCCACAAGCGCATCGAGACCGACAACACGCACGGCACCGGATGCACGCTCTCGTCCGCCATCGCCTGCGCGCTGGCCCAGGGCATGGATCTTGCCGATGCCGTCAACGCCGGCAAGGCCTACCTGACAGGCGCTCTGGCCGCCGGCCTGAACATGGGCAAAGGCTCCGGCCCCGTCAATCACATGTGGCAGTATTAAGATTTGCAGCCCAAAACCACCGCAAAGGGGACAGGCACCTTTGCGGTGGTTCCCACAAACATCTCGATCCGTAACAGTTAGAGCCCATTTTTCGGCTCACCTGTTACAGATTGAGACATTCAAATTCCGCAGAGAAGAAAATCTCGATCTGTAACAGTAACTCGGCAAAATCGACCCTAGATGTTACAGATCGAGACAAACGACCGATATCGGCCTAAATAATCTTAATCTGTAACATCTAGCCCGTTTTCGGCCTTACAACTGTCACAGATCGAGACAAAGCAACGAAACAAGCCACCACAAGGGGAACTTCTGTGGTGGCTTGGGGTCGCGCTACTCTCCGAGCATCTCTTGGAGCTTGGCTGCCACGGCGTGACCCAGGCTCTCATGGCTTTCGGGCATCATATGCAGATAGTCGATATCGCCCGGCTCGGCAAAGTCGGCGGCATTCAAAAAGTCGCAGCCAAACTGCTCAGCCACATGCGCGTAGTACTCACCAAAATGTTCCGAGGCTTCTACGGAATGCTCGTCAAAATCGGTCATATATACGTCGGCGATCTGCGGCTTAATCTTGATAGGCGCCATCAGCAGAATGCGCGGACAAGGCGCAGCGTCGGTCCACGGAAACGCGCGGACGGCGCGAATCAGCGCCATGGCGCCACGGGCGATATCGGAAGCTGTCACGTTAAAGACCGTCTTACAGTCGTTGGTGCCCAGCATGATCACAATGGCGTCCAGCGGCTTATGGGCCTCGAGCAGCATCGGAAGTGCGCGGATGCCGTTAAGATTGGTGTCCAGATGGCACATGTCGTCGCGTACCGTCGTGCGGCCGTTGAGGCCTTCTTCAATTACATGCCAGCCCTCGCCTAAGTCACGTTGGGCCACGCCGCACCAGCGCACATCCTGCGCATAGCGCACCGCGGTGCCGTCGCGCATGCCCGCCGGATCGTAACCATAGGTGTTGCTGTCGCCAAAGCATAGAACGTTTTTCATCGTAAGCCCCTCGCTCAGTAAAAAGCCGACGGAAGCAGCCTCTCCCGCCGGCTCGACCTATCTGTCAGCACGTACCAATTACAGGTACTTGCGCCAATCGTCCTCGTCCTCATCATCCTCGGTAGCAGCCTGGGTCTGCTCGGCGGCGCGAGCTGCCGCAGCGCGAGCGGCAACCTGGGCATAGGACTCCTCGTTGCGCTCGGGGAAGTTTGCCAGCACGTGCTCGAACTTGGCAAAATCCTCATCCCAGCGCGTAGAAGGCACGGCAAAGAAGACTTGCTTGACCTTAAAGTCGCCCGACGCGAGCTCCTTGCGGAAGAGCTCGGCCACGGCCTCGGCGTCAAAGCCGTTGTTGTCGCAGCCCCAAGCGCCCAGCACGAGCTTCTCGCGACCCAGCTCGTCGCAGATGGCAAGCACAAAGCGAATGCGGTCGCGCAGGGCATCCAGCAGAGCATCGTCGCTCACGCGATACTCCTGGCGGGCGCGCTTAACGTTGGGCGCGGCGGCCACGATCACGTCGGCGTATGCATGCACGTGGTTGCGGTCGAAGCGCACCGCAGGCACCACTAGGGCGCGGTTACGATAGAGCTCGCAGTTGATGTTGCGGCGACGGTTCTCGCCGTACCATTTGCGCTGCTTATCGAGAACGTTGTACAGATACGAATCGGCGCACAGTGTGGCCTCCTGGCCCAGATAACCCTGAATATAGCCACCGCCCGGGTTGGTGAACGAGGCAAAGGCGAGCACGGCCATGTCGCAGAACTGCGCATAGCCACGACCGTTGTCCAAGATGGCCTGCGTGGCGGAGGCATCGAGCACGGTGACCTCAGGCAGGGACGCAGCAGGCTCCTCAGCAGGCGCGGACTCAGCTTCGGCGATTTCCTCGGCAGGCTCCTCGACGGGCTCAGGAGCTGCCTCGACCTCGGCAGCCTCCGCGCCCTCGACGTCCTCGGCAACCTGTTCTTCGGTGGCCACAGCACTCTGAACCTTGGCCTTCATCGCCGCGACAAAGCCGGCAGGCATACCGTCAAACTCGCGAACACCGGCAAGCGAACGCTCGATATCCTTGGCGCACGCTTCGGACACAGTTGCCACGTGACGCTCGGCGGCCTTGGCACGGGCCTCGCGCTTGGGATTGGGCTGACCCGCTCGGTTGGACCTGCGGTTACGGTTCCTGTTGTCGACGTCTGCCATACGTGGCCACCTTTCCTGTCGCTGCCGCTATCGGCTTTTCCCATCCATGATACCCCGCCGCGCACAAAAAAGACGGCCCCGAAGGACCGCCTTTCGCATCGTTTTACCGTGTCCGGCAGGAAGCGTCGCAATGCCGCGCTTTAATCGCGACGGCCGAGGATGTTCAAAATGCGCAAAAACACGTTGATAATATCCACGAACAGGTTAGAGGCCATAAGCACGGCATTGGGCAGTGTGGGCGGCACCGTCGTGGCAACATAGGTGTCATAGCCAATAAACCCGGCGAACACCACGATCACGATCAGGTCGGTGATGGTCTGCGAGACGCCCATGAACATCAGCACGATCTCAACCAGAATAGTTGCGAGCAGAATGCCAAAACCGATGCCATATACGCGCTGGAAAAACTTGGGGAACGTCACGCCCAAGGCGCCAAAGACAAAGGTGATGGCGGCCGTGGCGATAAAGGCAGTGTTGATGGTGGGCAGGTCGTAGTTGGCAAGGCCAAACGACGCGGTCAGGCCAAAGGTACTCGCAAAGATTACGTAGCCCACAAGGGACAGGCCCACGGACTGCTTGCTGGCGGCGGCCGACATCATGACCATGCCGACGATGGTCAAAATAAACGAGCCAAAGACCAGCGGCAGGGCGGCGCCGCTCATCATCATGCGCGCAAACGACATGGTGCTCGTAAAGTAGGCGCCGGCGCCCATGGCGCAAAAGCCCAAGAAGATCAGGGCAGACATGGCGAGATTGTACGCGCGCGGCGACATCTCCTTGGCGCGGCTTGCGCCGCTCTCGACGGGGCCGTTCTGATAGCCCTGGATATCGTTCATAGGTTCGTCCTTTCAAAAAGTGCCGTGAAAGACGGCGCAGCAGGTGACAAGATTCCTGTCATTGTACCCGAATGCCGTACGTCCTTACCCACGGCGCTCGCCCTCGAGCGTACGGTCGAATGCCCACACCCACCAACGCATCAGATGGGCCTGCGAACCATCTGGTCGTTCGCGCGTCTGGTCCTCCAGATACAACTCGGTCGCGTGCCCGCCAAAACGCACCTTATAGGTTGCCGTACGGATGCCGTGAACCGTCAGGCCAAACCCAGTGGTCGAGACAATCTCGTCAATCGTAAAGCAACGACCGTCGACCCAGCAGACGGTGACCGGCACGACCTGTCCGCCCGCGAGGATGCGAGCCACGACGTCCACATACTGCTTGTGCACGCGCCGAGTTTTGCCATCTGTCTGTCGATATTCCATGCCTCCTATTATCGAACGCATGTTTGCATGTTGTAAAGCGAACAGACTGTGGTTTTGGAGTGTCGTAGTAATCGCACGTGTCCGCATGGCGTGTTAGCAAAAAGAACACCCGCGGTCAACAGGGCTAATATTCAATTTTAGTGCCAAAAAATTCACTGCTCCCATCAGAACTCGGTAAAGAAACCCACAGGAGGTGATACGATTTATCATGTTTTTGTAACGTGTCTGCAAACTTCGAGAAAGCCCATATATGGACGTAACGTTCTCAACCTTCCTCGGCCAAATTGTGTCGAACCCAGTCCTTGCCGTCACCGTGATCCTCGCGTTGGGCGCCATCTTCGTCAATGGATGGACCGACGCGCCCAACGCCATCGCGACCTGCGTCACTACGCGTTGCATGCCCGCCCGCGCCGCCATTCTCATGAGCGCCGCATTCAACTTCCTCGGTGTGCTCATCATGACGCACTTTAACGCGAGCGTCGCCAATACCATCTCGCATATCGTCGACTTTGGCGGAAACAGCACCATGGCGCTCGCGTGCCTCTGCGCGGCGCTGTTCTCCATCGTCGTCTACGGCGCCACAGCGTCGCGTTTTGGTATCCCCACCTCGCAAAGCCACAGCCTTATCGCCGGCCTGACCGGTGCCGCTATCGCCCTCGGCGGCGCGAGCAGCGTCAACGTCCACGAGTGGATGAAGGTCATCTACGGCCTGGCGCTCTCCATCGGCCTGGGCTTTGTCATGGGCTGGGTCCTGTGCAAACTCGTCTCGATTCTTTTCGCCGCCGCCAACAGGCGACGTGCCAATGTCTTCTTTAAATACGCTCAGATCGCGAGCGCCGCGGCCATGAGCTTTATGCACGGCGCGCAGGATGGACAGAAGTTCATCGGCGTGCTCTTTTTAGGCGTGGCCTTCGCCAACGGCCAGACGAGCGTCGGCGACGCCGGCATCCCCATCTGGATCATGCTGCTGTGCTCGGCCACCATGGGTATCGGCACCAGCGTGGGCGGCGAGCGCATCATCAAGTCCGTCGGCCAGAGCATGGTCAAGCTCGAGAAGTACCAGGGCTTCTCTGCCGACCTCGCGGGCGCCGCAAACCTGCTGCTTGCCACCCTTACCGGCATCCCCGTGTCCTCCACGCACATCAAGACCTGCGCCATCATGGGCGTCGGTGCCGTCAAGCGCCTTTCGGCCATCAACTTCGGCGTCGTCAAGGACATGATGTTCACCTGGTTCTTCACCTTCCCCGCCTGCGGACTAATCAGCTTTGTCATGGCCAAGCTGTTCATGATGTTCATCTAGTCAAACCGAGCGTCCATCCGGACTGCAATGCTTCGCCCACCCGTCTTCGCCTCGAAAGGACCCACCCATGGCAAAGAAACCCGATTCGTTCTACTTTGATAACTACGTTGCCTGCGCTGACCTCGCCGTTCAGGCAGCCGAGCTGCTCACCAAGATTTTTGAGAACTTCGACCCCACGCAAATCCATGACATGCTCGATAAGATGCATGCGATTGAGCATGCGGCAGACAAGAAGCACCATGAGCTCGAAGACGCCCTGCTCACCGCCTTTATCACCCCGCTTGAGCGCGAGGATCTGGACCTGATGAGTTGCTCGCTCGACACCGTACTCGACCGCATCGAAGGCGTCGTGCAGCGCGTCTACTTCACCAACATCCAGAGCATCCACCCCGATGCCATCGTCATCGCTCACAAGGTAACCGATGCCTGCCGCGCCATGAAGGACCTGATGGTCGAGCTGCCCAACTACCGCAAGTCCAAAACGCTGCGCGAGCTCGTCATCCAAATCAACACCATCGAGTCCGAGGCCGACGAGCTCTACATCAACGCCATGCGCAACCTGCACGTTAACGGCAAGGACCCGCTCGAGGTCATCGCTTGGCGTGACGTGTACGCCTTCCTGGAGTACTGCGCTGACTGCTGTGAGAATGTGGCCGATGTCGTAGATTCGATTGTCATGAAGAACAGTTAATTGGGGGTACGTGTCCCACCGGTCGCGGGCCCGACCACTAATACCTTTTTCACTCCGGCTGCAAGCAGAGTCGTTCAAAAGGTATTAGTGCTCGGGCCCGCTCCCTTACGTACCACCATTGGGAACTTTGGCTGATACTTTGAAAGTGATGGGGCTTTTGTTGGCAGGGCCTTTGAGCCCGATTGGGAACTTTGGGACTGCCTTAAACGTTTGGCTGGATGGGGCTTTGGGTACCCTTTGTTTTACTTTGGGTTGATACGCTGAATTTGGAGGGCTTGGTTGTGAGTTATTTGGATTTGGCTCGGGGTCGGTATTCTTGTCGTTCTTTTGAGGATCGGGCAGTTGAGCAGGCTGTGGTGGATGCCATTGTTGAGGCTGGGCGTATTGCTCCTTCTGCTTGCAATAATCATCCAACCCGTGTGATGGTGTTGGATACGCCTGAGCTTCTGGAGAAGGCTGCTGCTTGTCAGCCTCGGTTTGCTCGTGATGGGTCTATCTTTGGGGCTCCGCTTGTCTTCCTTATTTGCAGCGTTACCGATGACGCTTGGGTGCGCCCGTATGACCAGATGAATTCCAGTGAAATCAATACGTCCATAGTGTGCGATCAGATGATGATGGAGGCCACCGAGCAGGGCCTGGGAACGTGCTGGGTATGCCATTTTAAGCCTGAGGTGGCACAGGAGCAGTTCAACCTGCCCGAGGGCGTCTATCCCTATCACATGCTCGTCTGTGGCTATCCTGCCGACCACATCGCCGATCCCGAGCATCGCGAGGCCCGCACCATTCCCCTCTCCGACTTCCTCCTCAAGTAGATTTTTGGGACATGCCTTAAAACCTATCCTTGACCGCTCACCCGTTCGCCGAGTTCTGCGCCACTATGTGCAGGGCTCGGTTTTTTATGATGCGCACCCTTGCATAGTCATCAGAACCACCCTTAAAAAGGGTGGTTTGCTCTTAGGGTATAACCCACGGGCCCCGGGCTCGCGTCTAAAGGCGCGGGC
>NZ_WQPK01000022.1 GCF_018785265.1 Collinsella aerofaciens | reverse complement strand
GGCACGGTGGCCATTATTCGGTGACCGGGATTGGTCAAAATAGTTTGACTATTAGCGGCTAAAATCGCCCGGCGCTAACACCGTCTGGGCATAGGTCAAAAAATTAGGCGAATCCGACATGGCCCTCCCATCGACTATAGTGCATTGGGGTCAGGTTACTTTGCACCAAAAAAAGCGCCCGGGCCGCGTGGACTCGGACGCCTTCATTGTAGCTTTTCGCTCTAGCGAGCTTGATTTAGCAGGAGAAGTCGACGCTGTCGATAATGTCCTTGAGGGCCTTGGCGGAGACGGTGAGCTCATGCTGCTCGTCATCGTCCAGCGGCACGGGGACGCGGCAGACAACGCCGTCGCGGCCAACGACGGTCGGCATGGAGATGGCAAGATCGGACAGGCCGTACTCGCCCACCATGAGCGAGGAGACGGGCAGAACGGTCTGCTCATCGCGCATAACGGCGGTGCAGATGCGCTTGACGGCCATGGCGACGCCATAGTAGGTGGCGTGCTTCTTCTCGATGATGGTGTAGGCGGAGTTCTTAACGTCCTCGGCGATGCGCTTCTCGGCAGCCTCATGCTCCAGGTGGCCGTGAAGCTCGCAGAAGGTGTTCAGCGGCACGCCGGCAACCTGGGCGCTGGACCAAGCGACAAACTCGGAGTCGCCGTGCTCACCCATGACATAGGCCTGAACGTCGCGCGGGTCAACCTCGACGTGGGCACCAAGCATCTGCTGCAGACGGCCAGTGTCGAGCACGGTGCCGGAGCCGATGACATGGCCCTCGGGCAGGCCGGACATCTTGATGGCAGCATAGGTCAGAACATCAACCGGGTTGGAGACGATTAGCAGAATGCCGTCGAAGCCGGACTTCTTAATCTCGGGGATAATGGACTTAAAGATGTTGACGTTCTTGTTGACCAGGTCCAGGCGGGTCTCACCGGGCTTCTGGGCAGCGCCAGCGGTGACGACGATCATGGCGGCGTCGGCGACATCGGAATAATCGCCGGCGTAGATCTTCATCGGCTCGGCAAACGTCATGCCGTGCGCGATATCCAGAGCCTCACCCTCGGCGCGGTTCTTGTCCACGTCGATGAGGACCATCTCGGAGAACAGACCGCTCTGCATCAGAGCGAACGCCGAAGACGAACCGACGAAACCGCAACCGACAATAGCGACCTTCTTCTCGTTAACCATTAGAAACTCCCATCTCTCTCCACAAACAAGCCGCCCGGGAACGACCCGAGCGGCTTGCCGTAATCCCAATACATCCAATCGGGACTTTGATTATGCTCCTATTCGCAGCCAAAAATCGACCGTTTACCGAAATTGTTTGCAGAATTCGTAAAATAACTGCACGAAATCGGTTTCGAGCTATTGACGAGCCGAAATAGGTTTCTAATACAGGCCCGCCTCGCGAATGGCCTCGACAGCCAAAGCGATCTGATCGGGCGGCAGGACCAGCGCCATGCGCACGTGCCCCTCGCCCGAAGGACCAAAGCTCGCGCCCGGCGTCACCACAACGCCGGCCTTCTCCATGAGCTCCTCGCAAAACGCCATGGAATCGGTGCGACCACCGGGAAGCTTGGCCCACACAAACATAGAACCATGCGCGTTGGGACGCTCCCAGCCCAGGCCCTCAAGACCGTCGCACAGGGCATCGCGGCGTTCCTGATACTTCAGACGCTGCGCCTCAACCTCATCGCGCGGACCGTTCAGGCAGGCGATAGCAGCCTTCTGGATCGGGAAGAACATACCGAAGTCGATCTGACCACGCAGCTTGGCAAAGGCCGAGACAACATCCTCGCGACCGACCAAAAAGCCGATGCGGGCACCGGTGACGTTAAACGACTTGGAAAGCGAGAAGAACTCCACGCCCACCTCAAGCGCACCGGGATACTGCAAGAAGCTGCCGCCGGGCTCGCCGTCGAACACGATGTCGGAGTACGCGTTGTCGTGAACGATGAGCAGATCATGCTCGCGGGCGAAAGCGATAATCTCCTCGTAGACCTCGGGTGTGCCCACCGAGCCCACCGGGTTCGCAGGCAGCGACACGATCATATACTTGGCACGATCGGCCACCTCGGGATCGATGCCCGCCACATAGGGCAGGTAATTATGCTCGGCAACCAGCGGATAGTATTCGAGCTTGGCATCGGCGATCTTGGCACCCGCCTCAAAGACCGGGTAGCACGGATCGGGAACCAGAATGGTGTCACCCGGATCGAGCAGGGCCAGGCCCAAATGGCCCACGCCCTCCTGCGTGCCGTTGCACGACTGCACCATAGACGGCGTAATGCCCGAAACGCCAAAGCGGCGCTCATAGTAATCGCACACGGCTTGCTTGAGTTCGGGCAGGTCGCGCAGGGCATACTTCCACATCTCGGGATCTTGGGCTGCCTGCGTGAGCGCCTCGACCACATGGTCGTACGGCTTAAAGTCGGGCGTGCCCACGCTCATGTTGTAAATGGTCTTGCCCTGAGCCTTCAGCGCGAGAAGTTTGTTGTTGAGCGAGGCGAAGACCTCCGCGCCAAAGCGGTCGAGACGCTGCGATGCCTGCATGGTGCCACCTTTCGATATAAAAAACGCGGCGCTCCGACAAGAGCGCCGCGCGATACGGGCCATCAGATTGCAAAAGTGTAACGCTTGCAACCCCCGTATTGGTTCAATTTAGCCAACCTTAGTCAACTGGATTGAGCGCGTCGATCTGCGCAAGCCACAGACGCGAGCTAGCGTCACTCGGCATACGCCAATCGCCGCGCGGGCTGAGCGTCACCGAACCCACCTTGGGACCATCGGGCAGGCAGCTGCGCTTAAACTGCTGGGCAAAGAAGCGACGGTAGAACGTACGTAGCCACGTGTGGACGGTCTTGGCGTCGTAGACGCCCTCGAAGCTCTTGAGCGCCATGCGGTAGATCTTGCCCGGCTCAAAGCCAAAACGCAGCAGGTAGTAGAGGAAGTAGTCGTGCAGCTCATACGGGCCCACCAAATCCTCGGTCTTCTGCGCAATCTCGCCGTCGCCCGTGGGCGGCAGAAGCTCGGGGGACACCGGCGTATCGAGGATATCGAGCAGGACCTCGGCAATACGCCCGCCAAACACATCGGCCGCATAGCGCACCAGATGGCGCACAAGCGTCTTAGGCACGCTCGCGTTGACGGCGTACATGCTCATGTGGTCGCCGTTATAGGTAGCCCAGCCGAGCGCCAGCTCCGACAGGTCGCCCGTGCCGATGACAAAACCGCCAGCCTGGTTGGCCAGATCCATCAGAATCTGCGTACGCTCGCGCGCCTGGCTGTTCTCGTAGGTCACGTCCTGCACGGCCGGATCATGCTCGATATCCTTAAAGTGCTGTTCCACGGCAGCATGGATCGAAACCTCGAGGAAGTTCACGCCCAGGTCGCGAGCAAGCGACTCGGCATTGGACTTAGTGCGGTGCGTCGTGCCAAAGCCGGGCATGGAAACCGCCGTGATACCCGTGCGCGACAGCCCCAGTGCATCGAAGGCACGCACGGTCACAAGCAGCGCTAGCGTGGAGTCCAAGCCGCCCGAAAGGCCGATGACCGCAGCCTTGGTACCCGTATGGGCAAGGCGGGTCTTGAGGCCCGCGGTCTGCAGGTCGAGGATGGTCTCGCAGCGCTCAGCCAGGTCACCATGGTCGGCAGGCACGAAGGGCGCGCGGGGGAAGACACGGTCTATGCCGAGCGCATCGCGCAGGACAGGCTCTTCGGCGAGCGAGCCCTCAAACGAGAACTCGACGGTCACGGCCTCCGGCGCATCGTCCGCGCGCGTCCACGTCGTCGAGCGACGGCGCTCGGCAACCAGGCGGTCAAGGTCAACGTCGGCGATGGCCATATCGCAGGTAAGCAGTTTGGTCGCGGCGAGCTTGGAGCCGTTTTCGTAGACGAGGTTCTCGCCCGCAAAGACCATGTCGGTCGTGGACTCGCCCTCGCTCGCGTCCGCGTAGGCATAGGCGCAGTACAGGCGCGCGCTCTGGTTGGAAATGAGGCTGCGGCGGTAATCCGCCTTACCGATAATCTCGTCCGAAGCCGACGGATTGAGGATCACCGTCGCACCGGCAAGCGCCATCTCGGTCGAAGGGGGCGCCGGCACCCACAGGTCCTCGCAGACCTCAACGCCCAGCACCATATCCTCGGCACCCTCATCACAGCAGCGGTAGACAAGTCCCGAACCCAGCGGAACCGGACCCTGACCGGCAAATTCAACCCACACGGGATCCGCAGGCGCCGGAGCAAACCAGCGACGCTCATAGAACTCGCCATAGTTGGGCAGATACTTCTTGGCCGTGAGGCCCAAAAGCTCGCCCGCACAGCACACGGCCGCGCAGTTGTAGATGTTTTCAGCCACCGCAACGGGCAAGCCAACGGTAAAGACGATCGGCAGCTCACGGGTTTCATCGAGAATATGTGCCAGTGCGGTCTCGCAGGCATGCAGCAGTGTGCGGTTATGGAACAAATCGGCCGCGGTATAACCGGTCAGATTAAGCTCGGGCAGCACCAGCGCGCGAACGCCGCGCTCGGCAGCATCGCGAACAGCCGCCAGCGCAACCTCGGCATTGCCCTCGACATCGGCGACGCGAATCTGCGGCGACGCCGCCGCCACACGCAAAAAGCCATCGTTCTTATTAGCCGAAACGCAGCATTGCCTTGTTGATCTGGACACTGGAGGCCCCTTCTACCCTGAGATTCAGTCTAACGGACGTTCACATATCTCTAACTAGCCAAAGCAACCTCCCAGTTTACTGAGAGGCCAACCTGTGCTAAGAGCATGTAGTTCAAAAATATCTTTAATTAAAAAAGGAGAAATCGATAATCGACTTCTCCTTTAAGCGAGGCGAGTAAATTCCGAAACTAATGGCAGAATTTATCCATGTAGTCCTCAAAGTCGAACACTTCTACCACGACGCCCTCTTCCTGAAACTCTTTCAGCTGCTCCAAGAGATCTTTGTTAATAACGTCCATGCAGAAACCTCCTCTATCTAATCAATTGTAGTATATCTGCTTTCATGCAATTATCAACCAACTTGTTTAATTGCTCCTCGCTTGCCGATAGTCCCTCTTTTTTCAAAATGTCGCGCACCTCGTTCTTAGTAATCGGCTTTTCAAACAACGAAAGCAAAGCGAACGAAAAATCATTAACCGCACACATTCTATGGGTGGCACAACTCAGCAGTACTCTTAACCCCTCTTTTGAGCGTCCGACTTCTTTCACAAACGAACTTTTAACCAATTGAAAACCATTATCGTGCATTACATAATCGGCATCGATATTTGTATTCAGCAATCCATAATGCAACAGTTCTTCTATCGCCCTTGTCAGCTCGAGATCGCCCTGATCAAGGATAAGAGAAATGCTACAATCGGCCTCCAATAAACGGGCCAACTTAAGGTATACCAACTGGGAAACAGCATAGACATGATGGTATTCAGAATTATAGAAGTAGGCAAATGGCTCAACGAGCACGACAGAGGTCTTGGAATCCAGCCAGATTCGATCAGCTGGATTTAGACTAGTCAGCCGTCGCTTTACTTTGGTCAAATGTCCCTTATACCTGACAGCGTGAATAGAATCTAGGATCCAGGTCACCTCTGAAATATGAAGCCGCTGGGGCAAGTCAATTGTGTCGCTACCGTTTATGACTTCTTGCATATAAAAATCAATATGATGCTCATCAGATAAGGATTTTGCTTCATTTAAAGTTAAACCAGTGCCTGAAACATAATCCACTTCGAGGCGCAAATCCTCATATTGGGACTTCGGCATTACAGAGACACCATACTTATCGGGATGATTCCAAACATCCGACCCCATAACGAGACCAAAATTCGTAAATCCTCTCGTGGAATATGGAACACCACATACCTGTTTTGAATAATTCAAAACATTCTCTGTATAAGCTAAGGTGTTCAGAGCCTCTTCTTTAGTTTCGGTCGGAAAGCCAATCATAAAGAATAGATGAACAGGAATACCCGCATTGAGACAATCATGGATATTGCGATCAATCCAATCAACTCTCGTGTTCTTCTTCATTAGATCAAGAACTCTTTGGTTGTATGACTCGAGGCCAAACTGAATCTGCCTACATCCACTTTGGTATATCTTGTTGAAAACGTCTGTACTTAGGGTTGGAGAGAACCTCGTTTCTCCATGCCAGAAAAACGTTTTTCCCGATGCGTTTATTTCATCCGCGAGTTGCTCCATTCTTTTGCCTTCGAATGTTTCATCCACAAAAGAGAAAACTCTCGTGCCGTATTTTTCATTTAACCGACACATTATTTCAAATACTCTCGATATAGGCATCTTTCGGTAACAACCACCGGTAGCACCGGGAATGGTGCAGAAGGCGCAATGATTAAAACACTGCCTAGAGGAATAAACCGGCAATATTAACTCAGGCATGAAGTATTTAGAAAGGGCGAAGCCATCGAAATCGGGAACTGTATCGTTGATAAATGTTTGCTCAATCCGATGGTTTTTATATATCTTTCCACCTTTAGCATGGCAAAGGTTTGGAACACAGTCGAGATTGTCATCACCAGAGTCAAGAGCCTCAAGAAGACGTGCAAGCGGCTCTTCGCCGTCATACATCATTATCGAATCAATGTATTCAAAAAAGGGATGCCATTCTTTCATGCAGTCATCTGCTAAACGAGTAATGTAATTGCCGCCCAATGAGACGTGTTTAACAGATGGACATTCTTCTTTAATCAGTTTCGCTAACGTAACTGCAGAAATCAATTGGAAACAGCCGCTCACCGAAATCCCAATAAACTCGATTTTTTCCCTCTGAATACGCTTAAGAAAGGCAATTTCATAGAAGGAAATAAACGGATTATGCAAGGTATCCGCAAGCGATTTCATTATTTCTGGTGTCGAATAATAATCATAGGGCAGATCTATGGAGTTGAACGTGTATTTAACTCCATATGAGACGTGATTTATGATATAGAGTGCATTTCTAAAAATGTTTTCAGCATATTGTCTTTCTTTTAGATTAAAGTATCTCTTCGATCTGAAAATATCTTTTGCCTCGTCAACATTAAGTGCTGACTTTTGTATCAACTCGATTGTTAATTGAACATTCGAACTAAACGAATCCTTTGATTCCCGATACCTTTTACAGCACTCTTCGACATGTCTATAAGATAGGAGGTCATCGTAAAATTCCACGTTTAAGTCAACGATGTCAACTTTATATTGTTCAACCTCTTGAAGATATGACTTCAAAACAGGCAAGGCAAGATACGGCCCCACTGGACTCCATCCTGGGGGAAATACTAAAAGCGTTTTAGGTATATCAACGTCACATCTTTCGCAAATAATTCAATTGAAACACAACTACCATCATAATTGAAAATACACCAAGTCCTGTAACGAGAATTGAGAACATCGCGATGCTCGTGAACAGCGAAACAAGGAGTGTTGAAATAACAACAGCAACCGATTGCAAAGACTCCCTAATTGAAAACAGGCTTATCGATTCAGATTCGTCTCTCGCCAAATCCTGCAGCGATGTTATGAGAAGCACATCTTGAATGGCGTTTCCGGCACCGACGATAAAAAGGAAAATAAATGATATCCCAGACGCATAGCGATAGCCAAACGCCAGATACGCACCGAGCGCAAGATACGTCACAAAACAATATGATTTAACGCAATCGGAACCACTAATTAAACGACCATATATTGTATTTCCGAACAACAGTCCGATTGTAAGACTACTCTGAAGGAATCCGTATTGTATCGATGACGAGTCAAATTGCAATTGCGCAATAGCTGGCAAAAGAGAATTCAGAGAGCCGAATGCCACACCACTAGAAATATCGATTAATAGGAAACCAATTGCCAAGTGCTTCGCGCTAAGATCACTAAATGCAGTCCTGTTTTTTTCATTTTTGCTTATCCCCTCTTTATCATTAATCTCGATAACCGACGGAACATCTCGCAGCAACCAGAACGACGCGGCAAAAGAAAGCGCGTCTAATGCAAGAACAGCCTCCGCCCCAAATTGAGCGACAACAAAACCGCCGGCAACTGGCCCCAGAACCATCATCAAATTCTGCAGAAACCCAAACGAATTATTAATTACGTCGCGATTGATACTATTCGTATTGGCTCTTAACAACGAGTAAAAGCAGGGCATTTCAACCGTTCGGCAAAGCGATACCGCGCACGTAATAGCAAACATACTCCATTTACTATCAACAAAAATATAGCAAACGAATAATCCCGCGCGAATTAAGTCTGCCAATCTCATGGCCTGCAGTGTCCCGATACCCATCTTCTGAGGCAGCTGCGCGAGCGCAACTGAAAACAGAGAGGGGGCAAATCTGCAGCAGACCATCAAAGCAGTTGCAGAAACATCGTGAGTTACCTCGTAAATCAGCATTGGCAAAGCAATATTCGCACACCAATTGCCTATTTCGCTTATCCCTCTAGCAATATATAGGACCCGAACCGGACGGCTAGCTCTCAATACCGTGAACATCACGATTAACCTCGTATTTCAGGCCTCGCTCATCCCTTAATAGGAATCCATAATCAACCAAGTACCGCCTCAACACGGCATAATCAGGATAGAGCTGTGACAGCACACGATTAACCTGAAGCTCCGTATAACTTGTATTTAATTCAAAGAAAGAGACGGCCCATAGCAGCATGATTCTTTTATAGCTTTCCTTTTTTGGAATTGAAACCAGCTCGCCATTCTTGAGAAATCGTTTTTTAAAGTCTATTAGCTCATCCATTCACATCCTCCATTTCATACGCATCTAATACTAAAAATGCATACGCTTTAGGTCATCGCATTCGGCTTCTATATTCGAACTAAACTCGAACTAATCTAAATGATTTGCTCAAACACTCTTCGAAAGCTCGTTTTTCACTCTGAGTAAAACGCCCTTCCCAGTCAGTCCACGAACAGGAAGGCAACTCACAGCGAGCGGAGTCGAAGCCCTCTGCCGTCGGTCGTTCAAAATGCACGACAACCTTTTCGATATCCCCATCTGCAATCAGGTCAGAATGAACGACCTCGGTACCGTCTTCGAATGTCATATACGGGTACATCACGTAAACCACCTCGCAATCGTAAATCCAGTTTAGCATCAAGCTATTGCACCAAAGACAGCAAGCCCCCTTGATGAGTTGATGGTATCTGTTAAATGTCACGTACGATTCACATCAGGTGGGTACCCTGATGGCTGCATGAAACGAAGCAGATTTACACCGGGAGGACCCCGTATGACAACCAAGTACACCGACGCGCCGCGCACGCGCGTCATGACGCCGGCATCGCTCAACAACGGCGTGCACGAGAACCATTCCATCGGACAGACCATGGCCATCGCGCCCAAAAAGGGCCTGTTTGACGACATTTCCATTCCCCAGATCATCGCCGGCGCCGCAGCTGCCGCCACGAGCGTCGCGCTTGCCTCCAAGATCGGTATCGCCGGATCGGTGATCGGTGCCGCTGTGAGCTCGGTCATCACCGTTGTGTCCTCGCAGGTCTACCGCCACTTTATCTCTGCCAGCGCCGAAGCCCTCAAGGGCACGCACGCCGACGTCGACTACCCCGCCGGCGCCTACGAGCCCGTTGAGTTTAATGCCGAGGAGCACCTGGGCGGCGCCGCGACTACGCAGGAGATGCGCCAGATTGCGGGGCACGCGACCACGGCCCGCGTCGCCCCTAACAGCCTGCGCGCCAAGGCCGCGGCAGAGCGCAGCCAGACGCAAAAGAAGGTCATCGTCTTCTCGATCGCCATCGCCATCGTCGCGGTCATCGCCTGCACCGGCGCCATCCTTATCACCACCGCCGGTGAGGGTCTGGGCGAGCGTCCCGAGCCAATCCTTTCGTCGCGCACGGCCGAGCACGACGCGGTCAGCTCCGGCCAATCGCAAAGCCAGCAGGACAACTCGCAGGACACCTCCGCATCTACCGATTCGTCCCCGAACGCCCCCGATCAGTCGCAGGGCGCCGATTCCTCTGCGAACAACAACGGTACGCAATCCGGCACAACCGACTCAAGCCAAACGACCGACGGCTCTCAACCGAGCACGGGCGACCAGACGAGCGGCAATACATCGGGCACGGGATCTACCGACAACGGCAACACCAACAGCTCGAATAGCTCGAGCGGAACCGCGTCCGGCACGGCATCTGACAGCTCGAGCCAAGGCACAGCATCGGGCAACTAAGCACGTTGCCCCTCATAGATAACCGACCTGTATAACGGGCGCGAACCGGCAACGGTCGCGCCCGTTTGCCTTAGGCGACGAGGTAGCAAGCCCCGCGCGATGGTAAGATGCTTTGGTGTGTAAAGAGGAGATTTGCCATGAGCAAGACAATAGTTAGGCCCACACTTTCGCTGGGCAACCACATCTATCTGTATCGCCTGCTGCGCGACGCAATCGGATGCGGCAAGCAAACGTTTATGACGCAGGTCGAGGAGGCGCTCGCCGCTGGTGACATGGCCGCTTATGACCTGGGCTTCGAGTCCACGCGCGAGCTACTCGAGGAGCTCGACGACTGCATTAAGCTGACCGTCTTTAAGGGCGGTCGCCTGTATGCCACCGTCATCGCCAACGAGGCCTGGGATGCCGCCCTTGCCAAGGGCGAGGACAAGCCCAAGGCTGCCAAGGGTGCCAAGCAGTCCTACAAAAAGAAAAAGCGCGGCGAGAAGGACCTCAAGGCCGTGCGCCCCAAGCACGTTAAGCGCGCCGAGCCCGAGCCCGTGGCCGAAGTCGCTCCGGAGCCCGAGCCCGAGGCAGAGATCGAAGTCGCTATTGAGGTAACGGCAGAAGCCGAAACCGAAATCGCCGCCACGACCGATCCCGAAGTCATATCCGAGCAGGAAGCCACTGCCGAGCTCAACGAGGCTCCCAAGTCGACAACCGAAGAAGCCGCTGACCAGCCCGAGACGTCTGCGTTCCAAAACAGCGATGTCTTTGGCGACGAGGCCGAGGACGATCAGCCCGACGAGCCCGCCGATCAAGGCGCTACTGAGTCGACGCCGGAGCCCGAGACGCCGCAGCCCGCCATCTCGCTCACGGTCGTCTATGACCCCGAGAACGCCAACGCCGGCATCACCACCATGGCATCCACGCCCATCGAGGCAAAGTCGAGCGTCGAGAACGAGAACGCAGCGCAGGTTAAGGTTGAAACCGCAGCTGTAGACGCGCCCGTCACCGAGGAGCCCGCAGATTCCACGATCAAGCCGGAAGCGACGCTGGAGCCCGCACCCTTCATCGAATCCGTGCCCGCCTCTGCTTGCGACCAAATTCCCTCACCGGCACCGGCTTCGGTACCCGTAGCGGCCCCAGCCCCCGCACCTGCAGCGCCCGCCATCCCCGAGGACTTCCCCATCGATTTCGCAACCGAAGTCTTCTGCCCCGGTCCGCTTCTGCACCAGTTGTCGACCTATCTCCCCTACGGCGCCGACACCCTCGGCATTGTCGGCGAGTACTACTGGATCGCCCGCGAGCGCGGTACCATCGAGGCCGCGCGAAACCGCGCAATCTTCCCCCTGCGCTACACGCAGGCCGGCGAGCGCCACGAAGTCACCGTGCGCATCCGCCGCAACACCACCGGCGGTCTCGGAGCCGCCTGGGCCATCGACAAGGTCGAAGCCCCGGTCGAGTAAAAAACGGCCTCGGATAGCCAATTTGACCATCCGAGGCCGTTTGAATTCAGGCCTTTTAGTTGTCATCGGTGCATATAGACACCAGAGAAGCAAGCTCATCCTCAAGTTGCGGAGCAAAGTATCTAAAAGAAACCTGCGCTCCAGTCGGTATCGACTCAATCATATTCGCAGCATTATCTGAAACTCGGTACGATGCAGTTTCACCTGTCTTCAAATCCTCTATTGAGCAGACAGCGTCTTCAGCATCAATCGACCTAAGCACGCCTTTTCCTTGTAACATCACATCGGCATGCCCGCCAGCTATTTCTAATGAACCTGAGTCTGTCGCAGTCACTTCTCCGGAACCTCCGCGCGATATCTCTTCCTTTGTTGAACAGCCCACCAATGAAGCCATCAGCACCAAAGACAGAGCTAGACGAATCGCCCTACTTCGAAAAAGTCGTTCCATAAGTCCACGCATAATAGCTCTGATCATACTTCAGGAAGGATAAAGATGAATTCCAGCCGTCCGCTATGCCAATCATCTGCCTCGTCTCTCCAGTTTTCTTACCAGTAAGTGTGGCGTAAGCCTCCGCTGTTACAGAATGGGCTGATCCGTTGTACAAACTCGCATGTAAAACATTCGGTCTATTAGAGTTAATCTCATTTTGAATGCTCGCGATAGCCGGAGAGGAGACAGTGCGGGCGATAAGAGTACTTCCCCTGCTTGCGCAGTAATTTGTAAACCCCGTTGCACAGGTTGATATCGGCGTTCCGCCCAAAACAACGCCAGGAACAGTCTGTTCTTCATCGGAAAGAGCATGGGTATTGGTGTAATTCCATATCTGCATATATTGCGAAGGGTCGCTATATAAATTGGCAATGCCATACAGTTCCGCAACGTTCGAAAAAGCTGTCACCATACAAGCATAGTGGGCAGTAAGCCTCTCAATCTCGCTTTCATCATATGACATAAACTGAGAAATGGAACGAAATCCAGATACTGTGTAATCCTGCATTTGAGTTGCGTAAATTACGACATCGTTCCAGCTTGAAGGTTTATTCGATAAAACGACAGGCCGTCCTTCTATGGAATCAGCCGGGATTGTTCTTCCGCAATTTGTTGTTATTGAACCGTCCAAAGATTGCACACCGAATTCGAATGGATTGATCATTACGACTGGGTTATTGAAAGAATAAGACTCAACACCAAGATCTCCTCCCCGATCCATAGGGCTGACTAAGCCGTCTCCAAAACGATATCCCGTAAGTATTTCATCATCTGAAGCATCTAAAACCAAATAGCCCGCGGCTCTATTGAATGTCACAACCGGAACAATGTAGCCAAGCGGGGACCCATCAACGTCTACAAAAGGAATAGGGTCAGAAGGCGTATACGAAGAGCCGAGGAGTCCCTTTATATATTTATCGGCAAGCTCTTGCGCAATTTCAGAAGTAAATTGTATCTGCTCACCATCAATATTGCCCGTCGAAGCAAAAACCTCTTTCGGACGTGCGGCTAAGGCGACAATTGAAGACGCGACAAGTTGCAGAAAACGACGACGCGAAAGCATATGTTCTTCTTTCTAGAGGAGCGACTTATAAGATACTCTTATTCTATAACCTTTTTTGTAACGTTACAGCACTGGTTATATTTCAATTCGATTTGCTTATGTCCTTGTAACCCAATACGTCTTTACGTTTTAAACGGAATTAGAAAATCACTCATAGCAAAAACGGGCTTTAATCCCAAAGAGATGACTTTGATTATGAATCAAACCAGCAGCCAGGGCATAGCTGCAGTGCAATTGCTACAAGAAAGGCCGCCCTTGGGGGCGGCCTTTCTACTTGCTACTAGTCACGCGTGAGCTTGCGGTGGATACGATGAGGCTGGGCTGCGTCCTCGCCCAGGCGCTCGATACGGTTGGCCTGATAGGCCTCGAAGTTGCCCTCGAACCAATACCAGTTGCCCGGATTCTCGTCGGTGCCCTCCCACGCCAGAATGTGCGTGGCGACGCGGTCCAGGAACATACGATCGTGGCTAATGACCACCGAGCAGCCCGGGAACTCGAGCAGCGCCGCTTCGAGCGAGGACAGCGTCTCGACGTCGAGGTCGTTCGTGGGCTCGTCGAGAAGCAGCAGGTTGCCGCCCTGCTTGAGCGTAAGCGCCAAGTTCAGACGGTTGCGCTCGCCGCCGGAGAGCACGCCAGCGCGCTTCTGCTGGTCCTGGCCCTTAAAGCCAAAGCTCGCCACATAAGCGCGGCTCGGAACCTCGGTCTCGCCGACCATCATGTGGTCCAGGCCGTCCGAGACGACCTCCCACAGGTTCTTATCGGGATCGATGCCGGAACGGTTCTGGTCGACGTAAGAAATCTTGACGGTCTCGCCCACCTCGAGCTCGCCCGAAGTCAGCGGCTCCAGACCCACAATCGTCTTGAACAGCGTGGTCTTACCGACACCGTTGGGGCCGATGACGCCCACGATGCCGTTGCGCGGCAGGGTGAACGAAAGGTCGTCGATGAGCACACGGCCATCGAATTCCTTGTGCAGATGATGAGCCTCAAGCACCTTGTTGCCCAGACGCGGTCCAACGGGAATGCGGATGTCGGTCCAGTCGAGCTTCTGGCTTGCGCGGGCCTCGGCCTCCATCTCCTCGTAGCGAGCCAAACGGGCCTTGTTCTTGGCCTGACGAGCCTTGGGCGAGCTGCGCACCCACTCGAGCTCGGCCTCCATGCGCTTGGCGAGCTTGGCGTCACGGTTGCCCTGCGCCTCGATGCGGGCGGCCTTGGTCTCCAGATACGTGGAGTAGTTGCCCTTGTAGGGATAAAGGTGACCGCGGTCGACCTCGCAGATCCACTCGGCAACATTATCCAGGAAGTAGCGATCGTGCGTGACGGCAAGCACGGCACCCTGGTAGTTGTGCAGGAAATGCTCGAGCCACAGGATCGACTCGGCGTCCAGGTGGTTTGTGGGCTCGTCGAGCAGCAGCAGGTCGGGAGCCTCGAGCAACAGCTTGCACAGGGCCACGCGACGGCGCTCGCCGCCGGAAAGCACGTTAACCGGCATGTCGGAATCGGGCAGCTGCAGGGCGTCCATGGCCTGACCGAGCTTGGAATCGATATCCCAGCCGTCGGCGGCGTCGATCTCGTCCTGGAGCTTGCCCATCTCGGCCATGAGGGCATCCATGTCGCAGTCCGGGTCGCACATCTCCTCGCCGATTTTGTTGAAGCGATCGACCTTGGCGATCATGTCGCCAAATGCCATGCGCACGTTCTCGATGACGGTCTTGTCGTCGTCGAGCGGCGGCTCCTGCTGCAGGATGCCCACGGTGTAGCCGGGGGTGAGCTTGGCATCACCGTTGGAGACCTCCTCGATGCCGGCCATGATCTTGAGCAGGGTCGACTTGCCCATGCCGTTGGGACCCACAACGCCGATCTTGGCACCGGGGTAGAAGCTCAGGGTCACGTCGTCAAGGATTACCTTGTCGCCATGGGCCTTGCGAGCCTGATACATCTGGTAGATGAACTCCGCCACAGTCATTTCTCCTTATCTAGCTGCGAAACGTCATCTGACCTGTTCTTCTGGAAAAGGCAGAGAAATAGATCCGCGCGTTCTAATAAAAAGGGGCATGGTTGCCCACACCCCCTAATACTACCTAGGAAAAGTCCCCCGGAACATACTATGAACTGCGTACGCTAGTTTTCCGCAACCTTAACGAGCGGCTCGCTGCGATTTGCGCCACAGCAGATACGAGTAGACGTAGACGGCTCCGACCGAACCAAACGCCAGAACCGCAATCACCGCGGCGACGACTTCACTCGAAAGCACCGCACCCGCCACGCCCATCACAATCAGGCCAACACCCAACACCATAAAGCAGGCACCGCCAAAGCGCTGCGTACGGCGCCAGTTCTCGGGATCGGCAAGCGCCCAAGGCGTCTTGATACCAAGCGTATAGTTCTGCTTCACACGCGGCAAGTAGTTGCCTACGCCGATGAACAGCAAACCGATAGCACCGGAAATCAGCACGTTGACCGAACCGACCGCCGGCACCACGCCCCAGACCGTAAGCTCTCCCAGCCAGCTTACGGCACACATGAACAAGGTGAAGACGATTACGAAACCCTGATAGAACTTGCCCGAGGTCCGATACGCCTCGCCCCTGGGGTCAATGCGTGGCACCACGTAGAACATTGCAAGAAGTGCCAGAGGCAGCATACCGAGCGCGGAGGCCATCCAGCTAGGGCCCCAACCGTCGACGGCGCCGTTCGCTCCCCAGTGCGTGGGGATCTGCGTCGGCAAGCTCGGCATCACTATGAGGTGTGCTACGACATTGGCGACGCACAGAGCGATCAGCGCAATCCACACACGCCGCGATACCCCCGTGGCGTGAATGCCCTTGTTTTCGTTATTCATCCTTATCACCTTCCGTGTTTGTAAAGCCCATAAACCAACCGATCAAGTCCTGCATGACGGTGGTGTTTAAGCTGTATACGATGTTTTGGCCATGGCGCTCGTCGGTCACCAACCCGGCATTTTTGAGCGTCGCCAAGTGATGGCTTAGCGACGGCTTACTGATATCGAAATGCTCGGCAAGCTCCCCCGCCGTGCAATTGCCCTCGCGCAGCAACTCCAAAATGCGCCGTCGCGTTGGATCGGCAAGCGCCTTAAAACCCTCTCCCGGCATAAGACCTCCTCTCATCATCTCTCATGACGCGCACACTATACTCGATATTTAGATGTTTGTCTAATTATCTAAAACAGTAACATCTATAGAACATTCGTTCGTATTTAGCTACAATGGAAGTTGAAGCAGATGGGCCAGCTCCCTCTACCCAAGAAGGAGATGGACTATGAGTATTGACGATGTCCTGACGTTGTTGTTGCTTGTAATCGCGGCTGTGGAGCTCGGCATCCACATTGGAGGTCGAATGAAATAGCCGCCCCCGCGTAATGCGAAGACGGCCACTTCTCACGCTACAAACGTGTTTGGGAGTTGGCCAACCCGCGGCAACGGGTGCCATCTGCTTCATCTTATGCGAATCTCTGCCTCATTTCAACAAGCCCCTAGGGCTCAAATGGAATCGCGATAATACCTATAATGGCGATAGCTAAAACACGATTCGCTTCCCCATCGGAGGATGTCTATGACTGAAACCACAGCCGCAACTCCCAACGAGACACGCGACACCAAGCTCGAGATCATCATGGGCCGCGAGGCACTTAATAAACTCGCCAACGCCACGGTGTTGGTGCTCGGCTGCGGAGGTGTGGGCTCCAATTGCTGCGAGGCACTTGCCCGCGGCGGCATTGGTCATTTCGTCATTCTTGACAAGGACATCATCGCTCCAAGCAATATCAATCGCCAGGCCATCGCCTTTCACAGCACCGTCGGCAAGCGAAAAGTGGACGTGATGGAAGCCATGATCCACGATATCAATCCCGCCGTCACCGTTATCAAGCGCACCGAATACCTGCTCAGCGACAACATCGACGAGTTCTTTGCGAGCGTTTTTGAGCAGACGGGCGGCAAGCTCGACTACGTCGTCGACGCCATCGACACCATCTCGGCCAAGCTCACCATTGCCAAATATGCTCAGGACCACGACATTCGTTTGGTTAGCTCCATGGGCGGGGCCAACAAACTCCATCCCGAGTGCCTCCGCTTTGCCGACATCTTCGATACGGTACGTGACCCCATGAGCCGCATTATGCGCAAAGAATGTAAGAAGCGCGGAATCAAAAGCCTGCACGTGCTGTTTAGCTGCGAGGAATCGGTTAAGACACAGCCCCGCGACCCTTCCAACATCCACGAGCGTACCGAGTTGGGTACCGCCAGCTTTATGCCGCCCATCATGGGTCAGATGATTGCCGGCGAGGTTATCCGCCAGATCAGCGGGCGCGGCACCGAGCGCGTGCGCGCCGACGGCCAACGCCTGGACTAGCGGAGCGCGCCGAGATGGAGCCCCGGTTAATTGATGCACACTGCCATCTTGATTTGATGGCTCACCCGGACGCCGTTACCGATGAGGCGACGGCACTGGGCTTGGGTCTATTTGATTGCGGCGTCGATCCACGCGACTTTTCGGCCGCAAACGAGCGCGCCCGTCGCCAACCAGGCATCATCGCTGGCATTGGGCTTCACCCCTGGTGGCTCGCCGACGGCCGCTGCGGTCCTGCCGAAGTCAATCTGCTTTGCAAAGTTGCTGCCCACGAGCACTATGTCGGCGAGGTGGGACTCGACTTTTCCGCGCGCTTTGCCGGAAGCGAACCGCTACAAATACAGGCATTTGACCGGCTCTGCGACTCACTCGTGCAGCGTTCTCTTGCCGGGCGCGTGATATCAATTCACGCCGTTCGTTCGGCAGGAACCGTACTGGACGCCCTCGAATCGCACGGATTACTCATCCCAAACCCCGACTCCCCCGTTATCATCTTCCACTGGTTTAGCGGCACCTCGGACGAGCTCGTCCGCGCGCGTAATGCGGGCTGCTATTTTTCCGTCAACGAACGCATGCTCGCGTCTAAACGAGGGCGCGAATACGTACGACAGATTCCACTCGACCGTTTACTGCTCGAGACCGATGCACCGGCGGAGGCAAACACAGAAACAAGCGCGCGGTCGCTCATCAGATCGCTCACATGGACCTCAGAACGCATCGCCTCACTCAAAAACTGTGCCGCAAAGCACATCGAGTCGGCAGTTTTGGCAAATTCACGCTCTGTTTTTGGCCTTCGCTAAGCTCGGTGTGCAAAAAATGCCAAATATGAGTACTGTTGCAAATCTAGTCACATTATTTACGGCAAAATAACATCTTGATAATGCACAACTGTTCATTATCAAGATGCTTAAAATCATTTTTAGCAGGTTTTAATCGCTCGCAGACACCCAACTAGGCTCTCAAAAGCTTGATTTCGCTGTTACTAAATTAGTGACAGTACTCATATTTGGCATTTTTTGCCCACGGGGTCCCGGGGAGGCGACAATTCGACTCACCGGGACTGCTCTCACCTATTCGGAAATCGGCGCTCCATGGCCCCAGGAGCCTTCCATGCCGCATACGGTCGAAGCAAACCCCGCCGCAAAGTCGAGTGCGCGCTCGATGGCCTCAGCACCATCCTCGCCACGCTTGGCGGAATCGAGATAGCACATCAGGAACGAAGTCAGGAACGAGTCGCCCGCACCCATGGTGTCCTTCATATCTGCCACGGGCTTGGCATGCTGCCGATAGTAACGCCCGCCGTCATAGGCAATGCAGCCCTCGGCGCCAGCCGTTGCGGACACAAAACATGGGCCCAGGCTCTTCACCCAGGCAAGGCGCTCGCGAATCTCATCCTCGCTCACGGCATCTGCCGCGCTAAAGAACGCGAACTCAACGTAGGGAGCAATCAGCTCGTAGTACTCGTCGGTCGAATCGTCCGAGAAGTCAAACGAAACCGTGATGCCCGCGGCCTTCAACTTGGGAAGTTCACGCTCGGTAAAGCAATAGTTGCCCGAATGAACCACATCAAACTGCTTCATGTACGAAAGGTCAAAGCGATCGAGGACATAGCGCGCATCGCCACGGATACCGCCCTCGTTGGAGCCAAGAAAGACACGATCACCATCAACCACAGTAACGCGTGCCGCACCGTTCTCGCCGATGAGCTGTTTGCATTTGGCAAGCTCAACGTCCTCATCCTCAAGACTCGCAATCACATGCTCAGCAGCAGCATCATTACCAAAGATGCCCATATACGCGGAGCGCGCGGCTCCGCATTTCTTGGCATATACGGCAAAGTTCACCGCATTGCCACCCGGATACATTGTGTGAATATGCTCATAGCAGTCGACGACGTTGTCGCCAAATCCCAGTGCGCTTACGTTAAACGCCATGACGCCGCTCCTCTCTCTCTTATGCCAACGGAACCACTGTTGCGACAGCAGTACCGCCCAGGATCTACGCGAGTTCCAACAGCTCCGGCAGCTGGTCGATAATCTTGTCCGCGGCATCCTGGCTAAAGCCAAAGCGTTCCTCGCGCTTGGCAATAACTGTCAGGCCGGCTCGCTTGCCGGCAGTGATGCCAGGCACCGAATCCTCAACGCAGCAGCAGCGATTCGCGGGCAGCCCCAGCAGGTCCAGCGCATGCAGGTAGATGTCGGGCTCGGGCTTGCTCTCCTTAAACTGCTCGCCGCTCACCACATACTCAAAGGCATCCGACAGCCCGCACGCATTGAGCACTTCCTCGATGCTATCCATCGGAGACGAGCTAGCAAGCGCCACGCGAACGCCACGGCGCGGCAGCTCTCGAATCGTATCCACGGCGCCTGGGTTAATCAAAGCCTGATAGTCGCGCGGACGCTTATGCGCCCACTCGTCCCAACGGGCCAACGCTTCCTCGCCAGTAAAATGCCCCTTACCGGCGCGCTCAAACCAATCGACCAGCATATGCAGGAAGAACTGATGCGAGGTACCGACCTGCCCATTCAACTCCTCTTGAGTCAGATTAAGCCCAAGCTCCTTGGCAAACGCGGCAGTCTCGCCTAGGTAGTAATACTCGGTATCGACAATGACACCGTCCATGTCAAAGATAACGGCGTCGAACGGAAATGCGGACACGGCACCCTCCCTAACAAAAGGACGCCCGCGAGCAGGCGCCCGAATCATGCATTAATCGGCGATTCTAGCCCAGCAGCTTATCCAGCGCCACCGCAATACCATCTTCGTTGTTATTGGCGGTCACCATCTGGGCCACAGCCTTAACCTCATCGACGGCGTTGCCCATGGCTACACCCGTGCCGGCCCACTCAATCATGGACTTGTCGTTCTGGCCGTCGCCAAACGATACGACATCGCTGGCATCGATGCCGAGCTTGGGCAGGGCACCCTCGAGCGCACGGGCCTTGTCGATACCGGGCGCCGTGTACTCAAAGTACCAGTCGGCCGTAAACATGCCCGAAAGCGTCTGCTTAAAGGGCGCATACATCTCCTCGTAATGCGCCTGCAGGTAGGCCGGATCGCCCGCCGTCAGCAGCTTGTCCACGGGATAAGCATCAGCGACCTCATGCAGGCTCTCCACCTCGCGGATCTTAAGATCGCACGCATCGCGCTCATACTTGACGATATTCTTCTGCGAGCCGTCAGGCAGCGTGATCATGCAACGGTACGAGTCCTCGACGTGCAAATTACGACCGAGCGAAATCATAGGGATCACGTCAAAATTACGCAGGTGATCAATCAGGCGATGCAATTCGTCGGCAGGCATAGCTTGATCGAACAGTACCTCGTCAGTCTGAGCGTCGACCACATGCGCGCCGTTAAAGGCCACCAGCAGACCGTCATGGTTTTGGAGGTCGAGCTCCTGCGCCAAGGCGTGCAGCCCCCATGCGGGACGGCCCGAAGCCAAAATGAGCTTAATGCCCGACTCCTGCGCCGCGAGCAGCTTCTCGCGCGTACGCGGGCTAATCACTTTCTGGTCGTTGGTGAGCGTACCGTCGATATCCATTGCGATGGCTTTAATTGCCATATGTGCCTCCTTGCATCGTTTTTATTGCGCACTATCTTATCCGAGCCGGGGCACGTTCGCACAGCGCGCGCATGACGGTTGCAAAACCACCCCATTTGAAACAAAGGCAAAAAAAGTACTTGCAAAGACGCGTTCCGACATATAAGTTAATAAAAGACCGCCGTTGCGGTTTTAAGTAGATCGAGCATATGAAGTTTGAGTTTTAGCGTGTAAGAGAAGGAAGATCGGCAAAGTACAACCCCAAACGCAATGACAACTTAATGAGGTAACTGCCACATGTGAGGCACCCAGGGCATTGCTGTCTCGATTTTGAGCACGATGCCTTCCGCCTTGCATGGGCCGTTCCATCCCGCCCCTGCAGCAACTGCCTCATGGGCTCATTGAAAACCGCATAGCACCCCAACGTCAGCACATCACCCACGGCAAGCACATCACTCACGACAACCAACACATCAACAAACAGCACGAACATCAACCGATTGGAGAAGCTATGACAAACCACCACGCTGAAGACGGCGATAAGAAAAGCATTCTGGATGCCCGCATTGAGCGAGCATATGCAAACGAATATGACGCCGCCTTTGCCGCCGCGACCATCAAGAACTACGCGTCGCTACCGCTCGCGACGATCTTGGCCGACCACCCTCAACTGCTGAAGCGCTGCACAAAGATCATGGGCGACCCCGACATTCGCAAGCTGACAGACCCCTATGCCCCAAAACGCGACAACGATTCGTACGTTCTTACCGTAGGCTGCCTAGCCCATATGCTTACGGCGCTCGACACGAAACTCAAGCTCGAATGGGAACCCGACGAGCGTCATGAACTCGAAAGCAAGCGGAACACCCTGCGCACCGCACTGTTCCTTCCGTTGGACGGCCTCAAGCGCTGCAACGTCGAGCTCAATACACAGGCGCGGCAAAAGCCCGGGACCACAGGGCAGAAAACTCCGAGACCCCATGCAGCCATCGTCGACCGCAACCGATATAACCGCATGACCGCGCACTTTTCCGCCGAGGGAGCAGCCATAAGGACGCTGATCGACCTGCTGTGCCTCCTGAGCATCAACGAGCTATTTGAGGGCTATCTCGCCCTTGTTCCCGCGACGGCACCCAAGTCGGTAGCAAAGATCATCGAGACCTGCAGACGCCAGTTTGAGCGCCATCGCAATGGCAGCGAGATGAACGCCAGCATCGCGCAGTACTACGCGACTCATTACAAAAATGACGGATGTGCCCCTGTCGAGCATCAGCTGCGGCTCGCCTACACCACGCCCGCCGCAACGCTCCATCGCTTTGGAGCCCTTGGCGCTTGCGAGCCGCACGGACAGGCAGCCTGCCCCACAACCGAGCTCGATCTCAGGCTCGGACGAACCCTGTAGCCCGCCAGCCCCTCCGCGGGCAACAATCCTATTCCACAACACAACCAACAGAAAGGAGTCCCCATGGACACCAATCATTCCCCCATCATCAGCCCCCTCACCATGCGTGAATCCGCCCGAGGTATCACGCTCACCAGCATTTACGATGAGATGCTCGCCCGTCGCGAGCTCTCCGTCATGGGAAACATCGAAACCCCGATGGCCCACGACCTATGCCAGCAGATCCGCCTGCTCGATGCCACCGACCCCAGCCGCCCCATCACCATATTTGTCGCCAGCGCCGGCGGAAGCGTGCGATCGGGTCTTGCGATCTATGACGCCATGCGCCTCGCATCGTGCCCCATCCGCACCGTCTGCCTGGAATTCGCCGCGTCCATGGGCGCCGTGATCTTTATGGGCGGCGACGATCGCCGTATGGCGCCCCATGCAGAGCTCATGATTCACGACCCGCTGATCCCCCAGGGGGCAGGCGGCTCGGCACTTGCGCTGCAGGAAACCAGCCGGCGTCTCATGCAGACCCGCAAGACCCTCACGCAAATCCTCTCGGACCGCAGCGGCCTCACGCCCAAGCGCATCCAGTCCCTCACTGCAAAAGACACCTACCTTTCGGCCGAGCGCGCCGTCGAGCTCGGCTTTGCCCACGAAATCCTCTCGACCACCAAGGAGGTCGCCCATGTCTAACCTCACCAGCCGCCTCGCCGCATCTGAGTCCGCATCGTCCACCATCCTCGCCAAGGATCGAACGCTTTCCTGCGACACCCGCCAAACGGGACTCAACAACAATGCACTTGTGATCGGCCCCTCGGGAGCCGGCAAGACCCGAAACGTCCTCAAGCCCAACCTGCTGCAAATGAACGCAAGCTACATCGTGCTCGACACCAAAGGCACGCTCTGTCGCGAAGTGGGACCCGTGCTGGCAGCCCACGGTTACTGCGTGCAATGTCTCAACTTCGCCGACCTCAACACCGTCCCGGTCCTTGCGCCCGGCATCGAGCGCTGCGGCTACAACCCCCTGAGGCACATTCGCCGCAAGGCGGACGGCAGGCCCAACCAGCAGGACATTCTCTCGGTGGCAAAGGCCATCTGCCCCATCGAGGACAACAACCAGCCCTTTTGGGATCATGCGGCGGCAAACCTGCTGTCGTGTCTTATCGCCTACGTCACCGAACAGCTACCCGCCGACGAGCAGACGATCAGCTCGGTCAACAAGCTGATCGAGCACCTGCAGGACGGTGCCACGGGTCGATTGTTTGACGACCTGATCACGACCGACCCCCAAAGCTATGCCCTCTCGCTATGGCGGCGCTACGCCATTACGCAAAATGCCGAGCGCATGCACGCGAGCATCGTCGGCATCCTTGCCGAAAAGGTCATGTGTCTGGGATTCGACGGTGCGGCACAGCTCTATCGTGAGTGCCATCAGGTGGACTTCGCTTCCATGGGACACACCCCCTGCGCCCTGTTTGTAACCGTGAGCGATATCGACCGCAATCTCGATCCGCTGACCGGCCTCTTTATTACGCAGGCGTTTATGGGCCTCATTCGCGAGGCCGATAGGCAGCCCGACGGCAGCCTGCCCGTGCCCGTGCGCTTTATGCTCGATGACTTCGCAAATCTGCAGATCCCCCAGATCGACAACGTGCTCTCGATTATCCGAAGCCGCAACATCTGGGCGACGCTGCTGCTGCAGTCGACCAACCAGCTCGATGCGCTCTATGGCGAGGCACGCGCACGCTCCATCATGGGCAACTGCGACACGCATCTGGTGCTGGCGTTCCAGGATCCCGAGAGTGCCCGGGTGTTTTCCGACCGCGCCGACGCGCTGCCCAGCACGCTCATGGCGACGCCAATCGATCGCTCGTGGCTCTTTGTACGCGGTCGCACTCCCGAACAAGTCGAGCGCTTTAGGCTCGAAGACCATCCGCTCTACGGGGAGCTGCCCGAGGCGCAGCGAGGCCATGCGGAGGCCGAGATCTAGGCGCAGGGTTCTCGCAGCGCGCGGCGCCCCGACGATGTTCCACAAAGGCCGTGCGCCCCGGGACCACGGCAAAGCAAAGGGGCCCGCATCCGATAGGATACGGGCCCCTGACTATAAGGCGCGATGCGTTAACAGCAGCGACTACTTGCGATGCGCGCGGTAGAACTCGATGAGCGCCTGGGTCGAAGCGTCCTGCTCGGCCTTGGCGGCGTCGTCGTGGAAGGCCGGGGTAATCTGCTTGGCAAGCTGCTTGCCCAGCTCGACGCCCCACTGGTCGTAGGAGTCGATGCCCCAGACCGTGCCCTCGACAAACGTAATGTGCTCGTACAGGGCGATGAGCTCGCCGAGCGCGAACGGGGTCAGCGTGTCGCCGAAGATCGAGGTCGTCGGACGGTTACCCTCAAAGCAGCGGGCGGGGACAATCTGCTCGGGCGTGCCCTCGGCGCGGACCTCGTCGGCCGTCTTACCAAAGGCGAGCGCCTTGGTCTGGGCCAGGAAGTTGCCCAGGAACAGCTCATGCACGTCCTGGCCGCTATCGGTCGCAGGGTTGGCGGTATTGGCGAAGGCGATGAAGTCGGCCGGAACCACCACGGTGCCCTGGTGCAGCAGCTGGTAGAAGGCATGCTGGCCGTTGGTGCCGGGCTCGCCCCAGAAGATCTCACCGGTGTCGGAGGTCACGGCGCTGCCGTCCCAACGGACATGCTTGCCGTTGGACTCCATGGTGAGCTGCTGCAGGTAGGCCGGGAAGCGGTGCAGGTACTGGCAGTACGGCAGCACGGCGTGGCTCTTGGAACCGAAGAAGTTGACGTACCAGACATTGAGCAGGCCCATCAGCGCGACGGCGTTGTTCTCGAGCGGGGTGCTGCAGAAGTACTCGTCGATGGCGTGGAAGCCCTCGAGGAACTGCTGGAAGCGCTCGGGGCCGAGCACGACGATCAGCGACAGGCCCACGGCGGAGTCAACGGAATAGCGGCCACCGACCCAGTTCCAGAAACCGAAGGCGTTGGCGGGGTCGATACCGAAGGCCTCGACCTTCTCGAGTGCGGTGGAAACGGCGACGAAGTGCTTTGCCACGGCCTCGGCGTTCTGCTCATCGGAGCCGTCGATGGCGCCCTGAGCCTTGAGCTGCTCGAGCATCCAGGTCTTGACCTCGCGGGCGTTGGTGAGGGTCTCGAGCGTGGTGAAGGTCTTGGAGACGATGATTACGAGCGTGGTCTCGGGATCCAGGCCCTTGAGCTTCTCGGCCTGGTCGTTGGGGTCGATGTTGGAGATGTAGCGGCAGTCGATACCGGCGTCGGCATAGGGACGCAGAGCCTCGTAGGCCATGACCGGGCCCAGGTCGGAGCCGCCGATGCCGATGGACACCAGATGCTCGATCTTCTTGCCGGTAACGCCCTTCCACTCACCGGAGCGCACGCGCTCGGCGAAGGCATACATGCGGTCGAGGACCTCGTGCACGTCGGCGACGACGTCCTGGCCGTCGACGATGAGCTGGCCCTTCTCGCTTGCCGGGCGGCGCAGCGCGGTGTGCAGGACAGCGCGGTCCTCGGTAGTGTTGATGTGCTCGCCAGAGAACATGGCGTCGCGGCGCTCCTCGAGCTTCACCTCGCGGGCAAGATCGCACAGCAGCTTGACGGTCTCATCGGTCACCAGGTTCTTCGACAGATCGAAGTGCAGGTCACCGGCGTCAAAGCTCAGCTTGTTCACGCGGTCGGCGTCAGCAGCGAACCAGGCCTTGAGGTCGATACCTTCGGCCTCGAGCTTCTCCTGATGAGCCTCGAGCGCCTTCCAAGCGGCAGTCGACGTAGCATCGATAGGTGCGGCAACAGTTGCCATAGAGTCCTCCTCAGCATACGGGCGCACGCCTCCATGCGCCCGGACATTCAGATGCCACTATTCTAGCGCAGGTCAAGACTACAATCAGCGAGCGTTGCCAATCGGCCCCCAAACGGCAACCGATTAAAAAGGGACAGGCTTATTTTGGCAGGTCAAACGCTTTATCAACCAAAAATAACCCGTCCTTTTATGGCAAATATTAGGCCGCGGCGCAGATGCTACCGAGCAACTCACGCAGAGGAGACCCGATGCCCTCCAGCAGTTCGGGCGCGATAATGGCAAAAACGGGAACCTCACCGGTGCCCACGACAGCAGGCGCCTTGCCCTCCGAGAGAATGCATCCATAAGGGACAAAACCGTCTTCGCCGGCATCGAGCGCCGCCATGCGACGCGCGAGCTCGCGCGCAAAGCCAGCAGTATCGGCATCGCCAATCGCCAGGACAAAGTCCACGCCCTCATCGGTTGCCAGGGCTACGGCCTCATCGACCAAATCGTCTCCCCCGTCGCCCCCGGCCGAACCGCAACGAAAGAGCACGCGTTCGAGCAGGGCACGATCGAGCGAGCCCAGCGCCGCCGAAACGAGCTCATCGCGCGTGTGCTTGTCGCCTCCCAGCACGACCAGTGCCTTGGTGCCGCCATAGTGGGCAACCAATCGCCCGCACCAGCGAGCCACATCCCCATCCGCAACCAAGCGCGTCGGCATACCAAACCCATAGTTGACCATTATCCCCACAACCCTTCCGTGCCAATCGTTAGGCTCATGCTACGAAGCGAGGTTTTCCGAGCTGTTTCGCACTCTTTAGAGCTGCGTTAAAACCCGATGCAGTTGCACGACTATACCTGCCAAAAAGGAATAGGTTTTGACGATGTCCGGACGAGCGGGTATTATCGAACAGATATTCGATAAGAACATGTGTTTGATGGAGGGACACGGATGGCGCACGAGCAACACACCTATATCTGCATCGACCTCAAGACGTTTTATGCCAGCGTCGAGTGCGTCGACCGTGGGCTCGATCCGCTCACCACCAACCTAGTCGTTGCCGACGAATCGCGCGGACGCACGACCATCTGCCTCGCCATCACACAGGCCATGAAGGACCTCGGGATACGCAACCGTTGCCGTCTGTTCGAGATTCCCGACGGCATCGACTACATCAAGGCCGTACCGCGCATGCAGCACTACATGGAGGTGTCGGCTCAAATCTACGGTATCTACCTGGAATACGTCAGCCCGCAAGACGTGCACGTCTACTCCATCGACGAATGCTTTATCGACGTGACGCCCTATCTAGACCTCTACCATACCAATGCCAAAGGCTTCGCCTGCATGTTGCGCGATGAGGTCCTCGCGCGCACCGGCATCACGGCGACGGTCGGCATCGGCCCCAACCTATTCCAGGCCAAGGTAGCGCTCGACATCACTGCCAAGCACGTACCCAGCCGCATCGGCATACTCGACGACGAGACCTTTCGCAAGGAGATCTGGCCCCATCGTCCCATCACCGACATCTGGGGCATCGGGCCCGGCGTGGCAGCACGACTCGAAAAATACGGCGTCTACGATCTGATGGGCGTCGCGGCGCTCGACGAAAACCTGCTCTACGACGAGCTCGGCGTCAATGCCGAGTATCTTATCGACCACGCCTTCGGCCGCGAGCCGACAACCATCGCCGATATCCAAGCCTATCGCCCGCAAGCAACTTCAACTACCACAGGACAGGTGCTCTCGAAAGGTTATGCCTACGAGCAGGCCTACACCGTCTTGCGCGAGATGGTCGACAGTGCCGTGCTGGACTTAGTCGATAAGCACGTGGTGTGTGACAGCATCTCGCTCTTTGTGGGCTACGCGAGCGAGCGCGCCGACATACGCCGCCTCGACGCCAGCGGAACGGCGCAATATGTGGACGGATGCGGGCATCTGCGCTCGAGCACGTCGAGTATCGAACCCACCGCAACCGCCGGCCCCGAGCTCGCACCCCGTGCGCCTAAGCCCGTCCAGCGCGATGACGAACGGCGCCGCCTGGTGCGCGAAGCGCAGGCAATCGATGGCATCTTCGTGGGAGAGCATGGCGGCAAACCGCGTGGTGGCTATGCCGCACTCTTCGCGCACTCCAACGCCTCGCGAAAGCTGCCCGAGCGCACCAATTCGTTTAAGAAGATCATGGGCTATTTCGACGACCTTTGGGCGCAGACCGTCGATCCCAAACGACCGGTCAAGCGCATCAACTTGGGATTTGGCAACCTCATGCCCGAAGAATTTGCCACCATCGATCTGTTTAGCGACGTCGAGGCCGATGAGCGCGAACGCGACTTGGCGCGCGCCGTGTTGGCCGTAAAAGGCAAATACGGCAAGAACGCCCTGGTCAAGGGATTGAGCTTTACCGCCGGCGCCACCGCACGCGAACGCAACGATCAGGTAGGAGGACACCGTGCCTAAACCCAAACAACAGCCCGTGCGCCCGCCGACCGCCTTCGAGCGCCTGGCGGACCCCGAGGGCAGACGCCGCGCCGCCGACCCCAAGCTCACTGCCAACGGTGCCGTGCGCGCCAACCGCGCCGCACAGTTTATGCCCTTTGCCGCCCTCACGGGATACTACGAACTCGTGCGTAAACAAGAGATCGCCGCCGAGCCAAAATGCGAGCTCACGGAAGAAAAGGCCCTCGAGCTTTCGAAAAAGCTCGAGGGCCTCAAACGCGGCGACTTGGTGCGCGTCACCTATTACGATATGTACGGCTATCGTAGCCGCACAGGCATTCTCGACGAAGTGCTACCCGCGTTCAAGCTGCTCAAACTCAGGGATATCGCCATCGACTTCGACGATATCCAAGGCATCGAGCTGCGTGGTCGAGCCTAGCGACGAGAACGCTTGCGCAAGACGAGAGCAATGCCAAGCACTGCGGCAGCTGCAACCAGCAATCCCAAGACCAGCGTGAGGGTCGAGTCGCCAGCGCGAGGCAGCGAACCGTCCTTCGGAGTCTTCTTAGCGGTCGTCGTGACGGTGGTCGTGGTGCTGCTCGACTGGTCGTTGCCGCCCGTCTGGCTGCCACCCGGCTGATCGCTGCCACCCGGCTGCGAAGGATCGGTGGGTTCCGTCGGATCCGGAGTACCGGGATCAATCGGATTCTCCGAATTCTCCTTGCGCTGGATCCAGACTTGGCAACCATAGAACGGGTTGGCAGTACCGAGGCACAGGCCCTGATCGGTAACGGCAAAGGTGCGCAGGCCATGGTTGTACGGATCGTTAAAACCGTTAGTCGTCAGCGTCGTAAAGCTCACGCCGTCCTCTGTCACATACATATCAAAGCCGCGCTTGGCATCGTGCAGGTAATGCATGCATGTAAGCACACTGTGCAACTTCTTGAGGTTCTCCTCGTTCAGCAGCTTATCGAGCGCATCCTGAATATCGCTCGGCAGCTCGGTGCCATAGGCATCCTCGTACTGCTGCTTAAGGCTCTCATAGCTATCGAGCATGTCCTGATACTGGTCGGCAAAGGACTTGAAGTACGCGATCTCGCCATCGATCTTCTGGACATAAGCGGCGTCGTCCTCAAAGTCCTGGGACATCGTCGCGGCCTGATCGCAAAGACCGCCCGCGGCATCCTCCAGCGCATCGCTCAGATCGCCAAAGCCCTTAGCAACCTCGGTCTTCTCGTCATCGACATCGACGGCCTTGTTTGAATCATCAACCTCAGCAGCTTCGTTCGAATCATCGACCTCGACGGCCTCGTTTGAATCATCGTCCGCAAGCGTGTTCACGGGAACGATGGGGTCGTCAGGCGATTTCTTGTCGAGCAGGTGATCGAGCAGGTCCCTAAGGCGCTGAACCTGAGAGTCCCACTCCTCGGGCGTCATATCGATAATGTCGCCATTGGAGAACTGGCCGATCGGCTCAAGCAGGCTCGCGGTATCAAAGGTACCGATATACAGCTTGCCGTCGAACTTCTGCATGCGCCAAATGTACTGGTTCTCGTTTCGGCCAAAGCCCGAAGTCAGGCCGGAAATACCGCCCTCGGGGAACATGTCGGTGCGATCGCCAACGACGAGCTCCATGTTCTCGTCCTTGTCCATGCGATAGATGTTAACCGACTGCTCAAGATTGGCATTCACAAACGAGCAGTCAACGCCACCCATGCTGCTCTTGCCGCCCTCTTCGGTGTTGGATTTGTTGAACAGGATGCGCTCGAGGGCAATCTCCTCGTCGTTGTATTCACCGATATAGAGGTAGTCGTTGTAGACGATGAGGTTGGCAGCGCCAGAACGGGTACGGGCAGGATCGATGCCAAAGCAGTACTTTGCACCGTCCGTCTTCTGATCGCCGACAATGGGAGTCCACGAATAGCTGCCGTCGGCATTCTTGTCGCCACGGACCATGGCAAACGACTGCATGGAATTATCATCGGGAGCGTTCTCGGGCGTACCGGTGCAGATGGTCGCATAGAGATGGCCATTGTACGAGACCATATCCCAAATGGCGCCGCCGTAGATGCTGTCCTGATAGCGAATCGCCGGATAGCCAAACAGCGTCTCCGAGTTGGCAATCTCGGTGAAGCTGTCCTGGCCCTTCGAGGGGTCAGACGACGTCAGGATTGTCGACACAAAATTACCGTTCGCGTCTTTACCCACATTACTGATGACGAGCTGGCCATCATGGACGCACATGCCGCGGATACCGGTAGAAATGCCCTGCTTGTAGGCAGCACCGTAATCCTGCATGCTCGAAAGGCCCTGATAGACAACTTTGTACTCATCCGTCTTAGGATCGATCTCGTATACAGCAGGCAGGCCGCCTTTGCCGTCATTGGTCCTGACGCTGCCGCAGAAATAGAGCTTACCCTTATAGCTCACGGCATTGCGGAACAAAGGAGCGACGCCGTTGAGCGATTCAGAGAGTAGCAGCTTGGTCTCACCGGTCTTGGTATTGATCTTGACCAAGATGCCGCCGCTGTCCTTGTCGGCCGTGCCGTCCTCCTTCTGCTGTCTATAGAAGAAGGTACCGTTAAACATGGCCTCCAGCGTCAGGCGCATGGTTTCGACATCAAAGGAATCGCCCAGCGTGCTGTTCATGAGCGTCAGCGTGTTGCCCATCGCCGCATAGCAGGTGCCCACATAAAGCCAGTCACCATAGCTCGCAGCCGCCCAAGTGTAGCTCTGGCCGCGATCGCCTTCGTTGTTGGCCGTATTACCATCGGCGCCCGGAACGGCAACGGCACCGTTACCCTGGTAGTCGACGATGCCATCCGGCTGCGACGTTCCTACCGTAGGATGCGAGAGCTTCTCAAAGGAATACCCATTTCCCGCATTGTAGGTAACGGCACCCGATGCGTCTTCGGCGTGCGCCGGCAGCGGCGATACCAAGATAGCGGCAAGCGCTGCCACCAAGCCAAGTGTTCCCACTCGTCTCATAAGGTTATAGCCTCCCCTGTCCTAAAGCCCAGTTTTAGCATTCTTCATTTCTGTCCACGGTTAATTGCAATCTGAGCACAGCAATAATCAGTGTATAAATATACACCTGTAATTTTTTGGACGGGTTCATAGATGCTCGATTGGTAGCGAATTCCGCGCAAACCGTCACCAAACTCCACTTTTGCCGCATCTAAAGGTTATTTTTGCGCAAATTATTGGATGCCGATAGTCACAATGGGCAGGAGGCTGGTACCCACCGGAGAGGGCAACGCCTACATTTTCATAACGTAATAGCCCGCACCCCTCACTGCCGTCTCGAGTGTGTCGCGATCGACCGGGCGCTTCGAGCGCACGCGTGCCGTGTGGTCCGCGTACGTTACCGTTGCCCACACACCATCCAGCGCATTGAGGGCATTGGCCACGTTTCGAGCGCAGCCGTCGCAGCTCATGCCGCCGATAAGCAACTCATCGCTATAGGGGTAGTGGGACGGATCGGTATCCGCAACCACTACCTTCTTGGCCTTCTTGCCGCTCGCGCCATCGCTGCAACAACTCTTCCCGTGTGTCGAAGCGGCAATGCGACGCAGTCCAAATAACATGCCAACGGCAATGACGGCCAGCACGATGAGATTCGCAGGATTGAGCAAGTCACTCATGCGTCCCCTTTCAAGTAGCCCGATCTAGATACCCCCATGGGGTGTCCCCATCTTAACCCAAAACCATGTCCGTTCGATTAATTAGTTTCCCTTTTCTTACTTTTTAGTTGACCAAGGTTTACTTTCGTGTATAAGTTTTCCTAGGCTAACAGTTTAGATCCGTAAGGAGCACCGTGACTCGAACCATAAACATCCCAACGTTTCAGGCAGCAATCGTGCGCAACTGCTCCCCTACGCTCGCAGGTATCAAGCCGGCTTCGCTCTTTACCTATCCTGGCGTTTACGCCAACCAAAACGGAAAACCCGACGCCGCCCATATCGAAGAGCGACGCGCTCGCCTGCTCGCCGTCATAGCCCTATGCAACCGCGAGCTCCAGCCACTCGGGATCCATACGAGCGTTTTGGTCTGGCGCCCCTGCGGTGCACTCATCTATGTGTACCGCCCTACGGACCTCATGCGATACCTCTCCGACCCCCGTGCCACGACAGCGCTTGCCGCCGAAGGTTTCGATGTCCACAACCTGCCCGCATCCCTGGTGCATCTCGCCGCGCGCATCACGCTGGCAAGCAGCAATGCCGCAGAAAGCGCCTATGGCAGCAGCGTCTGCGCACTCGCGCGAAATAGACACTGCGATACGGAGTGCATGTGCGAGTTTCCCCACGAAATTGGCTATTTTTTGGGCTATCCATACGAAGATGTCCATCAGTTTATCGTCCAGCACGGCGAAAACTATAAGGTCTTTGGCGCATGGAAGGTATACACAAACGTTGAGCAAGCGCTTACGACCTTCGATTCATATCGCGCATGCACACAATACCTTACCTACATCTATCAACAGGGCTGCACCCTGGGACAACTTGTCCAGGCAACCCGATAGAGCATACAAAACGCGGCCGCACGCCGCACAACCGAAAGGAACACATATGAGCAAGATCGCAGTCGTCTACTGGAGCGGCACGGGCAATACCGAGGCCATGGCAAACCTCGTCGCCGAAGGCGCCACATCCGCGGGTGCCGAGACTGGGGTCATCCCCTGCGCCGACTTCTCTGCCGACAGGGCCGCCGACTACGACGCCTTCGCCTTCGGCTGCCCCGCCATGGGCTCCGAGGAACTCGAGTACGATGAGTTCCAGCCGATGTGGGACGAGGTCAAGGAGACCCTCGGCGATAAGAAGGTCGTCCTTTTTGGCTCCTACTCGTGGGCCGAGGGCGAGTGGATGGACAACTGGAAGGCCGACGCCGACGAGGCCGGCGTCAACGTCGTAGATTCCGTCATCTGCTACGACGCACCCGACGACGAGGGCGAAGCGGCCTGCCGCGCTCTTGGAGCCGAGCTCGCCTAGCGGCAATGAGCCCCGCCCATAACGCGCTCTGCACCAAAACACATTCGCGTCCCAACAAAAACGGGAGCTGGATCACATCCAGCTCCCGTTTTCTGCTATGCCAGTCATATAAAGCGGCTACGAGATATTGCCCAAGAACGCCTTGGTGCGCTCGCTCTTGGGGTGGTCGAAGACCTCGCTCGGCGTGCCCTCTTCCACGATAACGCCACCGTCCATAAAGACGACGCGGTCGGCGACGTCGCGGGCGAAGCCCATCTCGTGCGTCACCACGATCATGGTCATGCCGTCGCGTGCCAGGTCGCGCATGACACCCAGGACGTCGCGGACAAGCTCGGGATCGAGTGCCGACGTGGCCTCATCAAAGAGCATCACGTGCGGGTTCATCGACAGGGCGCGGGCGATCGCCACGCGCTGCTGCTGACCGCCCGACAGCTGGCTCGGCATAAAGTCGATACGCTCGGCAAGACCGACCTTCGTCAGCTCCTCAATGGCAATCTTCTCGGCCTCTTCCTTGCTGCGTTTGAGCACCTTTTGCTGCGCAAGCATGACGTTCTTTTTGACCGACAGGTGCGGGAACAGGTTGAACTGCTGAAACACCATACCCAGATGCGTACGTACCTTGTTAAGGTCGACGCCCTTGGCGCACACGTTCACGCCCTCAACGACAATCGAGCCGCTCGTGGGATGCTCCAGACGATTGATGCAGCGAAGCATCGTCGACTTGCCAGAGCCCGAAGGACCCAGGACTACGACGACCTCGCCCTTGTGCACATCCAGATCGATATCGCGCAGGACCACGTTATCGCCAAAGGCCTTCTGGAGGTTCTTGATGCTGACGACGACCTCGTTCGAGTTATTGGTTTCGCTCATGATAGAACCTCCTTACAGACCGGCAATATGATCGGCGGGCGTTGCGACAACCTGTCCGGCGCTCTTGGTGGGACGCTTCTTTTTGGTTTCGGCCGTACCCAAAAGCCTCGCCTCAAGACCGCTCACCAAGCGCGCAAGCGGCAGGGTGATGACCAGATAGAACAGGGCGGCAACCACATACGGCGTGATGGAGCCCGTCGTGGCCACGATGGTGCGGGCGTTCATGACGATCTCGACTACACCCACGGCCGCGAGCAGCGACGTATCCTTGTAAAGCAGGATGAACTCACTGGTCAGCGTAGGCAGGACATTGCGGAACGTCTGCGGAATCATAACGTAGAGCAGTGTCTGGAAGGCATTCATGCCCAGCGAGCGAGCAGCCTCGTTCTGGCCCTTGGGGATTGACTGAATACCGGCGCGGAAGATCTCGCACAGGTACGCAGACGAGTTCATGGCCATGACGATGACGCCCAGCACATAGTCGTCAACCTTGACGCCGGCCAGCGGCAGGCCAAAGAACGCGATGTAGATCTGCAGGAACGCCGGCGTACCACGGATGATATTCACATAGATGCCGGCAAGGCAGCGCAGGATGCGCGACTTGGAGATGCGCATAAGTGACAAGGCAAAACCAAAGGGAATGGCCAAAGGAAATGCCACGAGCACGATCGAGAGCGACATAAGGAAGCCCTTGAAGACGATCGGCAGGCTCTGAACCAAAATGACCGGGTTCAAGAACAGGCGGAGGAACATATTAGAGTTCCACGCCTCAACCCACGGCTGCTCTTTAAGGTCGGCTAGGAAGTTATCGAATGCCGTCACGCCCTTGATCTCCACCGACGGAATCTTGGAGATCTTCTTGGTCGAACCATCGGCCAAAGTGCAGGTGCCACTAAAGGCCTCGTCGCCACCCTCGACAGGGAAGGTCACGCCGTAGACCTCGACGCGGAAATAGCCGCCGGCGGGCGCCGTCTCGCCAAAATCGATCTTGAGCGTCTGGCCGTCGACCTTGCACGTAGGCTTCATGGGCGTACGGTCCATAAGGTCATCGCCCGAGAGCATCGTCAGGCGCGTGTCGTCCGCACCAAAGGTCGTGCCATCGGCAAACGTCAGCGAAAGACCGCTCAGTTCCTCGTCGGCATCGGCCTGAACCTCCCAGGTGATACGAGTCTCGGTGCCACCAACCACGTCGCTGCCCGAACCGGTGTTGGGTCGGGCGGTAATCTTTGCGGTCTCAAGCGCCTGGGCGGTCGTGGGCGCATATGCCCCCGCGCACACCAGCGCGAGCGCCACGGCCATGACGCAGGCTAGCTTTTGGAGCAAGACGGGCAGTGGAAAACGCTGCTCCGCGGCCCCTTTGTTCAGTCGAGACAAGGTGGCTCCTATCGTAGAAGTTGCCGGCAAAACGAGACGGAAATGCTCTCCGTCAAGAGAAGCGCAAAGGCCCTCTCCGCCAAAGCGGAAAGGGCCCGCGAGCAATCAAGTAGCTATTTTACTTGATGTTGTACTTAGCCATGAGGGCGTCAACGGTACCGTCGTCGGTCAGGTCCTTGATGGCCTGGTTGATGTCGTCCTTGAGCTTGGTGTTGCCCTGGTTGATGGCGATGGCATACTCCTCGCCGGTGCTAATCTGCTTAATGGTCTGGCAGGTGTTGAACTGCTCGGCGGTCAGCTGGCTGGCAACGGAGCGGTTGGTGACTACGGCGTCGCCCTTATCGGACTGCAGGGCGCTGAAGCACTCGGTGGCGTCCTTGTAGGGGACAATCTTGGCCTTGGGGAAGTTCTCCTGGGCAAAGGACTCGGCGGTCGAGCCAGACTGGACGATGATGGTAGCATCGGCGTTGTTGAGCTTCTCGCTGTAGTTGTCGGCCGTGATGTCGGTGTTATCGACCTTGGTCACGATAGCCTGATCGTCCATGTAGTAGGAATCAGAGAAAGTGACTTCCTTCTCACGCTCGGGCGTGTCGGTGATAGCCGCAATGGAAACGTCATACTTGGCGCCCGAAGCGACACCCGGAACCAGCGTGTCAAAGTCATTGTTGACATACTCGACATCCAGGCCCAGCTTGTCGCCGATGGCCTTGATGAGCTCAAGGTCAAAGCCCTGATAATCGCCGTTGTCATCCTTGTACTCAAACGGAGCGTACTCGGCAGAGGTGCCGACGGTGAGCGTACCATCCTTGACGAGCGCGTACTCCTTGGAGCCGTCGACCTTCTCGACCTTAGCGTCGTCAGAGCTGCTGGAACCGGCATCAGAACCAGAGGTGGCGTTGGACGAGCCGCAGCCCGTCAGTGCGAGGGCGAGCGCCATGGCACCCGTGGCGGCAAATGCGCCAAGCTTCTTGAGCTTCATAATCAGTCTCCTTCCGGTGACCTCGTTTGATTCAGAGGTCTGCAAAAACTGAGGGTTATTATGCACCCGCTTGGAAGAATCTGCAATTAGAAAACTGATTGAAACAAACCCATAACGTGAATGTAGCACTCCAGTTTATGGCAGCCTTTACTGCTGCAATGACCTTAACAGTTTGATTTCAGCCGCATAACCTGCAAGTTCGTTCGGAGTCTCCAAAATAAACGGCAGCGAACGCAAACGGCCATTCGATACAATATTCTGTATAACCTGCATACCGCCACCAAATTCCTCGCTGCCAAGGTATCCCTTGCCGATGCACTCGTGACGATCTTTATGGGCGCCACAAGGGTTCTTCGAATCGTTGATGTGTACGGCATGCAAGCGATCGATACCCACCACGCGGTCGAACTCGTCGAGTACGCCGTCCAGATCATGGATGATGTCGTAGCCGGCATCGCTCACATGGCAGGTGTCCAAACAAACGCCCAGCTTATCGGACAGCTCTGGGCACTTGGCGGCAACGCCCTCGATAATGCACGCCAGTTCTTCAAAGCTACGGCCCACCTCGGTGCCCTTGCCCGCCATGGTCTCGAGCAATACCGTCGTCTGCTGTCCCTCAAACATCACCTGGCACAGCGTGTCGACAATCATCTGAATGCCGGCGTCTGCCCCTTTTCCCACATGCGCACCGGGGTGAAAATTGTAGTAGTTGCCGGGCAGTGCTTCCAGACGCTGCAAATCTTCCGCCATAGCCTCCAAGGCAAACTCTCGCGCCCGCTCCTTAGCGGAGCAGGGGTTATAGGTATACGGGGCATGCGCCACCAGCGGTCCAAAGTCGTTTTGCGCCATAAGCTCGCGCAGAGCCGCCACGTCATCCATGTCAAGGTCTTTTGCCTTGCCACCGCGCGGGTTGCGCGTAAAGAACGCAAAGGTATTGGCACCAATGGACAACGCCGTCTCCCCCATTGCCCGATAGCCCTTCGTCGTCGAAAGATGACATCCGATTGTCAGCATCTCCAGCTCCCCCTCATCAGTTGCGGTGAAATACGGTCTATTGGTGCCTTATTTTGGCGCAAACAGACCGTATTCCACCGCAAGTTATAAAAGGGGCATCAGAGATGTGGGCCGCCAGGCACCACGGGCGCCGGCGTCATGATCCCCTACGCGTCAGCGCCAAGTCCTAGAGGGCTAGACGGATTGCATCGATGATGTGCGCGCAGCGCTGCGTGGCGGCTAGGGACATGATGGGGCTTTCGAGTTTCCCCGCCTGAATGAGCTGCGTCGCATGCTGGATTTCGCCGTAGAAATCATCGACCTCAAACGGGGCATTTATTTCGAGCGTTCGCCCGTCGGAGTACTTCACATGGGCGAGCTCGGGGCGATGGAGACGCTCGATTTCCAACGAACCCCGCTCACAGGCAATCGTTAAGCGGCTTTCATATGTTGCTTTGCCGTCGCACACCATATGAATGGGTATACCGCCGACGCTCATATGGATCTCGTCGGCCCAATCGACGCGACCGCCCGATACGTCACGCCAGCGAACTTCACGGGACGAAACCTCGCACGCGCCCGCGAGCAAATCCTCAAACCAACCGACCGCATAGCAGCCCATGTCATATAGACAGCCGCCCTGCAACGGATCAAGCAGATAGCCCGAAGGAGACTCGCCGTAATCGAGCTTTTGCACGCTTTCAATCGAGACAATACGGCCAAGCTCACCCGACGCAAGCAAGTCCTTCACGCGAGTGCGCATCGGGCAAAACCGATTCTTCATCGCCTCCATAAACAGCACGCCGCGCTCGCGAGAGATGGAGGCAATCGAGAGAGCCTCTTCCTCACTCAAAACGGCCGGCTTTTCGCACAGCACGGCCTTTCCGGCGCGCAGCGCGCGACAGGCCCAACGCGTATGTATGCCATGCGGAAGAGCCAAGTAGATTGCGTCGACATCGGGGTCGGCAATCAGCGCGCCATAAGCCGCGTCGCCGTTATTGTCGACCGAGGCATGGCCATGCGCAGCATCGATCGAAAACGCTCGGCAAAATTCCTCGACATGTGCAGGAGTGCGGCCGGCCGCAGCCACAAGCCGTGCCCCGTCCACCTCCTTGAGCGACGATGCAAATCGATGCGAAATGTGCCCGGCGCCCAAAACGCCCCAACGAACCTCACGCAAATCATCACATGAATCTCGATGACCCACGACAGCCCCCTTCAGTTGCGGTGAAATAGTTCCTGTTTGGCCCCTATTCTGCCGCAAACAGGAACTATTCCACCGCAAGTTATAAAAGGGTCATGAGGAGCGCGTTTTGCCGAAGGCCTTAAGCACCGCCGTCACGGGACCAGGCTGGAAACGTCGGCGCACATCGTCGAGACGCTCGGGAATATCGATGTGCTGCGGGCAGTGCCGCGCGCATTTGCCGCATTTGACGCAATTGCTCACCAACTTGGGCTCGCTTGTGCGCACCGCGCTCGCCGTAAAGTATTGAGACAGCCCCGTAAACCAGCTGTGCGCATAGCTTGCGTTGTAGGCGGCAAAACATCCAGGGATATTGATGCCTTTAGGGCACGGCATGCAATAGCCGCATCCCGTGCAGGGCACACGGTTCGATTTCTCAAACTCCATCAACACGCGCGCAATCGTGTCGAGCTGGTTGGCCGTCATCGAATTCGGCAACGCGAGGTCTGCCAGTGACGAATTCTCGTCCACCTGCGCGGTATCGGTCATACCAGAAAGCAACATGGTCACCTGGGGATGATTCCACACCCACGAGAGCCCCCAAGCGGCAGGCGTATGCAAATGCCGATCGCATGCACCATCGAGAACAGCGCGCGCCCGCGGAGGCAATTTGCCTGCCAAGCGTCCGCCCAAAAGCGGCTCCATCACAAACACCGCGAGACCTCGCTCGGCGGCGGCCATGAGCCCCGCCGTTCCCGCCTGATATCGTTCTCCAGCGTAGTTGTACTGGATCTGGCAAAAGTCCCACTCATACGCATCGAGCATCGTAAGGAAGTCCGCCGCGCTGCCGTGGTACGAAAAGCCTATCTGACGAATACGCCCTGCAGCCTTTTGCTGCGCGATCCAGTCCTCGATGCCCAACGCCACCACACGTTCCCACTGGGCGGGCGAGGTAATGTTGTGCATGAGGTAATAGTCGATATGGTCAGTCCGTAGGCGGCGCAGTTGCTCGTCGAAAAACCGGTCGAAATCCTCCGCGCATTTGCACGAAGCATGCGGCAGCTTGGTTGCGAGCAAAACCTGGTCGCGCAAGCCCAGGCGCTCAAGCGACGCACCCACGCACGCCTCGTTGCCGGGATAGAGATAGGCCGTGTCCAGGTAGTTAATCCCCTGCTCCACCGCACGGGAAATGATGGCATCGGCTGTCTTCGCATCCGGACGTCCCGGCGCACCGGGAAACCTCATGCAGCCCAGACCCAGAGCGGATATTCGGTTACCACTTTTAGGGTCAACGCGGTATTGCACGGCCCCTCCCCTCCCATCGAAGCCCTGACAAGGCGAAACAAACCCGTCACGTCATCGAAACACATCGGAATCGCAATTGAGAACGTATCGTAACGCAGCAGAAATCGAGCCGTCACGGCACCGCTTTAACATCAGCAAAAAGCCCGATGAAAGGAGCCGGGCATCACCACGTGCGAGGACGCCTACCCCTACCCCGGCGAGCAATACATCCTCTCGGTCGACCGCCATCAAATCGAAGTCATGGACCATCTGGACGAGCTTCCCGCCACAGGCGCCGTCATCTTCTGCACCTTCCCCAAGGTCCGCGATGGCGTCGGATACCCCGCCCGCGTCTTTGCGGTCTGCCCCGCGGCATAAGCGCACAGCGCAATAGTTTCTTTTTCATAACAGCCGCCCCGCGCACCCACCAATCACCCTGGCAGCATACAATCCATCAGGCGCCCCTTACGCGGGCGCCTTTTATATGGGGAGATAATTCACATGCAGATCAACAAGGTCACCTTTATCGGCAAGGGTGGCGTCGGGCTACTCTACGGCAGTATGATCGCCCAGGCACTCGGCAACGACGCCGTCGAATACGTTATGGATGACGTCCGTTTTGAGCGTCACGCGGGCGATGCGCTCACCGTCAATGGCAAGCCCTGTGCGCTCAAGTCCGTCCGCGCCAGCGAGGCAACGCCCGCCGATCTGGTCATCCTGACAGTCAAGACCACCGGTCTCGACCAAGCACTCAAGACTATGGAGCGCGTCGTGGGACCCAATACGCTCATCGCCTCGCTGTGTAACGGCATTACGAGCGAGCAGAAGATTGCCGAGCGCTTTGGCTGGGAGCATACCGTTCTTGGTATTTGCCAGGGCATGGACGCCGTGTTCCTCAACGGAGAGCTCACCTTTACCAATGCGGGCGAAATCCGCTTTGGCGCGGCGGCCGGCACCGAGCTCGCAACCGTCACCGCCATCGACGAGCTCTACACGCGCTGCGGCATCGCCCATACCGTCGAGAGCGACGTTGCGCACCGCATGTGGGCCAAACTCATGCTCAACGACGGCATCAACCAGACGTGCATGGCCTACGGCGGGACCTACGGAAGCGCCACGGAGCCGGGCTCCGAGCAGCGTCGCTGCTTTGTTTCTGCCATGCGCGAAACGCTTGCGGTCGCCAACGCCGAGGGCATTGAGCTGACCGAGGCAGATCTGACGCAGATGGTGCACCTCATTGAGGGAATCGACCCCACCGGTATGCCCTCGATGGCGCAGGACCGCATCGCGCAACGAAAAACCGAAGTCGAGGAGTTCGCGGGCACCATTTGCCGCCTGGCCGTCAAACACGATATCCAAGTGCCGCAAAACGATTGGCTCTATCAGCGCATCCGCGATATCGAGAAAAGCTGGTAGCGCCCGGCTCACCACGTCAACAGGCTCAACAGCAAAGCCGCCACAAGGAGCACTCCCCTTACGGCGGCTTTCATCTTCATCTATAACCAGTAGTCGATGTCCCGACGGTTAGAGCTGCGACTCCGACGCCTGGTCCTCATCGTCGCGACAAAGGACTGCACCCGCACTTCCCAGCAGTGCGGCCGCGACCAACGCACTGACCACGATAGAGGCAGCCCCACAAGACCCCTGCATGCCCGCAACGAGCGCGGCCGTAGGACCAAGGCAGCCAAGCACCAATGCGACGGCGGCAATGGCAATATCTCGAGCGTTCACAAGACCACTTCCTCCACGAGAAAGACCTTATTTCTCATGAACTAGTGTGCCCCGCGCCCATATGCGCGACGTACCGTCACGGTAAGGGCTCTGTTAGCTCAAGCGCACACATAGAACGGGCGTCCTTACGTTGCCCTAAAGCTCGGTAAAGACGCCCGTCCGCCAAATATCCGTGATGCAGAACAATTACCAGCCAGTGTAGTAGTCGGTGGTTCCGGCTGCGCAGCCGGAGTCATAGACCTTGCACTCGCCCTTGGATCCGGTAAACGTGGAGCCCTGAGCCTTATCGCCCGCGGCCACGACGTAGTAGCCATCGGAATCGCGCCAAAAGCCCTCGGAATCCTGCGTCCATTCGCCCGTGCGGTGGTGATACAACACGTTGCTGCTGTAATAAGTCTCGCGGCGGCCGTTATAGTTATTGACGCCGCTCGAGCGCGTCAGGCCCGAGCCGTTCGCGTAATACGCAGCAGACGCGTAAGACAAGCCGGAGCCGGCGTTGTAATACGAAGCCTGAACGGCCTCAGCGGCCTCGGCTTCGGCTGCGGCAGCCTCGAGCGCCTCGCGCTTGGCATCCTCGAGCGTGGAGCGAAGCTCGTCGAGCTCGGTCGACTTGGCGTCGACCTCCCCCATCGTCAACAGGCTACCCGCGCCGTCGATGCAACCCTGCAGCACAGCGCGCTCGTCATCGGTAGCATAGTCGCCATACATATTCATAATGATCTGAGCGCGCATCTCCAGGGAATCGCGCTTTGCCCCCATCGAGGCGTTCCACTCCTGCATGGAGCCATAACCGTCACCGCGGTAGTCGACGGGCTGCACCAGCGTCGCCTCGGACGGCGTAGATCCGACCGTATCAGACAGTGTTGCCGCGTGGGCATCAGTTGCGCCGGCGCCCGCCAAAAGTGCCACAGTCAGAGCGGCGGAAAGGGCGGCGGCTTTCGGTTTTCGTGAATCGATCCTCATGTAGCTGGAAACCTCCGTAGTGTGTTTTTGCTGCGTTTGAGCTGCGTGTGATTCGATCGCGCTGCATAGTACCCCGAGCAAATCGCGACCTGCGGTTTTACTCAAAAGGCGCACGTCAATTGCGTAAAACTCACATCCTCTTAACAGGAGTTTTCCACAACTCGAATGCATAAAGCGTGCCAAAAACCCTGTTTTTACACCCTCTCTATGCAAAAAAGCGCCTGTGCAACCATAGTTCACACAGGCGCCTTGAGCAGGCATTTTATGCAGTTATACCTATCGAGTCGCAAGGGGTCCTTGCACAAGTCGCCTTACTCGTCCAGCGCGGCGAAGGCCTGCTTCAGATCCCAAATGATATCCTCGGCGTTCTCGGTACCGATGGAAAGACGGATCGTGGAGGGCGTGATGTTCTGCTCGGCGAGCTCCTCGGCAGAGAGCTGGGAGTGCGTGGTGGTAGCCGGGTGCACGACGAGCGACTTGACGTCGGCCACGTTGGCGAGCAGCGAAAACACCTGCAGATGGTCGATGAACTTCCAAGCTGCCTCCTGGCCACCCTTAATCTCGAAGGTAAAAATCGAGGCACCGCCACGGGGGAAGTACTTCTGATAGAGCTCGTGATCGGGGTGCTCAGGCAGGCTCGGGTGGTTCACCTTGGCGACGTGGCTGTCACCAGCCAGGAACTCAACGACCTTCTTGGTGTTCTCGACATGACGGTCAACGCGCAGCGACAGAGTCTCGGTGCCCTGGAGCAGGACCCAGGCGTTGAACGGGCTGATGCAAGCGCCCTCGTCGCGCAGCAGGATAGCGCGGACATAGGTCGCGAAGGCGGCGGGACCGGCAGCCTCGGCAAACGAAACACCGTGGTAGGAGGGGTTGGGCTCAGCGATCTGGGCGTACTTTCCGCTCGCCTTCCAATCGAAGTTACCGCCGTCGACGATCACACCGCCCAGCGAGGTGCCGTGGCCACCGATGAACTTGGTTGCGGAGTGGACGACGATGTTGGCACCATGCTCCAGCGGACGGAACAGATACGGGGTGCCGAAGGTGTTATCGACGACAACCGGCAGACCGCGCTTCTTGGCGATCTCGGAGATGGCGTCGATGTTGGGGATGTCGGAGTTGGGGTTGCCGAGCGTCTCGAGATAGATGACCGTAGTGTTGTCCTTGATGGCCCCCTCGACCTCTTCCAGATTATGAGCGTCGACAAACGTGGTCTCGACGCCAAACTGGGAGAGCGTATGCTCCAGCAGGTTGTAGGAGCCACCGTAGATGGTCTTCTGGGCAACCACATGGTCACCGGCCTGGGCAAGTGCCTGCAGGGTATAGGTGATGGCGGCGGCGCCAGAGGCGACGGCGAGGCCAGCAACGCCACCCTCGAGCGCGGCGATACGGTCCTCGAAAACGCCCTGGGTGGAGTTGGTCAGACGGCCGTAGATGTTACCGGCGTCGGCAAGACCAAAGCGGTCAGCGGCGTGCTGGGAGTTGCGGAACACATAGCTCGTGGTCTGGTAGATAGGCACGGCACGGGAGTCGGATGCAGGATCGGCGCTCTCCTGGCCAACGTGCAGCTGCAGGGTATCGAAACCAAAGGTGTGCTCGGGGTTGTTGATGAACTGGCTCATGATGATCTCCTTGATCGAACAAAAGTAATAAGAGTGAGAGAAGTAAGTCGCTATCTCCTGATTACGCCAACGGGCGCAAACAGGAGCCCGGCATTCGTCTTGGTAAGCAATTCATATGCGGGCCTCCTTTCGCATCCCGGTTCCGTGGTTGGCTTAATTACCTACCGCCTTTGTGTGTTTTGAATAGTACGAGCATTGTTTCTCTCGGTCAATCACTTAAAAGCGCTAACCTGTTATCGGTTTTGTAGATAACACACGAAAGGACGGGCGCCGATGACCCTCCAGCAGCTTCGCTTTTTGATCGCCGTGGCAGAGTCCGGCTCAATCAACGCCGCGGCCCAGCGCCTCTATACCGCTCAGTCCAACATCTCAAACGCCGTCAAAAGCCTGGAACAGGAGCTCCATCTGGAAATCTTTACGCGCTCCAGCCGCGGCGTCACGCTCACCAACGATGGCACCGAGCTTTTGGGCTATGCGCGCCAGGTCGTTGAGCAGGCCGACATGCTCGAGGCCCGCTACGAAGACGGCGGCATCCCGCAAGCCCGCCTTGCCATCTCGGCCCAACACTACGCGTTTTCGGTCGAGGCCTTTGTCAACGTCGTCGAGCGCTGCCGCGACAGCAAGTTCGAGTTCATCATGCGCGAGGCCACCACAGCGCAGATCATCGACGACGTGCGCGCGTTTCGCAGTGACATCGGCATCCTCTATCTGGATGACTTTAATACCCGTGTCTTGCAGAAGGCCTTTACCGATGCCCGGGCGAGCTTTCATCCCCTCTTTGATGCAAAAGTCCACGTCTTCGTTAGCGAGCGCCACCCGCTTGCCCGCCGCCCGCAGCTGTCCCTTGCCGACCTCACACCCTATACGCGCTACAGCTTTGAGCAGGGAACCTCAAACTCCTTCTATTACGCCGAGGAACCTTTTAGCTATATCCCTTGCGACCGCAACATACGAATCTCGGACCGCGGAACACTTACTAACTTACTTATCACGTCGAACGGTTACACCCTGTCGACCGGTGTCCTCTCCAATGAAATGCAATGGGGTATGGCATCGATCCCGTTAGCAGACGCCCCGACGATGCATGTGGGCTACATCATGCACGACGATCGCAAGCCCTCTCCCCTCTTGCAGCAATACCTCGACGAACTCAACCGCATCATCCATGCCAACCAACTGTCGGAAGACGGGGTAGAAATCGTAGATTGCTAGCCCCCGGCGGGCATGGCGCTACAATGGTCACTCACACGAAACGTACCCAACGAAAGGAACCATGTGAAGGTCATCATCTATACCGACGGCTCGGCCCGATCAAATCCGGGACGCGGCGGCTACGGCGCCGTGCTCAAATACACCAACCCCGCCGGCAAGACCTTCACCTCTGAGCTTTCGCGCGGCTACGCCAAGACCACCAACAACCGCATGGAGCTCATGGCCGTTATCGTGGCACTCGAGGCGCTCAACCGCCCCTGCGACGTCGAAGTCCATTCCGATTCGCAGTACGTCGTTAACGCCTTCAACAAGCACTGGATCGACGGCTGGAAAAAACGCGGCTGGAAGACCGCCAACAAGCAGCCTGTCAAGAACCGCGATCTGTGGGAGCGCCTGCTCACCGCAAAGAGCAAGCACAAGGTTGAGTTCATCTGGGTTAAGGGTCACGCCGGCCATGAGCTCAACGAGCGCTGCGACGAGCTTGCCACCAGGGCGGCCGACGGCAGCAACCTCGATATCGACACCGGCTTTAACGAGAGCGACCTGTAACGGCGTTTTCGCACGCTATTTCCTGCCCCTTCGCGCTACACTCATCCTGTAAACCGAACGGCACGAGGGGGATACATGCTGCGTATAGCGACCATCGGCACATCCATGATTACCGACGACTTTATCCAGGTCGTCAACGCCAACGACCAAGCTGCGTTTGTGGGCACGCTCTCGCGCGATGCTGATCGCGGCGCCGCCTTCACCGCTAAGCACGGCGGCGAGCGTAACTTCACCGCACTCGACGGGCTCGCTTCCGCCAACGACGTCGACGCCGTCTACATCGGCAGCCCCAATGCACTCCATCACGAACAGGCGCTCGCCTGCATCGCCGGCGGTAAGCACGTTATCGTCGAAAAGCCCTTCTGCGCCACCGAGGCGCAAGCGCTTGAGGTCTTCCGCGCTGCCGAGGCAGCAGGTGTCGTGGCCCTCGAGGCCATGCGTCCCCTCCACGATCCCGCCTTCCACGCCATCGAGGACGCCTTGGGTGAAATCGCCCCCATCCGCCGCGCCTCATTGCGCTTTGGCAAGTATTCCTCGCGCTACAACGAGATTCTCGCGGGACGCGCCACCAATATCTTCGACTGCAATATGGCATCGGGTTCCCTCATGGATATTGGCGTCTACACCGTCGAGCCCATGGTCGAGATTTTCGGCATGCCCTCCGGCCTTACGAGCATGGCTACTCTGCTCGACCCCACCACGCGACAGCTCACGCACGGCCCCATCGACGGCTGCGGTTCCATCCTCGCCAGCTACGGCGGTGGCCGAATCTCCGTCGAGCTCGCGCACTCCAAAATTACGAATGACCTACTGCCCTCGCAGATCGAAGGCGAGCGTGGCACTATCCAGATCGACCATCTGTCCACGCCCCGCAACGTCCGCATCGACTATCGCGGCGACGTCGTACGCGGCTCGGCGACCGAGGCGCCGCGCGAACAGGGCGATAACGGCCGCGTGCTCGACCTGCCCAAATCGAGCAACACTATGGAATACGAGCTCACGGACTTCATCACCGCCATCGGCGGCATCGATAACGTCAAGGAAGAGATTTGGGAGACCCCGGCGGGACGCCACGAGCTTGGCCACTACCGCGATGTCACGCTCGTCTCACTACGCATCATGGATGCCGTGCGTCAGCAGGCCGGCATAACCTTCCCGGCCGACGCAGGCAAGCAGGCATAGCGATGGGCCTCTTCGATACGTTCTTCTCCAGCGTCACCGGCGGCAGTCGAGAGCCTCAAAAACCATCAAACGTCGAGCTCGAGCTGCGCCGCAGGCTTACCGTGCTCGCAAGCGACGAGGCCACTCAAGACACTCCCCTGCGCTATTTCCTGCGCTGGGCGGGGCAAGTCCAAGGCGTTGGTTTTCGCTTTACCAACACCAACCTCGCGCAGGCACGCGCACTCACCGGCTGGGTGCGTAACATGGAAGACGGCTCAGTCGAGATGGAGATACAGGGAGCTCCGGCAAATATCCTATCTCATCTCGAGGCACTTCATGCCTCCTACGAGCGCATGGGAACGCGTTTTCGCCTCGTAGATGCCCAGGCCCGAGCCCCACTTGCCAATGAAGACGGTTTCACTCCTCATTATTAGTATTGTGTGCTAAATACGGTATCATTTACCTACGACCGTTAATAGAAAAGAGGCGAGGCGCATGGCGGTGCAAAGAAGGAATACCAAGCAGCGAAAGCTGGTTCTTGACGCCGTGCGCCAAAGCTATAACCATCCCACCGCCGACGAAATCTACAACGTCGTGCGCGCGCAGGATGACAAAATCAGCCGCGGTACGGTCTACCGCAATCTCAATCTCTTGGCCGACGCCGGCGAAATCCTCTCCATCAAGACGCCGGGCGGCAGCCGCTTCGATCGCACCGTCGAGCCGCATGCGCATATCATCTGCACCTCGTGCAGCCGCGTCATCGACGTACCACTCCCCTTCGATGCACAGCTCGACGCCAAAGCGTCCGAGCAAATCGGCTGGCACGTCACGTCGCACTACACCATCTTCGAGGGTCTCTGCCCCGATTGCCGGTAGACGTTTGGAACATGCCTTAAAATCCACCTTTCCGCGCTTTGCAGCAAAAAATAGATTTCTAGACATGCCCCAAATGTTTACTCAGCAAGTAGACGGTGCAGTTCTTCTTCGACCGTGCGCACGTAACGGACGCGGTCGTTGACGCCACGCATGGTGGGGTTGCAGCTCTCCATCAGATAGGGATGGCCCACGACGTTGAGCATGTCGCGATCGTTCTCATTGTCGCCAAAAGCCATCATCTCATCGGGCGAAATACCCAGGGCACGACCGTAATCGGCAAGCGCGGAGCCCTTGCCCGAACCGAAACCGATCAAGTCCGTCCATGCGGTTCCCGACGTCATCACTTCGACACGATCGCTAAAGAGGCGCTCGAAATACTCCCGGGCTGCCGGATAATCCACCTCGGGCGTCTGGAAGCCAATCTTAATGACATCCTCGTCGATGTCCTCGGGACGGTCGACCACCGCCACATCGCAGTGGACCACATAGCGCAAATGGTCGACGAACGCATCGTTACCGCTCATGGCGTAGATGTGCCCCTCACACGAAAGGGTCACGTCGGTATGGGGATACGCAACCACGGCATTCGCGATAGCCATAGCAAGGCTACGCTCCATGGAACGCTTGACGACGGCACGCCCCTCGCTCATCACCAGGGTTCCGTTTTCGCATACATAGGCGAGCTCATCGGCCACCGGGGCAAACAGGTAGCGCAAGCTCGCATATTGACGGCCACTCGCCGGCATAAACACGATACCACGACGATGCAGCTCATCGATAAGCTCAAAGGCCTCGGAACGCAGCTCGCGCTCCCCCGGATGCAGCAACGTGCCGTCCAAATCGCATGCAATCAGTTTGATTCCCTCAAGACCCATATGCTTCCCCCAAAGCCTCATATCAACAGCAAGACGGACCTTGATCGGTCGCCCCTCAAAGCCCGTCTTGCGCATACGCGCGCTTAGCCGCGCGCCTTTTTTACGATGGTAAAGTCGGGAGCCATGCTCACGACGACCTCCGCCGCACTCGACGCAAAGCGCCGGTCCGCATCGAGTTCACGGGTAACCAGCGAGAGCCGAACACCCTCGACACCCCGGAGCATGCGGCCCAAAACAGGCTGCACCGGCGTATACATGCGCACAGTATGCTCGTCCGAGTCGCCCCGGAAGAGCGGCGCATGCATGTTGCCGATCTCCCAGCACGAATGCGCGAGCGCAATCGGGTCCATGCGGTCAACTTCGACCAAATAAACCTCGGCGCTGCGCAAGCGCACGACAACCGCCACGGGCACCATGCCCGAACGGTCAATGGCGAGCACGTCGCCGTCGGCAAGACGACCGCCGTCGGCAGTATCCAGCCGAACATCGACCGTGCGCCCCAGCTCCGTCACGCCCACAAACGCGTATACATCAGCCTGGTCCCAATCGAGCAGCAGATCGTCAACTTCAAAGACGCCGCCCAACTTCCGGCGAAGCAGGAGTTCATAGGACGGATCGTTGAGATTTCCCAAGCATGTCGTCGAAACCAAGCGTTCAGGCATACTCTAACCCTCGACCTCGACGAGCTCGATATCAAAGTTGAGGTCCTTACCGGCCAGCTCGTGGTTGGCGTCGAGCGTCACGGCCTCGGGCGTTACATCGATGACCACGGCGGGGACGGGCATACCGCTCGGCGTGGACAAGAAGAGCTTCATGCCCTTCTCAATCTGCTCGATGTTAGGAACCTGTTCGGCCGGGAAGGTCAGAACCATCTCGGGATTGTGCTCGCCGTAGGCATCGGCAGCAGGAATGTGCACGGTCTTCTTCTCACCCACCTGCATGTCGACAACAGCGGCGTCGAAGCCCTTGATCATCTGGCCGGCGCCGCAGGTGAACTCCAGCGGCTCACCGCGATCGTAGGAGCTATCGAACTGCGTGCCGTCGTCGAGCGTGCCGCGATAATGAGTCTTGACCTTCTTGCCCTGGTTGGACATGGAAACCTCCGTGATAAGGGCGGCGCACAACACGGGCCGCCATGAACATATGGCGCTAACTATACCCTAGTCATACAATTTGAAGACAGTTTGCAAAGAAACGCTGCAACCGGAGGAACCATGGCATATCCCGTATTTGACCTACACTGCGACACCGCCGACCGAATCGGCTGGGCCACGCTCGATCTCGACCTGCGCTTTACCGCCGGCACCGACGGTTATTTCCCCGGCGACGAAACGCATCCGCAAGATTTCGACCTCATCGAGGGTAACGCCTGTGCCATCTCGCTCGCAAAGATCGGCAACACGCCGTGGGCACAGTGCTTCGCCACGTTTGTCCCCGACGAGATTCCCACCGCCCACGCCGCGCGCTTCCAGGCGCAGATCATGGCGCATATGAGCGGCCAGGCAATGCTCAACCACGACCGTATGGTCAACGTGCGCAGCGCCGCAGACATTCGCCCCGCGCTCAAGGACGGCAAGGTCGCTTGCATCCACACCATCGAAAACGCCACGTTCTTTGCCGAGGACCCCGCGCTGATCGAAGTGCTCAAGAGCTTGGGCGTGCTTATGTCGTCACTCAGCTGGAATGCGCAGGGGCCGCTCGCGAGCGGCCACGACACCCACGCCGGCCTCACCGGCGCCGGCATCGAGGCACTTACACAGATGGAGCACGCCGGCATGGTACTCGACGTCTCCCACCTCAACGATGAGTGCTTTGACGAGGTTGTCGCCCACGCCACGCGTCCCTTCGTCGCCAGCCACTCCAACTCCCGTGCGGTTTGCGGCGTCAAACGCAACCTTACCGACGACCAGTTCCGCACCATTCGCGACATGGGCGGTATCGTCGGCCTCAACTACTGCAGCGAGTTCCTTTCCAACGACGCAACCGACAAGACCGCCGCAGACGTCACCTTCGACCAGCTAGCGGCACATATCGAGCACTGGCTCGACCTGGGCGGCGAGGACGTCATCGCACTCGGCGGCGACTGGGACGGTGCCACGGTGCCCGCTTTCCTCTCCGATGCCAGCAAGATGCCCGAGTTCCAGAACATGCTTTCCAAGCATTTTGGCAAGACCGTGATGCAAAAGCTCTGCAGCGACAACGCGCTTGCCTTCTTTGAGCGTTATTAATTTCACATCCCTTGAGCAGGTCGGCATGCCGAACGGTTGACATGCCGGCCCGTCCCCAATCTGAAGGACCGCTTTTGACGCAGCAGTTTACGATTTCCGTATCCCGACCGGATGGGACGCCCATCCCCGTCGTCGTTACCAAAAAGCGCGTCAAGAACTTCAACCTACGCGTCACATCGAGCGGTGAGGTCCACGCCAGCGCACCGCTCGGCGCCAGTCGCGAGCGCATCGAAGCGTTTGTGAAGCGCAACAGCGCCTGGATTATCAGCCGGCTTGCCCAGCGCGAGCAACGTCAGGCGACGGCACGAGAGCCGCTCAGCCCCTCGTCCATCATTGCGCTTTGGGGCAAGCCCATCACGGTACAGGACGCACTCGATCACAACTTTGCATCACCCGCACCGCGGCCCAAGCAGGCCACCTTCGCAAGTTTTATGGGTGCCGACGAGCCAGACGAACGTCAGCAGGCCAAGTGGAATGCGACCCTCGACGGCTTAACGCCCAGTGAGATCCAAGCCCATATTGACCAGCTCTATACGTCCGAAGTCACATCGGCGCTGCGTGATATGGTGCACGCATACGAAATCGCAATGGGTGTCGCCGTTTCCCGCGTTTCCGTGCGCAGCATGAAAACGCGCTGGGGATCATGCACGCCCAAAACCGGCGCCATTCGCATCGCACGAGAACTTGCCGCCTACCCCGTCGAGTGCCTTGACATGGTTGTCGCCCACGAGCTCGTCCACCTGCTCGAGCCGAGCCACAATCATCGGTTTCACGCGCTGCTCGACACGTACTGCCCCAACAACAGGGCTCTGTCGCAGCGGCTCAAGCAGCCACCCATAGAGACGTATTAGAACCGGTTAGCGCACACGCTCGATCTCGACGCCACAGCTTGCCAAGGGCAGGCCAACAGGCGCCCACGGCTTATCGAGCTTGATGCGCACACCAAGCAGCGAGGGATAACGGCGCAGCAGCATCTGGGCCGTACCTTCAGCTGCCGCCTCGATGAGCTTAAACGTATGCTCGCGCAGATAGCCATCGACATCGTGGCACACCGAGCCGTAGTCAATCGAGGCGTCCAAGTTATCGTGCTCTCCCGCTGCACGCAGGTCAGCATAGAGTACCAAGGACACGATGAATTTCTGGCCCAGCGCGTTCTCTTCGGGATACACGCCGTGGTTAGCAAAAACCTCAAGACCTTCAACGGTGATGCGGTCGGCATGGCGCAGATCGTCATAGTTCACGTGGGGCACCGCCGTTGCGGTGGATATTTCGCCCCTTCCACGGCGGGCGAGCTCGGCGCCTTCAGTCTTGGTTGCATTCTCGGGCAGTTTCTTGTTGCTCATCGCGATCGTCTCCTTCGTTTAGAACCCCGACCGCGTAAACTAACTACACGCGAATCGACAGGTTCTTTTTATCATCGCTCCAGTTGCAAGCATTGCGCGCGGGGCATGCAAAGCAGGCGCGCGACGCTTTGTCGGCTGCATAGAGCAGGCGCTCGAGCGGTTGGCTGTTCACGCGCAGCTTTCGATGGCCCAGAATGGCCGTCTTAATGGCTGCGGCATCGACCGGCTCAAACGCTACGTCATCGGGCATACCGCCGAGAATCGCATCAGCGACGCGTTCGCTTGCAACATCATGGGATATACCCGATTCATACTGTTCATCTTTGCCGATATCGTGAAGAAGTGCCGTGGCGTAGATGACCTCGCGGTCAAATTCGAGCTGTTCCTCGAGATTCTTGATCCACATAATGCGAGCGACATCCAGCAGGTGGTCAATACCGTGGCGGCAGAAGATGCGCCCCGATTCCAACTGTGCAATGTTGCCCAGGTGCCGCCGGAACAGACCGTTGGCACAGATGTAATCAATGCGAGGCATGGCATCAAAGGGGGCCAGGCCCGAAGCCATGAAGCCGCGACGCGGCGTCCCCCCATCGGTCTTCGATGTAAAGTCATTGACGACCCTCATGCTAACGGCCCAGCATCCTAAAGAACCGCTCCTCGAGCGACGGATCGGTCTCAAAGACGCCGCGGCGAGCGAGCGTCACGGTCTTGGTGCCAGGCTTTTGCACGCCGCGCATGGTCATGCACATATGCTCAGCCTCCATGAGCACAATCGCTCCCTGGGGAGCGAGATACTCCATGAGGGCATCGGCAACCTGTGCGCACAGCTGCTCCTGCAGCTGCAGACGACGGGCGTAGACCTCAACCGTGCGGGCAAGCTTAGAGAGCCCTGCGACACGGCCGTTGGGGATATAACCAATGGCGGCCTTGCCATAAAACGGCAGCAGATGATGTTCGCACAGCGAGTAGAACGTGATGTCGCGCTCGATAACCAAATCGTTCGAAGCGACGGCAAAGGTTTTGGACAGGTGCTCCTCGGCACTCTGGTCCATACCGCCGGCGATCTCACCATACATACGGGCAACGCGCGCCGGGGTCTCCAGCAGGCCCTCACGAGTTGGGTCCTCGCCTATGCCCTCAAGCAACAGCTTAATGGCGGCCTCGACTTTTTCCTGATCGATCATCTGGGCCTCACTTTTCCGATTTTGCGTTCGCGCTATGGTACCACGCCCTTTGGCATCGGCCACAAGCTACATAGTATGGGTCGAATAGACTGGATCGTCCCGCCAAAGTTCAACCGCATCACAAAGCGCAACACCCTCGCGCTCAGCACGGTCGCGCGTAGCGTTCATATCGATCACACGCTGGTTACTCGAGCCTCTAAAACGCAATGAGATATCGTACAGATCCTGAACAAACGGGCCGTCCACCAACATGTCGAGGCGGGCCAGGATACGGTTCGTCACCTCGGTATGATGACGGCCACCCGGCATAAGCTCCTCGAGCACGTCGCCGGTAAAGCACCAAATGGTCTTGCCCGACCCCGCGGGATAGGCCGCACGCACGCGTTCGATAAAGTCAACAAGCCCCACCTGATTCTCGGGCTCCATAGGCTCGCCGCCCAGAATCGTCAGACCATCGATAAAGGGGTGGTCGAGGCTCTCGATAATCTTGTCCTCGACGGCACGATCGAACGGCTCACCCGCAGCAAAGTCCCACGCGACGGAGTTAAAGCAATTCTTGCACCCACGACGGCACCCGCTCACAAACAGAGAAGTACGAACGCCTTCCCCATCAGCAATGTCGAAATACTTAATGTTCGCGTAGTTCATAGGTAACTCTCCCGGGAGGTCGGGACATATCATCCCGTCCTCAAACATTCTCGGCCTTCGGCCTGCGAAACTGCGGGCGGGACGATATGTCCCGGCCTCATGCAAAGGGTAACTCAATGAACGAAGCGAACATCGAGTATAGGGTTCGAGGTCCAATAAAAACTTTGTTGCAGCTCAACCGCCATTGCAAATCAATCGCTGCTGCAGCTCGAATTATTTCCGCTAAAAACTTCGAGGAGTGAGCAGACCGCGAGCTGCATCTCAACTACGTCAACTTGGCCGCCCCGTAGCGAGGCCCCGGACCTTTGCTCGATATGAGTTCCGCACGAACAGGAGGCGCCAGTGGCGCCTCCGTCGTGAGCCAGGACTGTCCGAAATAGCGAGTAAAGGTCCGGGGCCTCGCTACGGGGCGGCCTGGGATGGTTATTAGAGATGCAGCACGCGGTCGCGGATCTCCTCGGTTCGACCCTGGTTCCAGAACTGGGTACCGATGTAGCCGCACGTACGACGGGCGACGTTCATCTTCTCCTGGTCACGATTGCCACAGTTGGGGCACTCCCACACCAGCTTGCCGTCATCCTCGACAATCTTGATCTCACCGTCGTAGCCGCACACCTGGCAGTAATCGCTCTTGGTGTTGAGCTCGGCGTACATGATGTTGTCGTAGATGTACTGCATCACGCGGATGACAGCCTTGAGGTTGTCCTGCATGTTGGGAACCTCGACGTAGGAGATGGCACCGCCCGGCGAAAGCTGCTGGAACATACCCTCGAACTTGAGCTTGTCGAATGCGTCGATCTCCTCGGACACGTGGACGTGGTAGCTGTTGGTGATGTAGCCCTTGTCCGTCACGCCCGGGATGATGCCAAAACGACGCTGCAGGCACTTGGCGAACTTGTAGGTCGTCGACTCAAGCGGGGTACCGTACAGCGAGAAGTCAATATCGCTTTCGGCCTTCCACTCCGCGCACTTGTCGTTCATGCGCTGCATGACGGCCATGGCAAAGGGCGTGCCCTCCTTCTCGGTGTGGCTGTGGCCCGTCATGTACTTGACGCACTCATACAGGCCGGCATAACCCAGACTAATGGTGGAGTAACCGCCCACGAGCAGCTTGTCGATCGTCTCGCCCTTCTTCAGGCGGGCGAGGGCACCGTACTGCCAAAGAATCGGCGCGGCATCCGAAAGCGTACCCATCAGACGCTCATGACGGCACAGCAGGGCGCGGTGGCATAGCTCAAGGCGCTCGTCGAAGATCTTCCAGAACTTGTCCATGTCCTGATGCGAGCTCAGCGCGACATCAGGCAGGTTAATGGTCACAACGCCCTGGTTAAAGCGGCCATAGTACTTAGGCTTGGTCGGGTCATAGTTCAGCGCGTTGGCGACATTGTTAAAGCCGTTGCCCGAACGGTCGGGCGTCAGGAAGCTGCGGCAGCCCATGCAGGTATAGCAGTCGCCGTTGCCCGCGGTCTCGCCCTTCGACAGCTTGAGCTCGCGCATCTTCTTCTCGGAGATGTAGTCGGGCACCATGCGCTTGGCGGTGCACTTAGCGGCCAGCTGGGTCAGGTAGAAGTACGGGGAATTCTCGTGAACGTTATCGTCCTCGAGCACATAGATGAGCTTGGGGAATGCCGGGGTAATCCATACGCCGGCCTCGTTCTTAACGCCCTCGTAGCGCTGGCGAAGCGTCTCCTCCACGATCATGGCAAGGTCGTGCTTCTCCTGAGGCGTACGGGCCTCGTTAAGATACATAAAGACCGTCACGAACGGCGCCTGGCCGTTGGTGGTCATAAGAGTTACGACCTGATACTGAATCGTCTGAACGCCGCGACGGATCTCGTCACGTAGGCGGTCCTCAACAACCTCGCGGACCTTTTCGGGAGATGCGGAAACGCCGAGCTCCTCGAGCTCGCGGGCGACCTCGCCGCGAATCTTCTGACGGCTCACCTCAACAAACGGAGCAAGATGGGTCAGCGAAATCGACTGGCCGCCGTACTGGGAGGAAGCAACCTGAGCGATAATCTGCGTCGCGATGTTGCAGGCGGTCGAGAAGCTGTGCGGCTTCTCGATCAGCGTGCCCGAGATAACGGTGCCGTTCTGGAGCATGTCCTCCAGGTTCACCAGGTCGCAGTTGTGCATGTGCTGAGCAAAGTAATCCGAATCATGGAAGTGGATCAGGCCCTCATTATGGGCGTCCACGATCTCCTGGGGCAGCAGCACGCGCTGGGTCAGGTCCTTGGAAATCTCGCCGGCCATATAGTCGCGCTGAACGGAGTTGACGGTCGGATTCTTGTTGGAGTTCTCCTGCTTGACCTCTTCGTTATTGCACTCAATCAACGACAGGATCTTGTCATCGGTCGTGTTCTTCTGGCGCTTCAGGCTCTGAACATAGCGATAGATGATGTAGTGGCGGGCAACCTCGTAGCAGTCGAGACGCATGATCTCGTCCTCGACCAAATCCTGGATCTCCTCGACCGAAACGGTGTGGCCCGCGTTCTCGCATGCCTCGGCGACGTTTTGCGCCGCATAAACCACCTGGCGGTCGGTTAGACGAGAGCTCTCCTCGACCTCCAAGTTGGCGGCGCGGATGGCATTGACGATCTTATCGATGTCAAAGACAACCTCGGTGCCGCTGCGCTTGATGATCTTCATCCTCTTGCCTCTTTCGCGTCGTAGCCTCATTGCGCTTCAGAGCCAAACGATGCCCGGCAGGGCTTGCCCCTGTCTTGCGGCGCCGTCGCGCAATCTGTGTTCTCGATAAACCATAAGCCTCCATGCGGACATTCCCTAGAGCCAATCAAGCGGCTCAAGGACACGTTCGAAAGAGGCAGTTAAGGTCTTCGTTCTCTGTCCGCCATCTATCATACGACAAAGACACATCTATATCCTGTATTCTTTTTTTAGTTCAAACACAACATATAGTGTTTCAGCAGGTCAAAGCAATTGGTCATTTTCCAGACGCATTAATTATGAGGGGTTCTTGGCAAGTCGGTAAAACGTTACCAACACGGCTACCTGCATGGCAGTTATAAAACCCCCTTAGTCAAGCCGCTGACAAATCCTACCAAAACCAAGCCGCTCACGCCAAAAGAATCCAAAAGATTATGCTTGACCAACATGTTGCGGTCACGATCGGCCAGGACGTATGCAATCTGCCGGCACCTCTACGGGATGCGAAGACCATCGCGTACAGACCTTGGATCAATATTTGGTGGCTTATTTGGCGGCGTGCTTGGTGGCAAAACAAAACAGCCCAGAGGACATAGCCTCTGAGCTGCGAACATTTGGTGGGCGTTAGAAGATTTGAACTTCTGACCTCTTCCGTGTCAGGGAAGCGCTCTCCCCCTGAGCTAAACGCCCAAATGGAGCGGACAACGGGGCTCGAACCCGCGACCCCAACCTTGGCAAGGTTGTGCTCTACCAACTGAGCCATGTCCGCTTACGGGGATTAATCTTACGTGATGCCCGCATCCTATGCAAGAACTTTTTTTGAAAAGTTTTGCAACGCCCTCGCGAACCTTGATTATCGACTTTATCCGAACACCTCCCACATTCATCCGCACATGTGCGGATGAATGTGGGAACCCGATACCCTG
>NZ_WQPK01000021.1 GCF_018785265.1 Collinsella aerofaciens | reverse complement strand
AGGCAGACCTTCCTGAGCTTGCCGATCTCGGAAGGCACGTGCAGACCTTTCGTCATGGCCTCCTACCTTTCTTTCGGGCCCTTGTCAGGGCCGATTCGTTAGCGCCCCTCCGTGTGAGGCGTTATTGCTGACGACATATTTATATCCAAAATCAGTCCATACTTCCACCTCGCCACCGAACGGTTTTATATGAGGGGTGAACGGCATACACATATACTTCACGCATGGCACACTTCATCTTAATAAAGCGTATTTACGTGCTTAAACGCGTTTTCAATCCTAAAATCAAATGGAACTTAACTTTGTTAAACCATCCTCAAATTGCATATTTCCACTAAAGCTATGAATAGAATTAGCGGTTCATACCGCGTCTCAACCATTTTCATTTTTATTCAGAAAAATGTTTGTCCTATTCATTTCTGGTAAATAAATTACCGTTTACCAGACACTTGATACCGTTCACCGGAAACTCAGTATAAGGCCCAGCGGATACCGGCTCGCTTTACGGCCCCATTTGTAACAACTTGACTTCTCGGTATAGAAAAACAGTCCCGCTCCCCTCATGGGAAACGGAACTGTTATCGATAATCGTAGACAGATTTGATCGGCTTTGAGAGCCGTCGGAATCCTAGCGATCGAACTCGGCCAGAGCCTCACCCAGAAGCCTCAGGCCCTCGCGCAGAACGTCCTCGCTCGCGCAGTAGCCCAGGCGTGCGCCGCAGGGAAGCTCAAAGCGGCCGCCGGGTACCAGCAGCACTCCCCTCTCGGACAGCAGGCGCTTGCAGAACTCCTCGTCGTCCTCGGGAATATCAAGCTGGATAAACGAGGTGGACACGCCCTGCGGCGCCGTCCAGGAAACGCGGTGCTGCGTATCGATCCAAGCCTGCGCGATATCGCGGTTGCCAAACACGATCTTGCGATTGCGCTCGAGGATCTTGTCCTTGTGCTCAAGCACATAGGTCGCCAAGGCGTCGTTGAACACACCGCCGCAGATCATGGTGTAATCGCGATAGGTACGGATGCGGTTGGACACCTCTTCGTCGGCCACGACCCAGCCCACGCGGGCCGCAGGCGTCGAATAGGTCTTCGACAACGAGTTGGTGACAATGGCCCTCTCGTACACGTCGACCATCGACATAAAGGACTCAGTGTTTTCGAGCGGCAGATACACCTCGTCGCACAGCACGTAGGCGCCCACCGAACGGGCGATCTCGGCAATCTGGCCGAGCATATCGGTATCGAGCACCGTACCGATGGGGTTCGATGCGTTGTTTATGCAGATAAGCTTGGTGTTGGGGCGCACCAAGCGCTTGAGTTCCTCGATATCGGGCTTCCAGCCGAGTTCCTCGCAAAGCTCCCAATACTCGACCTCGGCGCCCAGCGTGCGCGGAATCTCGTAGAGCGGCGCGTAGGTGGGCCACTCGGCGATAACGTGGTCGCCGGGCTCGACCACGGCCATGATGGCGTTGAGGTTCGCACCCGTGCAGCCATTGGTCTGCAGAATGTGGTCGGGATTGACCTCCCGACGATACAGCTTGGCAACCACGGCCTTAAACTCCGGCGAGCCCTCGATCCAGCCGTAGTTCATCTTCTCGCGGTCCAAGCGCTCGTAGAACGTGGCGCCGTCCTGCTCATCGAGCGCGCGCAGCTCGCCCATGGTGAGCGACGAGATCGTCGACTGGGCGATGTCCCACGTGGCACTTTTCTCCCAAACGTTGAGCCATTCCTCAACGCCAATCGTCTTGATGTCCATGGCCAAGCTCCTTACAAAAGCAGTCATCCAATCGTGTTGACGTCCCTCATACAAGATTGGGGCGGTGCGAAAACCCGCACCGCCCCAATGGGAGACATCTAATGGCAGCTAGATGTATGTATTATGACCTGTACGGGTCCTGAAAGACCTTAGAGGTCCTCGCGCCAGAAGGGCATGCTCATGCAGCGCGGGCCGCCGCGGCCGCGGGAGAGCTCGGCGGAGGGCACG
>NZ_WQPK01000020.1 GCF_018785265.1 Collinsella aerofaciens | reverse complement strand
CCGCTGACCGGTGGACGGCACCGAGCCGTACGCTTGAACTGAGAAGGGGGAGGCCTCGCGGCCTCCCCCTTTTTTGCGTTTACGGGCATAAATGACTCATTTACGCCAGACGATTTAATTCTTTTTGGTATTGAGCTTTTATTTAAAGAAAATAAAACGAATAACAAGGGCAACTGCTATGGCTGCAATGATCAAAAGCAGGATTGTCAGTCGATGCTGCTTGCGTCGTTTACTTGACGAAACGAAGATTGATTTTCCCTGTTTTGGCGTTTCGAGATAGCGAGCCGAATGCGTTAAGGTTTGCTTTGGTCGAGGACCTCTTTGTTGATTGGCAGCGGATGCTTTCAGTGGCTCCTCACTAGCTGCGCTGTTTTTAGATAATGGTGCGTCTTTCAGATATACAGGGTCTCCCGAGGCGACGCCCATATGTTTACGCCCCGTTTGGGCATCCTCGAGTGTTTGATATCGATTTCTCGTCACATACTCGGGCTCCGGATCATTAATGGGCTCTTGCGAGATGTGGGGGCGATGGAACCGTGGCGGCTGCGTGGAAGTATCTTCCCCCTGCGTCGGCATAAACATTTTGTTCTGGTTTTGGTCGTCCATGATGCCCTTTAGCTCGTTACCAACAACGTGTACGCGCTCATTGTAAGCCCCTTGTTATTTGTAGCTGCGAACATACTCGTTATTTAAGCTCTGGTTCAAAGAACCTTAACCTTACTAAAACCTTAGTCACATACACTTAGATATGCTTATAGTACTGGACTCAAAAAACTTTATAGTCGATGTATATATAAGCACTGGGTGGGCATATATAAGAGCGTCAAAAGAAGTCCCAGTCACCTAGAAGATGGCTCGGCAGTCCTAAAAGGAGTGGTAAACATGGCAAGCATGGTTCCTTATCGTTCGGTTTTTGGCGTTCGTCCTTCTGCTAGCTCGCTGTTCGATCTGTTTGATGATATGACCGACCTTGCAAACAACTCGATTGCTTCCAAGGCGTTTCCCGTTGACGTTGAGGATAAGGGCGACGGCTATGAGGTCAAGGCCTATCTGACCGGTGTCGCCAAGGACGATATCGATGTCGAGCTCAATGAGGGCCGTCTGTCCATTAGCGTGAATGTCGAGGAAGACGAGGAGAACGAGGGCAAGAACTTCCTGCAGAAGGAGTTCAGCTCGTACAGCGCGACGCGTGGCGTGTATCTAAAGGACGCTTCGAGCGAGGGCCTCTCGGCTAAGTACGCTGACGGCATCCTGACCGTTACGGTTCCCAAGATCGTCGAGAAGAAGAACGTTACGAAGATCTCCATCGACTAACTTCGTTGGTGTTCTGCGCTATGAAAAGACAACAAAAGGGGCTGGGAAGCGATTCCCGGCCCCTTTTGTTGTTTAGGACAGTCTATTGAATGGTTGCCGGTTGATACTGACTCGCAGGGCGTATCGAGAGTTTTCGCGATCCTTGGAGAAGGGTTGCGGAGCTGCCGACCTCGTCATCCAGGGTTGCGGCCAGAGCTTTGGCATAGCTTTTGACGGTAAGGCTCGGACGATTGTTATCTTGGCTGATATGCATGGCAATGAGCTGTTCGGTGCGATCGGTAACAAGTTCGCGCGCGGCTTCGGCGGCTTGGCCATTGGAGAGGTGTCCCCTTTCAGACAGGATGCGCTCCTGAAGAAAGCGGGGATATTCTCCCTCGCGCAGCATGGTCACATCGTGGTTGCTTTCGAGTGCGAGGACTCGACAATCTTTGAGGGTGTTCATGGCTTGGCTCGATAGCTCTCCGGTGTCGGTGGCAAAGCCGATGGAATCATCGAGGGCGTCGAATCGAAAGCCGATTGGATTTATGACATCGTGTGATGTTGAGTAGGTTTGCGCGTGGATGCCGACAATGGATAGGGTGTCACCGGGGTCGAATTCCTCGACAGGCAGATGCGAAAGATTTTCTTTGCTCGAAAGTGTGCCCCTACTGGCAAAGAGGGGACCGTGCCAGTGCTTGCACCAGACATCGAGACCCTTGATGTGATCGCTATGCTCATGAGTAATGAGAAGAGCCGAGACGTTGTCTGCCGAGAGTCCCAGTTCTGCCATGCGCTTTAATGTCTCGCGGCGAGAAAGACCGTCGTCAATCATGATGAGCCCCCGGGGGCCTTCGATGAGCGCGCAGTTGCCTTTTGAGCCGCTGCCAAGGATATGAAGGTGCAGACGAGACATAAGATTCCAAAGGATACAATGGGTGCGGACGAATAGAGGAGGAAGCGAATGCCAACGGTATCACAGCATTACGGACACCATGCCGTGCCCGGGGCAGTCGATGAGACCCGAACGAGGCAGCAGGCTGCTCCTGTCGTGCTCATGGTATCAGGCGGCGCGGACTCGACGGCACTGCTTCTTATGGCGTGCACATCAAAGCTGGATATCCAAGACGGGCGCGGTGTTGCCCCCATTGCTCGCGAGCGCCTGCATGTGCTGCATGTAAACCATCATCTGCGCGGCAAGGCGTCCGATGGCGACGAGGCCTTTGTGCGTGAGCTCTGCGCGAAATATGGTTTACCGCTGTGCGTGGAGCACGCTTATTTTGATGGGGAGTCGGGCAATATTGAGGCCGCGGCCCGCGAAGTGCGCTATGCCGCGGCGCGGAGGTATGTTCGCGAGCTCTGCGCCCAGACGGGGGCACCGCGAACGGCGGCTCGTATCTGCACCGCGCACACGTCTTCGGATCGCGCGGAAACGTTTTTGATGAACGCGATTAAGGGTTCGGGGCCCGCTGGTCTATCGAGCATTCCTCGCCGGAGGAATATCGTGGTGCGTCCCTTGCTCGACCTAACTCATGGCGAGCTCGTGGGCTATCTACAGGTACATGGTCAGCCGTGGCGTGAAGACGAGAGCAATGAGGATATCTCGTATCTGCGAAACTACGTGCGCCATCGAGTGATGCCGGTGGTGGCGCAGCGCAACGCGAGCGTCTGCAAGACGATTGGCGCCGCCTGTGAGATCTTGGGTGATGAAGATGCGTTTCTATCCCAGCTGTCGGCACAGGCGCTTCGAAGCTGTTTGCGCAAAGAGGCAGCGGGCGCGCTGGTGCTCGATGCCAGGCGCCTTGCTGCGGCCGAGGTGGTAATCGCGCGGCGCATCGTGCGACTGGCGATTAAACGCATCGATCCGGGCGCTCGTCCAGAGATGCGACATGTGGAGCGAGTCCTTTCCTGCGTTGCCGAGGGCGCCGGCTCGGTCACGCTTCCGGCGGGGATTGACGCACGCATTGAGTTTGGCATGCTGGCGTTTAAGGTGCCGGCGGCTCGCGAGGGCCTGGCCGCGGACTGGGTTACCGTACCCGGTCGTTTGCCGTTGGGCGGGGGGCGCATGCTGGTCGCAGAGCCGATGGCCGTTGAGCCGGGATGCGATATCGTGCGCCGCGCCCGTGAGCTTGCGGTTGCCGGGGAAGTGACAGCTTTGGTAGACGCGGCTGCCCTGGGTTTTGCCGACAGCGATAGTGAGCGGATCCTGGCGGGCTCACGTGGCGAGATCCCTGCAGAGGCGCGATTGGCGCGCCTGTGGGTGGACGGTCCCGCACCGGGAGACGTGATGTGCCCGTTAGGAATGAGTGGCCGAAGCAAGAAGGTATCCGACTTGCTAGGCGAGGCTCGCATTCCCGTTTCCGAGCGCGCCGGCGTGCCCGTGGTGAGGACGGCGCCGGGAGGTGCCGTGGTGTGGGTCGCCGGAGTTCGCGCGGACGAACGTTTTAAATGCACGGCGGCGACGCGTGTGGCTTATCTGCTTCGCGTGGTTGACGCGGATTAGCCCCTCGCACCAGCTGTTCTGTGCGGCGTTGACGGTATTCCCGCGCTGATGGTGCGCGGGCTGGAAAATATACCCCGTGCGCTGCTAGAATGTGTAGTTCGCGTCCATACGGCGGTGTGTGGGCGATTAAGCACAAGAAAGGGTTGTCATGGCTTCTCAACATCCGGATATCGAGAAGGTTCTGTTTACGCAGGAGGATATCGACGGCATCGTTTCTCGCCTGGGCGAGGAGATCACTCGCGACTACGCGGGTAAGGATCTGGTGCTGATCGCGGTTCTGCGCGGTGCCGTTGTCTTTATGGGCGACCTGATGCGCAAGATTGAGCTACCGACCAACATCGATTTCATGGCTGTTTCGAGCTATGGCGACGGTGTGAAGTCTTCGGGCATCGTGCGTATCATTAAGGATCTGGATATCGACATCCGTGGTCGCGACGTGCTGATCGTCGAGGACATTCTGGACTCGGGCCTGACCCTCAAGTACCTGATGAAGAACCTCGAGAGCCGCAAGCCCGCTTCGCTGGAGGTCGCTGCCTTCCTGTGGAAGGACGTTGAGGACCGCACCTCGGCCATCACGCCCAAGTATGTTGGAACCCATTGCCCCGATGCCTTTGTGGTGGGCTACGGCCTCGACTATGCCGAGCGCTATCGCAACCTTCCGTATCTGGGCATTTTGAAACCGGAGGTTTATTCGTAAGATGCCCGACGACCGTAACGACAACAATTCCCAGACTCCCCGGGACCCAAAGATCCCGGGGATGCCCGGAGGCAAGAAGCCCACGCGTACGGGCTGGCTGTATTTTCTTTTGGCTTGCGCGCTTCTGGGCTATGCCTTCTTTAATATGGGTTCCGGCTTTGCCAGCTCCAGCAATACCGTTAAGCTCGCGACGAGCGAGATGGTCAGCGCCATCAAGCAGGATCGCGTCGAAGATCTGACCTATACGGTTCAAGACGGAAGCGTGACGGGTCATTACTGGAAGACAAAAAAGGACAAGGGCGATACGAGCGAGCTCAAGAGCTTCTCTTCGACCTATGTCGGCTCCGATTCGCTTGCCGAGCTCATGGCGGAGCACCCCGATACCAAGTACATCGTCAACACCAACGATCCCGATTTTTGGGGCGACTTGGCGATGAGTGTGCTTCCGACGATCGCCCTTATCGCCATCATGTTCTACTTTATGCGCCAGATGATGGGCGCCAACAACAGGAACATGCAGTTTGGCAAGACCAACGCCAAGACCAACGAGGCCACACGCCCCAAGGTCAAGTTTGAAGACGTTGCCGGAGTGGACGAGGCAGTCGAGGAGCTCGAGGAGATCCGTGACTTTTTGAGCGATCCGGATCGCTATCGCAAGCTGGGCGCCAAGATCCCGCGTGGCGTGTTGCTGGTTGGCCCTCCGGGCACCGGTAAAACGCTGCTGGCCAAGGCCGTTGCCGGCGAGGCGGGCGTGCCGTACTTTAGCATCTCGGGTTCCGACTTTGTCGAGATGTTCGTAGGTGTCGGCGCCAGCCGTGTGCGTGACCTCTTTAAGGAGGCCAAGTCCCAGGCCCCGTCGATCATCTTCATCGATGAGATCGATGCCGTGGGACGTCAGCGCGGAGCCGGCTTGGGCGGCGGCCACGACGAGCGCGAGCAGACGCTCAACCAGCTGCTGGTCGAGATGGACGGCTTTGAGGAAAGCGAGTCGGTCATCCTGATCGCTGCGACCAACCGTCCTGACATCCTGGATCCGGCATTGCTGCGTCCCGGCCGTTTTGACCGTCAGGTTACGGTCGACCGTCCGGATGTGAAGGGCCGCGAGCAGATCTTGCGCGTGCATGCCGAGAACAAGCCGATGGACGAGGACGTTAAGTTTGAGAAGCTCGCCCAGATGACCGTTGGCTTTACTGGTGCCGATTTGGCGAACCTGCTCAACGAGTCTGCGTTGCTGGCCGCTCGCCGTCATCGTTCCGTGATCTCGATGGACGAGGTCGAGGAATCGATGGAGCGCGTGATTGCCGGACCGCAGCGCAAGGGTCGCGTGATGACCGAGGCCGAGCGCACCACGATTGCCTACCACGAGAGCGGTCACGCCCTGGTGGGCCACATCCTGGAGCACTCCGATCCGGTCCACAAGATCTCGATCGTCAGCCGCGGCCAGGCGCTGGGCTACACGCTGCAGCTTCCGCAGGAGGACCACTTCCTCAAGACCAAGAACGAGATGCTCGACGAGCTCGCCGTGTTCTTGGGCGGTCGCGTTGCCGAGGAGCTCATGTGCGATGATATTACGTCGGGCGCGAGCAACGATCTGGAGCGCGCAACCAAGATGGCGCGCGAGATGGTCACGCGCCTGGGCATGAGCGAGGAGCTGGGCACGCAAGTGTTTGGCGAGGCGCAACATCAGGTGTTCCTTGGTCGCGATTACGCCGATCACCAGGATTACTCCGAGGAGACGGCGCGCCGCATCGATATCGAGGTTCAGCGCATTATGCGTGAGGCCCATCGTCGTGCGGTCGAGATTCTGGACGCCCGTCGCGATCAGCTCGATCTGATGGCGAAGGTGCTGCTTGAGCGCGAGACCGTCGAGGGCGACGCCGTGAACGCCCTGCTCGACAACGAGTGGAATGCCTACCTTGAGCGCGAGGGCGATATCCTGGCGGCCAAGGAGGAGCGCAATGCCAAGGCGGCCGGCATGCCGACCAAGAAGCGCGCGCCTCGAATGAGCGAGGAGGAGCTGGCGGCTGATGCCGCGGCCTTTGCGCAGGCGGCCATGCAGGAGGATGCCGAAGCCGCATCCGATGATGCTGACGATGACCATGCCGTCGTCGATGCCGATGCCGATGCCGACACCGACGCCGACAAATAGTCTTTGTGGCGAAAGCCTCCGCGGGGAAACCTGCGGAGGCTTTTCTTTTGAGCGATATGGGGCCGTCTGTTGATTGGGGACAGACTTAAATGAGCATTTTCACGCATTTAAGTCTGTCCCCAATCAACATTGCTGCGGCACTTTGCTCGGCTAAAGCGTACAATAGCGCCTATGCGAAAGGGGAACAGATGATCAACGAAACTATGTATGCTCGCGGTGCGGAAAGCTCCATCATCCGTGAGATTTTTAGCTATGGCCTTGAGCGCAAGGCGCAGATCGGTGCGGAAAACGTATTTGATTTTTCGCTGGGCAATCCGAGCGTTCCGGCACCCGCTGCTGTGGCGGAGTCCATTAAGAAGGCCCTGGAGCTGCCGAGTGACCAGTTGCACGGCTACACCCCCGCTCCGGGCCTGCCGCAATGTCGAGCAGCCGTCGCCGAATCGCTCAACCGCCGCTTTGGAACGAACTATGAGGGTAAGGACGTCTTTATGACGGTGGGTGCCGCGGCTTCGCTCACCTGCACGCTCAACGCCGTTACGAACCCGGGCGACGAGGTTATTGTTATCGCCCCGTACTTTCCGGAGTATCGCGTTTGGATTGAGAAGGCCGGCTGTACGTGTGTTGAGGCGCTCGCCGATGAAGATACGTTCCAGCTGAGCGTGGACAACGTGCTCAAGGCGATTACCGATAAGACGACTGCCGTCATCATCGACTCGCCCAACAATCCGACTGGTGCCGTATATACACGCAACACGCTGACGCGACTGGCCAATGTTCTGCGCGAGGCCAACGCTCAGCGCGATCCCGAGAATCCGATTATGCTCATCTCGGATGAGCCGTACCGCGAGATCGTGTACGGTGCCGAGGTGCCTTGGGTGCCCTCGATCTACGAGCACACCATCGTGTGCTACTCGTATTCCAAGTCGCTGTCGCTGCCGGGTGAGCGCGTGGGGTGGATCTTGGTTCCCAACACCAATCCGCAGGCTGCCCGTCTGATGCCGGCTGTTGCGGGCGCTGCCCGTACGCTGGGTTTTGTATGCGCACCGGCACTCTTCCAGCGCGTGATCATCGATTGCATCGATGAGCCGAGTGATGTCGGGGCCTATGCCCGCAACCGCACGGCGCTCACCGATGCTTTGACGGACTACGGCTATACCTATGTTGAGCCGGACGGTGCTTTCTACCTGTGGGTGAAGGCACTCGAGCCCGATGCGAATGCGTTTTGCGAGCGCGCAAAGAAGTATGAGTTGCTTGCGGTTCCCTCGGACAGCTTTGGTATGCCGGGTTGGTTCCGCCTGGGCTATTGCGTGAGCTACGAAACGATTGTCAATTCGCTACCCGCTTGGAAACAGTTGGCGGACGAGTATCGTTAAAAGTAAAGCGCTCTGCCTACAATGTTTTACGTGAAACGGGGTTTGGTGTTAAGCCGGACCCCGTTGTCATGGACGTTGTGTCTTTGGGATGGAGTGGTTTTACGACTATCGAAGGCTATGCGTACAATGAATATAAGCGGCGGCCGTGCCAGATAAGGAGACCCGATGCCCTACCTGCTTTCTTGTGACATTCATACCCATACGATGTTCTCTGCGCATGCATATTCGACCATTGAGGAGAATGTGTACTGGGCGGCAGAGCGTGGTCTGCAGGTGCTCGGATCTGCCGACCATTTGAGCTCTATGGTTACGGCTTGCCCCAATGACCTGCGCAGTTACCAGTTCTTTATCAACCAGGATATCTGGCCGCGCATTTGGAGCGGCGTGCTGGTGCTGCGTGGTGCCGAGGCCGATATCGTTTCGCTGAACGGAAGCCTGTTTGGCGAGGACACTCCTGTCACGCTCGATATCGCCGGCGATTCGTACAGCCGTCAGCATTCGCTGTTCGATTTGGTTACGCGTAATTTGGATTATTTGGTTGCAAGCGTGCATAATCCGCAGATTGCTGAGGGCGCGACGCTGGCCCAGACGACCGAGATGTATATCAATGCCCTGGAGCACCCCAAGGTGTTCATGCTGGGCCACACGGGGCGTTCGGGTGTGCCGTTCGATATCGACGAGGTGCTGTTGGCAGCTAAGGCCAAGCACAAGATTATCGAGATCAACAACCATAGTCTTGAACACGGTGTCGACACTGAGCATTGGGCCGTATGCCGCAAGATTGCCGAGCGCTGCGCCGAGCTGGGCGTGGGCATTGGCGTGTCGACCGATGCCCACATTGGCATGGCCATTGGCAAGCTCGATCACGCGCGCAAGATGCTCGACGAGATTCACTTCCCGCTGGATTTGATCGTGACGCGCGACCGCGAGACGCTGCTGCGCGAGATGGCGGCAGCCGGCGTGTGCGATCTGCGCAATGGGATGTAGCGGAGTTTATAAACCAAGCGAAGGGGGCGGCCCAGGCGGGTCGCCCCCTTTCTTGTCCCAAAAATCTACTGAGGTTGGTTAGCGGCGTTCGAGGACCGCTACGGTTTCGGTGTGGTCGGTATGAGGGAACATGTCGACGGGCGTGATCTTGAGCAGGCGATAGCCTCCGTCGAGGAGCTGATGCAGGTCGCGCTCTTGAGTTACGGGGTTGCAGCTGATATAGGTGATGCGGCGCGGCTTAAGCGCGCAGGCAGCTTCGAGGAACTCGGGCGTGGAGCCGGCGCGCGGCGGATCGATGGAAAGGACATCGACCCGCTCGTTGTTATCGGCGGCATCCAGGATGTAATCGGTGGCGTCGTCGGCCATAAACCAAGCGCTGCGGGTGAGGCCGTTGAGCTCGGCATTGCGACGTGCGTCGGCAATGCCCGCCGGGTTGCGCTCCACGCCGAGCAGCATAATGCCGATAGCCTTGTTCTGGGCATCTTTAGCTGCGCAAAGACCGATGGTACCGCTGCCACAGTAGGCATCCATGAGCACATCGCCCTGGTGCAAATCCATGCCGTCGATAGCGAGCTGATAGAGCAGCTCGGTCTGTTGCGGGTTGGTCTGATAAAACGCGGTGGGGGAGATGTCGAATTCGCAGCCGAGCAGCTGGTCGCGCATGCATTCGGCGCCATACACGATGCGGGTTTCCTCGCCGAGGATGGCGTTGCCGGGGCGTCCGTTGATGTTTTGGGCGACGGTGACGATGCGCGGATCGAGTGCGGCGACAGCCTCAAAGAACTCCTGCGCATGCGGCAAGTCGCGCTGAGCGGTCACGAGCGTGACCATGATCTGGTCGGTACGCCAACCGCAGCGGACGACGGCATAGCGAAGCAAACCAAGATGCTTGTCCTCATTAAAGGCGGGAATATGCAGCCGCTCAGCTTCGCGTGCGATGCCGTTGAGAATCTGACGGGCGCCCGGTGCCTCGACGGGGCATTCGGGTACGGCAACGATCTTGTGCGTGCCGCGCTCAAAGAAACCGCAACGGACAGCGCCCTCCTTACCGGGAGCAAAGGGAGTGGCGGCCTTATGGCGAAAACCGCGCGGCGCAGGATATTTGCCCGGGTCGCCCAGGGTGACACCCATGCCACGAATAGGATCTACAGCAATGCCCTCACGCTCACAAAGCGAAGCAAAAAGCTCCTCCATAGCAGCCTGCTTAGCTGCCAACTGCTTTTTATAAGGACGATTGAGCGCCGTGCATCCGCCACAAGCTCTCATGATGGAACAGGGAGACTTGGGATCCACAGCCTTACGTGCAGGCGAAACCGGATCTTTATGCGGACGCTTGGAGCGAGTCTGAGACGCTTTGTCTCCGCCTCGACGAGAGTCAGAACGCTTGGTCTTAGCCCTGCTCTTGGTCGATTTGCTTTTTGCAGCTTTAGAAGACTTGGATTTCGTAGAAGATTTCTCCTCCTTCGACCCCTCAACCGCCTCCACCAAAGCACGACGAGCCCTACGCTCCGCACGAGATTCTGCCATCAATAACTCCACTTATTCATGAATTAAAGCTGCAAGTATTGTACCGTGCCAAGCCAGCAGACGATATACAAGCGGTTTATTCGTGTCAGTGATAAGCCCAACGACGGTTGCCCGCCGCGTGAGGGGTGTGGGGGTTAAGTTTATCGCGAGTTCCGCACGCACAGGAGGCCACTTAATGTGGCCTCCGTCGTGAGCAGGACTGTAGAGCAGGAAACTTAACCCCCACACCCCTCACGCGGCGGGCAAACTCGCCTTGTGCTCTATCACGCTAAAGTGTATGATTCTGAACGTTACACGACTCACTTTACTTAACTAAAGTGCCACCAAGGGGGAATACCATGAATACCGATATGTCTCGTCGTCAGTTTGTTGGTCTAGCCGGTTCGCTCGCTACGGTTCTAGGTCTTGGCCTGGTAGGCTGCGGTGGTGGTGCCGGTAAGGGTTCCGCTGCCGGTTCTGCTGCAGCCAAGGATGTGAAGGGCGCTGCGGAGTCCAAGAAGCTCGTGGTGGGCTTTGATAAGTCCTATCCTCCGTACGGCTTTGTGGGCGACGATGGCGAGTACACCGGCTTTGATCTCGATCTGGCCAAGGCTGTTGCCGATAAGCAGGGCTGGGAGGTCAAATACGAGGCCATCGACTGGGATGCCAAGGATACGCTGCTTAACTCGGGCGCCATCAACTGCATCTGGAATGGCTTTACCATGGAGGGCCGTGAGGACGACTACACGTTCTCCGAGCCGTACATGCTCAACGAGCAGGTGCTCGTGGTCAAGAAGGATGCGGGCATCAAGAGCTGGGACGATCTTGCCGGCAAGACCGTGATTACTCAGACCGATTCCGCTGCGCAGGATGTGCTCGAGGGTGACCAGAAGGATCTGGCGGCGACATTTGCCACGCTCGATACCATCGGCGAGTACAACACGGCCTTTATGCAGCTCGAGAGCGGCGCGGTCGATGCCGTGGCTTGCGACCTTTCGATTGCCCAGTATCAGCTTGCCGCCAAGCCCGATGCCTATACGCAGCTTGATGAGCCGCTGTCCAGCGAGCACTACGCCGTCGGCTTTAAGAAGGGCGACACCAAGTCGGCCGACGCCGTGACCGAGTCGCTCAAGGCGCTCTACGAGGACGGCACGGTTCAGGACCTGTGCGACAAGTATTCAAGCTATGGTCTATCTTTCGATAATTGGGTGCTCAAGTAATGTCTATTCAGGCCATGATACAGATGCTTGGCCAGGGTTTCTTGGTCAGTTTGCAGTTGTTTGTGCTGACGCTGCTGGGGTCGATTCCGCTGGGAATCCCCGTGGCGTTTATGCGCATGAGCAAAATCGCGCCGCTTCGCTGGATTGCGCGCATCTATATCTCGGTCATGCGCGGCACGCCGCTCATGCTGCAGATGTTTGCCATCTACTTTGCCCCGTACTACGTGTTTGGCATTTCGCTCACGCCCGATTCCAAGTGGACGGCGTGCGTCGTAGCGTTCATCATCAACTACGCCGGTTACTTTGCCGAGATCTATCGCTCGGGCCTGCAGTCCATTCCTCGCGGTCAATACGAGGCTGCCGAGGTGCTGGGCTACTCGCGCATGCAGACGTTTCTGTATATCGTGATGCCGCAGGTCGCCAAGCGTATTCTGCCTGCGATGGGCAACGAGATCATCACGCTGGTCAAGGACACGTCGCTGGCGTTTGCCATTGGCGTGGGTGAGATGTTCTCGACGGCCAAGGCGCTGGTCGCCTCGCAGGTGAGCATGGTGCCGTTTGCGATCGCGGCGCTAATCTACTGGGTCTTTAACTTCGTCGTCGAGATGCTGCTGGGCGCCGCCGAAAAGAAGCTGGACTATTATCATGACTAACTCAGTGATGAAAATCGAAAGCGCGCGCAAGGCGTTTGGCGGCAATGAGGTGCTCAAGGATATCTCGCTCGAGGTCAAGCGTGGCGAGGTCGTGGCGATTATCGGGCCTTCGGGTGGCGGCAAGTCCACGCTGCTGCGGTGTGCCACGCTGCTCGAGACACTCGACGGAGGCTCGCTCTCGTTTGGTGGCCTTGCCGTTGCGACGGATGCGGGCTCGGGCGCGGTCTATGCGAAGGGCGATGTGCCCAAGCGGGCACGCTCGCGATTCGGCCTGGTGTTCCAAAATTACAACCTGTTCCCGCACTATACCGTGATGAAAAACATCATCGACGCGCCGATCCGCGTGCTTAAGCGCCCGCGCGAGCAGGCGGAAGCTCGTGCGCGCGAGTTGATCGCACAGATGGGGCTTACGGGCAACGAGAACAAGGTGCCATGTGAGCTTTCGGGCGGCCAGCAACAGCGTGTGAGTATCGCCCGCGCCTTGGCGCTCGATCCGGAGATCCTGTTCTTTGACGAGCCGACCTCGGCACTCGATCCCGAGCTGACGGCCGAGGTACTGCGTGTCATTAAAGACCTTGCGGCGCAGAATATGACGATGGTGATCGTGACCCATGCGATGCAGTTTGCGCGCGATGTTGCCGACCGCGTGGTCTTTATGGACGGCGGTCGTATTGTCGAGGAGGGTCCTGCCGAGCAGGTCATCGACCATCCACGCGAGCAGCGCACCCGTGAGTTCTTGAGCCGTATCGAGGGATAGGCTCAGGTATTTACTCAACTATTAATTGAGGCGAAGCCGCCGCAGGTCTTACGGTCTGTGGCGGCTTTTTGTTTGCATCGACGGGGTTCAATAATCGCCTCACAAGCTTGTCTCTTCCTCTCGCCGCCTGTATTCATACGTGTGCCGAAAGGTGTGCATGGACGGTCGCCCGTGAGGGTAGGGTGGTGGCATAGGACATTTGGAGGGTGAGTCGGCTCGGCTGCCGACCATGCTGCTCCCGGGATGGCATCGACCGCGAACTCTCCCCGTTGGCGTCGCGCAATGCGCGCGGCCCTGCAAGGAGGTCATCATGGGTGCTCCCAAGACCGGTAACGTAAGGAACGTGGTGCTCGTAGGCCAAGGCGGGGTGGGCAAGACTTCACTCGCCGAAGCCATGCTCCACCTTTCCGGCAAGACCGCCCGCCTGGGCGGCCACGACGGCACCAAGCCTACGCTCGACTATGACCCTGAAGAGGTCAAGCGTTCATTCTCCATCTCGACGACCATTGCGCCAATCGACTGGAAGGGCGCGCGCATCAATGTGCTCGATGCCCCGTGCTACCCCGATTTTATCGGCGACGCCTTTGCCGCGATGAGCGTCTGCGAGACGGCTCTGTTTGTGGTCGACGCCGAGGCCGGCCCGCAGCCTACGACGGTTAAGCTCTGGTATGCCGCCGAGGACCTGCGCCTGGCGCGTGCGGTGTTCGTAAACCGCCTGTCGCGCTCCGAGGCCAGCTTTGCGACCACGATGGACCTGCTGCAGGAGCGCTTTGGCACGCGCCTGGGCGCCGTGACCCTTCCCTGGGGCGAGGGCGAGGACTTTGACGGCATCATCGACCTGGTGCGCATGAAGGCGCGCCATTGCAACGGCACCGAAGCCGTTGAGTCGGAGATTCCCGAGGAGTATCGTGCCCAGGCCGAGGAGGCCCATGACCATCTGTGCGAGTTGGTGGCCGAGGCCGACGATGAGCTGATGATGAAGTACCTGGAAGGCGAGGAGACACTGACGCAGGAGGAGCTTGAGGGCTTGCTGTCGAAGGCGATTGCCGAGCGCATCTTTGTGCCGGTCTTTGCGGGCGATTGCATTAAGGAGCAGGGCGTCAACTCGCTGATGGACGACATCGCGACGTACTTCCCGGCGCCGACCGACTACGGCGAGATGCCGCTTATCGACGGCGATTCGCTCAAGATTTCGAGCGACGATGACCGTCCGGTGGCGTTTGTGTTTAAGACCCTGGCCGATCCGCGGCAGGGTCGCATCAGCTTTATCAAGGTGCTGACGGGTACGCTTGAGCCGGGTCTTGAGCTGATCAACGCGCGTACCCGCAAGAGCGATCGTCTGGCCCACCTGTATGTGATGTGCGGCCGCGACATGACCGAGGTCGGTCACGCCTATGCCGGCGACATTATCGTGGCGCCCAAGTTGGCGGCAGAGACGGGTGACACGCTCTCCATTACCGGTAAGGTCGAGGCGGCGGCGTTTAAGTTCCCCAACTCGCAGTACCGCATTGCCATCGAGGCCGAGAACCGCGGTGACGAGGAGAAGCTCTACACGTTTATCGAGAAGGCGTGCAAGGCCGATCCGACCATGAGCATCGATCGTGACGAGGAGACCGGCCAGGCTATCATTTCCGCCGTGGGTGAGGCGCAGGTTTCGGTCCTGCTTAATCGCCTTGAGGACCGCACCAAGGTCGTGGCCAAGAGCGTGCCGATCCGCATTCCGTATCGCGAGACCATCCGACGCACGGCAAGCGCCCAGGGCCGCCACAAAAAGCAGACTGGCGGTGCCGGTCAGTATGGCGACTGCTGGCTGCGCGTTGAGCCGCTCATTGGACCCGACGGCACGAGCGATGGCTATGAGTTTGTGGACGAGGTCGTGGGCGGCCGTATTCCGCGCTCGCTGATCCCCGCCGTGGACAAGGGTGTCCAGGAGACCATGAAGGACGGCATCATTGCCGGCTATCCACTCACAGGCATTCGCGTGGCTGTGTACGACGGCTCGTATCACAGCGTCGACTCCAACGAGATGGCGTTCCGCGCGGCGGCTCGCATCGGCCTGCGCAAGGCATGCGCCGATGCCGATCCGGTGGTGCTGGAGCCCATCGAGGAAATCACGGTGACTATTCCCGAAAGCTACGCCGGCGCTGTGATGGGCGACATCTCGGCATCGCGCGGTCGCGTGACGGGCATGGAGACCGATGAGCGCGGCGACACCGTGGTCATTGCCCAGGCGCCGCTGGCAGAGCTGACGGATTATTCGACGCGCCTGCGCTCTATCACGCGCGGCACGGGTGACTTTACCATGAAGCCCGCTGGCTACGAGCAGGTTCCCTACGATGTTCAGGCCAAGCTGGTCGAGCGCTATGAGGAGGGCCGCGCCAAGTAGCGTGTGGTTTTGCCTGCAATGTGGACGCTGACGAAAAGGCCGCCCTGGGTAATCCAGGGCGGCCTTTTTTGATCCCATGGGGACGGAGGAAAACGAATCATTTTTGGGTTACGGGCGGTGCGGTCGGCACTAGTCTCCGGATGCCTGGTTGCGGCCGGTGGCGTAGTCGATCTGCACGTGCGGCTGCAGGTTGTAGCAGTACACGTGGAAGCAGAGGGTCTTGCCGTGGTCCTCGACCGATTGCGCCTCAAGGCGCACGCCGCGGCAGACAAGTTCCTCTTCGTTATACATGGGTGTGACGCGATAGAGCACGTGGTTGCCCGTCTCGCGGATGTAGCCGAGAATCTGCTCCTCAAACGGTAGCATGCCCGTCTCGTTGAGATAGCGCGTGCCGGTGAGGAGATCCTTGCGATTGGCGTTTTCGCCGCAGAGCGACCAGGCGATGAGGTGGCAGCGGTTGTAGAGGCTCTGGCCCGGAATAAAGTCGTAGCGCTGCTGATGCCATCCGGCGGGATGGATGCGCGAGATATCGCCGCGCTTGCCTTGACCGAGCGAGTCGGGGCCCACGCAGGCGAGCGCTTTGCGAGTGCGGCCCATACTGTCGAGCTTGGAGAATTTCTTAAAGCAGCTCTCTTCTGCAGCGCGTTCGTATTCATCGAGTGTGAATGACGGCATGCCGAGCGGGTGCGCGCTGTCGGCGCGAAGGGCGACGTAGGGATTGCCGGCGTAGTCTGGAATGCTGCTGAGATATACGCCGCGGGCGCGGTTGAGATCTGGGTTTTCCACTTCGTCGATGGGGGTGGCGGCACTGTCCGCGGAGGCAACGTTGCCGTTGGTGTTGGTCGCGGTGGATTCGGAGCCATCGCCGGAGTCCTCGGAGCTTGCTGTTCCCGATTCGAGCCGGGCAACCAGGTCTGCCTCGTCGTCGGTGCGGCTGGGACTCTCGTTTTGTTTTTCGGCCAGAGCCGTCGCCTGCTCATCGCTTTGCGGCGACAACAACTTGGGCGCTCCGTCGAGCGATCCCGTAAACAGCGCAAACCCGAGCACCACGGCGGTGCCGATGGAAAGTACTTGCTTGTAGGCGGACTTGCGCGACATTGAGGCTCCTGGATGGGCGGTTGGGAATCTACCAGTCTAGCAGGAGCCGGCAGGGGCCGTTCTGTCGAACAAATACTCAAGATTTTGGGGCAAACGCTGCTGGTTCATTTGCCTCATATGGAGCTGCAGCGGTTATGCATGTGGGGCTATTCGGAGTTTCCCCAGATAAAACCTACCAAAATAAACCTGTCCTTTTTTGGCAGGCTAATCGTGAGTTATTTCACCGCAACTTAGGGTACGGTTAGGAAGTGTGCACCTTAAAGAGTGGAGCCCTTGATTAGAGAGATTACGCTCGTCTCTCTAAATATCTCTTTAAAGAGAAGGTCAGTTAAAGAGATAACATTAGGAAATCTAGCAGTGAATTTGATGCATCTCTCTAAATTTCTCTCTAAAATAAGATGCCTATCTCTCTAAAGTTAGAGAGATATACTATACTTTAGAGAGATAAATCTATCGTTTTAGAGAGACGGAATGCCAATGCTGCTGGATGAACCTCTTGGCCTTATCGTTGAGCGCCTTCGCAGGCGGGGGACTGATGACGCATCGGTAGAAGTTAAAGCCTGCACGAATAAATTGAGCGCAGACGTATGGGAGACAGTGAGCGCTTTTGCGAACACTGCGGGTGGGCTCATTATTTTGGGCCTGAACGAGGCCGAAGGATTTGTTCCTTCGGCTAACTTTGCTATCGATAGGGTGCGCGATCAGTTTGTTTCGGGTATCGGAGACGGAGGCTCAGCGGCAGTGGTGACCCATGCGCCGCGGTACGAGCTTGATCGAGGCGAGGTCGACGGGCTCCAGGTGCTTCTGGTGCGCATCTTTGAACTTGAGCTTAAAGCGAAGCCTTGCTATATCGGCGCGCGCGGCGTGCAGAACGGTAGCTACAAGCGCGTGGATGATAAAGATATCAAGATGTCACCCGCTGAGCTATATGAGCTGCAGAGTGCGTTGCTTCCGAGCGATGCAGACGGCACGGTGGTTTCGGAGGCAACGGTCGAGGATTTGGATCCAGATGTCGTGCGGTCTATTATCGCAAATCGCCGGCTGCAGACCCCGCGCGTTTTGCGCGGGGCCGATACGCTGGAAAAGCAGCTGGTCAGACTCAATATCACTACAAAGGATGGTGCCGTGAAGCTCGCGGGGCTTCTGTCGGCGGGAATTTACCCCCAGCAGTTCTATCCCAAACTGATGATCGATGTCGCCGTTCATTCCGATGTGGAAAAATCTGCACCCGGGCAACCCCGGTTTATTGACCGCCAGTTGTGCGATGGCCCGATTCCGGCTTGCATCGAAGATGCCCTTGCCGCGATTGGACGAAACTTGCGCAAAGCGACGATAGTGCAAGGCGCTGGCAGAAGGGAGGATTGGGAAGTTCCCCAGGAGGTTTTGCGCGAGGCCTTGGCAAATGCCTGCATCCATCGAGAATATTCGCCCATGTTTGTGGGGCAGGCCGTGAGTGTCGATATCTATCCAGACAGAATAGAGATCAAAAACCCTGGCGGGCTTTGGGGCGGAAAGACGGTGGACAATCTTGCAGACGGGGAATCGCGCTGCCGAAACCCAAAGCTCATGAGCCTAATGGGGGCGACGCCGTTAGAGCATGCCGAGGGGGCCGTTGCGGAAAGCCAGGGATCTGGTATCCCGGCTATGATTCGCGAGATGGAGTCTCGTTCGCTTGGCAGGCCGAAATTTATCGTTAAGGCCGATTCGTTTACGGTGCTGCTTTCCCGGCACGGGGCGGAGCTTGCTGAAAACCGTACGTGGATTCAGAGTCATGTGGGCACCGAGCTGACGGATCGCGAGGAAACACTGCTCATGTTTATGCGGGAGCATAGGTGCGTATGCGATGTTCAAAAAATACGAGAGGCCCTGAAGTGGGATTCGGATGACATTCGCCTGATCTGCGGGGACCTTGTGGATAAACATGTCCTGTCAAAATGCGGCAAAGACACGTTCGAAATTATCGATATGAACAGAGAATCGTCAGCTTCGACGGCGGATAGGATCCTGGAGGCTCTCAGCGCCGAAGTGGATATGACGGCGCGAGAAATAGCGGTTGCATCGGGGGTCAGAATTTCGTCTGTCCGTTACCATCTGCCAAAAATGGCGGATAAAGGACTCATCGAAGTAATGGGTTCATCGACGAGCCGCAACCGCCGCTATCGGAAGAAGTAGATGCAGCCGAATTGCCCCTCTATCGTCTCTCGAAGTTAGATGGGTGCTAGAGGGGCGACTGCCTCGCGATATTTCCCCAGGTAAAACCTGCCAAAATAAACCTGTCCCCTTTTGGCAGGTTACTGATTCATGTTGCCGTGGATGTAGGGGGTGACCTCGGGGGAGATATGGTCGCAGCCCAGCTCGCGCAGCGCGGACTCGATAACGGCGGGCAGCGGGGTCTTGCCCTTGTCGTCGACGGCGGCACCGCCGAGGGTGGCAATCTTGGCAACATCTGCGGGTGCGGCCTCGATATGCATGCAGCCGCCGACCAAGCGCGCGCGTACCTGTGCCAGATCAAGATCGTGCAGGTAATCCTCGCAGGCGCGAATCAAGGAGACCTTCTCGCGCGTAAGCTCCTCGCCCGTGGGGACGCGCGTGGCAAGACAGGCTCCCGCCGGCAGGCTCCAAACGGGATAGCCCCATGTGCGCAGCAGCTCGCGCTCTTCGTCCTTGGTAAAGCCGACCTCCATGAGAGGGGAGCGTACGCCGAGCTCTTTTGCCGCGCGCATACCAGGGCGGTAGTCGCCGCGATCACTTGCATTGCTGCCATCGATGACGGTGGGAAAGCCGAGCGACTTGGCGTGGTTGACGATGGCGGTAAAGCCGGCGTGCTTGCAGTGGTAGCAGCGATTGGCATCGTTGCAGGCTACCTGGGGGAGCTGCAGCTGATCGACCGAAAGATTGAGCACGGGGAGCTTAAAATGCGGCCCCTCATTGGCCTGTCCATCAACGGACTGCTCAAACGAAGCCTGTTCGGGCGTGCCGATGAGCGGCGTGGTGAGATGGACAAGGAGGGTATTGGTAGGCATGATGCGGGCGCATACGGCGGCCAAAAAGCTGCTGTCGACGCCACCGGAAAACCCGATAGCCACGCGCCCGTATGCCAAAAGCAGCTGTTCGAGCGCCGATAGCTTGTCTTGAAGCTCCTCTGCGGGTGCCGTGGTGTCTAAAATCATGAAACGATCCTTATCGTTGAGTACTCGATTGAAAACTATAATCCTAATGCGTTACTTGCCATAAGACTTCTATCTGTGTAACGAAAGTGCAATATGGTATATACGTTATATACAAGTTGTCAAATGCGGTAGAGTTGCGGCAATGCGACAGCGAGAGTCGATGGGGGACCGATATGATCAAGGCTGTTATTTTTGACATGGATGGAACGCTGGTCGATACCGAGCGTTTGGGGATTAGGGCCTGGAAGGCAGGCGCCGCTGAGCTGGGGCTCGCGATTGATGAAGCGCTGATCCATCAGTTTATCGGTCGCACGCTACCCGATGTCATGAACATCCTCGATAAGCATTACGGCAGCCACGAGACCGCCGAGGCGATCTATGTCCGCCACAAGGAGATTCGCGACGAGATGGTCAAGACCGATCTGGAGCTTAAGGCCGGCGCTGCCGAGTGCATAGACGAGCTGTTGGCTGCGGGCTATCACGTAGGCCTTGCAACGTCATCGCGCCATGTTACGGCCGAGCGCAACCTTAAAGCATTCGGTCTTTTTGACAAGTTTGAAACGGTAACGTGTGGCGAGGACGTCGTGCATGGCAAGCCCGACCCCGAGATGTATCTGCTCGCCTGCGAGCGCGCGGGCTTTACTCCCGAGGAATGTGCCGTGGTCGAGGATTCGCGCAACGGCTGCGTCTCGGGCATTACGGCTGGCTGCCACGTCTTTGCCGTCCCCGATATCGTGCCGCTGCCGCAGGACGTGGTGGATGGCTGCGAGGCCGTGCTCGATACGTTGTTCGATCTGGCGGCGGCGGTCAAGGCCGTGCGCTAGACAATTGCGGCGTTGAAACGAGCAATTGCTTACGTTTGCGCTTAAACAAAAGGGGTCCGGCAATGGTCGGGCCTCTTTTGCTTGAGCGGCGACTTAGCATACTTGCGGGCGTGCTATAGATACGCACCGAGGTTGATGGCCGTGGCGTCGCTCTGGCTGCTTGCCTGGGTGCTGGCGCGTTCCAGCAGGAACGGACGTACCAGTTCTTGGCGGTTGATGTCCTCGGCGGCGGTGACTGCGGTGACGGTGCGCGCTGTAGAGCCGACGCGGATATGCTTGGTCTTTGCTGGGGCCTTGTTCTCGATTTGCTCCATGAGCAATTGAACGCCCTTGCGGCCAATCTCGTAGCCCGGGGGCGCTACCGTAGTGAGCGGGACCGATCCACTCCAAGCGAGCGGGTTGCCATCGCAGCCTGCTACGCGTACTTGCCCGGGGACAGAGATGCCCTTGTCGACCAGCGCCGAGATAACGCCCGAGGCCAACACGTCGGTCAGGCCGACGACAAAATCGGGGCGTTCGTTCGCGGGGCGCTCGGCGATTTGGGCACCGATGCCGTAGCCGTCGGCAGCGGTATTCCATTCGCCAGCGTCGATGACTTCGATCTTGATATCGGGGTGCAGGGCGAGGGCCTTGTGAATGCCAAGCACGCGTAGGATGAGCTGCATAAATGCTGCTCGGCCGACGACGACAATATGGTGTGCGCCGCGGGCGATGGCGAGCTCGGCAATGATGCGACCTTGGGCCTCGTTGTCGGCCGCTACGTAGTAGCCGGGCTCGGAACAGTGGATGTCCAGATGGACGATCGGCACGGGCATTTTAGTCATGGCCGGATGCCAGTCGGGGGACGCCATGGGCTGAACCATGACGCCGGACATCTGCGTGCCCATAAAGTAGCGCAGGTAATGGTCCTCGAGAATATCGTCGTTATCGGCGTTGGCGATGAGCAAGTCGTAGCCGTGCTTGCGGGCCTCGTTGTGGGCGCCGCTGGCGATTTGGAGCGAAAAGCCGTGATCGAGACGGGGGAGCACCAGGCCAAAGGACTTGGTGGCGCCGCCCGCGAGCTGACGGGCGCTTTGGTTGGGCAGGTAGCCAAGGCGATTGATGGTCTCGTTGATGAGCTTGAGGGTCTCGGGGCGCAGCTTTTCGGGGTGGTTGAGCGCGTTGGAAACCGTGCCCAACGAAACCCCGGCCTCGCGCGCGACGTCGCTGATTTTTACCTTTGCCATAGCGGCCCCTTTGATGCGTTTCAAGTACAAGCCAGATTGTAGCATCCCAAATCTACCAAAAAGGGACAGGTTTATTTTGGCAGGTTTTATCTGGGGAAACGCCGTTGCCAGCGCGACCACCACGAAGGTGCCTGTCCCCATTGTGGTGGTTTGGACCGGCTGGACGTGTGTGCATCGGGTGGTATCTAAGTTGAGATACCACTTCTGGTATATCAGCTTGCGTTTGCGTGAGTACAATACTCGAACGTTATGCGTCTCAGCGCCCCCTGTGCGTGGACGTTTTGCAGTCAAGCGGACGAAGGGATTTATCCTATGTGCGGAATTGTCGGCTACACCGGCTCTGATATTGCAAAGAACATCCTGGTCACGGGCCTCAAGCGTATGGAGTATCGCGGCTACGACTCCTCGGGCGTCGCGCTCGAGGTGGGCGAGGGCGCCGCGGCGCACCTCGACGTCATCCGCCGCGTGGGCAAGGTCGCGGGCCTGGAGAGCGAGCTTTCCAACATCGACAGCGACGCTACCTGCGGTATCGGCCACACTCGTTGGGCCACCCACGGCAAGCCCTCCGTCGTTAACGCTCACCCCCACACCAGCTGCGACGGTCGTATCGCCATCGTCCACAACGGCATCATCGAGAACTTCGCCGAGCTGCGCGAAGAGCTGGAGGGTCGCGGCCACCACTTTAAGAGCGAGACCGATACCGAGGTCTTCGCGCATCTGATCGAAGAGGCCTATGCCGAGACGCACGACCTGATGGCCTCCGTGCGCGAGGCTTGCACCCACGTGGTCGGTGCCTATGGTCTGGCCGCCGTGTGCGCTGACGAGCCCGGCGTGATCGCCGTGGCCCGCAAGGATTCCCCGATTGTGGTCGGCGTGGGCGAGACCGGCTCCTACGTTGCCTCCGACGTGATCGCGCTCATCGACGCCACCCGCGATGTCGTGGTGCTCGAGGACGGTCAGTTTGCCAAGCTCACGCCCGCAGGCGTCGAGTACACCGACGAGGCCGGCAACGTTATCGAGCCCAGGGTCACCCACATCGACTGGGACCTGGACATGGCAGAAAAGGGCGGTTATCCCGACTTTATGCTCAAGGAGATTCACGAGCAGCCGCGCGTCGTGCGCGACACGCTGGTCGGTCGTATGACGCCGGCCGGCGAGCTCGACATCGACGAGCTGGGCCTTTCGCTCGAGGAACTCAACGACATCGACCGCGTCTACGTGATCGCTTGCGGCACCAGCTACCATGCCGGTCTCATTGCCAAGAACCTTATCGAGGGCTGGGCTCGCATCCCCACCGAGGTGGAGGCGGCCAGCGAATTCCGTTATCGCAACCCCATCATTACGCCGACGACGCTCGTCGTGGCCGTGTCCCAGTCGGGCGAGACGGCCGACACTCTCGCCGCCATCCGCGACGCGCGCATCAAGGGCGCCAAGGTCTTCGGCATCACCAACGTGGTGGGCAGCCCCGTGGCGCGTGAGAGCGACGGCGTCATCTACACCAAGGCCAACAAGGAGATCGCGGTCGCCTCGACCAAGAGCTTCATCGGCCAGGTCGTGAGCCTCACGCTTTTGGCCCTGCTGCTGGCGCAGGTCAAGTACCGCCTGACCACCAAACAGGCACGCATGCTGTTTCGCGAGCTTTCCGATACGGCCGAGCAGATCCAGTGGATTTTGGATACCCAAACCGAGGCCGTTCATGAGGCCGCCCTGCTGTGCAAGGACGCGCAGTCCGCGCTGTTCGTGGGCCGCGGCATGGGTGCCGCTATTTCCTACGAGGGTGCGCTCAAGCTCAAGGAGGTCAGCTACCTGCACGCTGAGGCCTACGCCGCCGGCGAGATGAAGCACGGCCCCATTGCCCTGATCGACCCGGGCTTCCCTGTCATCGCTGTGGCCACCAAGAGTGCCACCTACGACAAGACCGTGTCGAACCTTATGGAGTGCAAGGCGCGCGGTGCCAAGGTCATCGTCGTTGCCACCGAGGGCGACGAGGAGATCAACAAGATCGCCGACTGCATCATCCGCGTGCCGGCAGTCCGCGACGTGTTCAGCCCCATCACGGCGAGCGTTCCTCTGCAGCTGCTCGCACGCGAGGTCGCCATCCTGCGCGGCTGCGACGTCGACCAGCCCCGTAACCTGGCGAAAAGCGTTACTGTCGAGTAATCGAGTTCCGTCATCCTAACAACTAAGGCCCGGCTCCGTTGCAGCGGAGCCGGGCCTTGTTGCATTTGACCAGATAAAACCTGCCAAAATGAACCTGTCCCTTTTTGGTAGGTTAGCGGAGCTTGCTGGTCTCGAAGTACTCGGGGAACTGGTCCAGAACTTCGGTTTGGTTGCGGAACATCATGTGCAGGTGCTTGCTGACCAAAAAGCTCGCTTCGATGGGGTCGCGACCGGCGATAGCGCGGCGAATCTGCTTGTGCTCGTTCACGATGTCCTGATTGTCGAGAACCTGTGTGGCGGCGCGCAGCCAGCGGAAGCGCTCCAGGTCGGCATTGGTCTCTTCGAGCCACGACCACACGGTGCTGCGACATGCGATGCTAAAAATCATGTGATGCATGAGGTTGTCGCTCAAAAAGAAGCCGATGCGATCCTCTTCGGCCATGGCCTTTTCCTGCAGCACGATGGCGCGGTCGAGCTGCTCGATGCCGGCCGACGTGGCGCGCGCACAGCACTCCACGATCACCTGCTTTTCCAGATGCTCGCGGATGTAACAGGCACTCTCAGCAAGGGTGAGGTTGATGGGCGAGACGTAGGTGCCGCTCTGGGGCACGGTGCGCACCAGGCCTTCCTGCGCCAAGCGAACCAAAGCCTCGCGCACGGGCGTGCGCCCCATATCTAGGTCGTCGCAAAGTTGCTTGACGCCCAGCTTTTCGCCCGGCTTGTAGTCCAGGTAGACGATTTTGCGTCGAATGGTGTGGTAGGACTGGTCCTGTAGGCTCGCTTCCTGCTCGCCGACGTGCATCGATTCTTCCATAGCGCCTCGCAACTGTTCTATCAAACTCATATGTCAGTTGTTAATTATGCCGCGAATCAGCTCTCCGCGGTGGGTAATTCGGCTGTTGCCTGAGAACTATCGCGGCATCTTAGTCTGTGTTTGCGCAAGGCTGTGCTCAATGTTGCCGTATCATAAGCCGTCGCAAACGTGAAATAGAAAGAAGGAATCCCATATGCAACTGGCAAATATCGTACGCGAGCGCTGGAAAGGCGTCTTGTTCTGCCTGATCATCGCCATTCCCGCGACGTTGCTCGGCAAACAGGTTGAGGTGGTCGGCGGTCCGGTATTCGCCATCCTCTTTGGCATGGTCCTGGCGCTCGTCTTTCCCAAGAATCGTCGCGAACAGCTCGCCGCCGGCGTCACCTATACGTCCAAAAAAGTCTTGCAGTACGCGGTTATCCTGCTTGGCTTTGGCATGAACCTCTCCCAGATTCTGTCCAAGGGCGCCCAGTCGCTGCCGATTATCGTGGCGACAATCTCGACCTCGCTTGTCATCGCCTTTGTGCTCTGCCGCGTCATGAACGTACCGGGTAAGATCGCGACGCTTGTGGGTGTGGGTTCGTCGATTTGCGGCGGTTCGGCCATCGCTGCGACCGCGCCCGTCATCGATGCCGACGATCGCGAGATTGCCCAGGCCATTTCGGTCATCTTCCTGTTTAACGTTATCGCGGCGCTCGTGTTTCCGACGCTCGGCGGCATGCTCGGGCTGACCAACGAGGGCTTTGGCCTGTTTGCCGGCACCGCCATCAACGACACCTCGTCGGTAACGGCTGCGGCGAGCGCCTGGGACAGCATGCATCCCGGCGCCAATGTGCTCGAGAGCGCCACAGTGGTCAAGCTCACCAGGACGCTGGCCATTATTCCCATCACGCTGGTCCTCGCATGCTGGCAGATGCATCTGGCACGCAAGGCCGGCGGTGACGCCAAAAGCACGTTCTCGCTTAAACGTGCGTTTCCCATGTTTGTGCTGTTCTTTGTGCTGGCGAGCGTGATCACCACGGTGCTTCAGCTTCCCGCGTCCATCACGGCGCCCATCAAGGAGCTGTCGAAGTTCTTTATTGTGATGGCCATGGCGGCTATTGGTTTTAATACCGATATCGTCGAGCTGGTCAAAAAGGGCGGCAAGCCCATCGCGTTGGGCTTTTGCTGCTGGATTGGCATTGCGTGCATGAGTTTGGGAATGCAGCACGTGCTGGGAATCTGGTAGAGAAGTAGCTTATTCGCGTGCTGGCTGCCGGTGAGCGCAAGCCTTCGGTGGAGCGATAGGAGCTCTTGCGGGTATGGCTTGTCCGCAGGTTTATAAGTCCCGAAGAGCTCTTATCGCCCCGCCAGGATGGCGATGCGGGGCAACACCTATACTCGCAGGACGGCGCTTTCTGCCCTATAGTGTTTGGTGAGCAATATCGTTCAATTTTGAAACACTCGGTCGTGCGACCGTCGGCGGTTGCACGTCGCCGCGGACAGGGGCAAATCATGGATAGCAATGCCAAGCTGAACATCTTGACCGATGCCCTAGCTGCTGCCGGGGCCTCGGCATTGGCAATCGATGCGCGTGGGGACGTCGCGATCTCGACCATGAATGACGCGGCGCTTGAGCGGGATGTGGCGGCTTTTGTCGCTGAGCGTCTCGACCGTATAGGAGACGGCGCGCGTCTGGTTATGGGGCGTGAGGGTACGCGCCTGAGCCTGACCGTTCGCCCCACCGACAAAGAGGGCGGGAGGCTTTGGGTCGTTGTGGTCCGCGAGGTGCGCGGTGCCGCGGCGCATGCGGGCATCGAGTGGCTCAACGCCGACGAAGTTGAGGTCCGCTATGAATCGAGCGCGTACGGCATCGTTGAGGGGGCGGCCTCGGTGGCTGTACCGGTTACCGAGAGCTATGCGCGCGGCGTGCCCCTTATGCTCGAGGGCGAGCTGGGAGCGGGTCAGGTCGAGATTGCCAAGCGCCTCTATCTGGATGGCCCTTTTGTCGATCAGCCCTTTGTTTCCGTCGCGCTCGATGAACTCACCGATCGCGGTTGGCGCCATGTGCTCAAAAGCTCCGAATCGCCGCTGTTCCAAACGGGGCTGACCCTTTGCATTGAGGGCTGGAATGCGGTTGGCCCCCAGCGCCTCCGCGAGCTGGTCTCCACGATGGCTGACACCGCGTTGGCGACGCGCTGCCATGTGGTGCTGACGGCGAATGACATGCCGGGCGGTAGCGAAAGTGATCAAGCCGCCTTTGTGACCGAACGCTTCGCCTGTGCGGTGAGCGTGGCGCCGGCAATCGTCGAGCAGGGGGCCGCGTCGACGAAGGTCGCGCGCTATTTGGAATATCTCGCTGATGTATTTGGGACGGCAACGCCCACGCTGTCTGCCGCGGCGACGAAGACGCTCGATGCTTACCGCTGGCCGCGCAACTATCTGCAGCTCCGCGAGGTCTCGGAACGACTGTATATATTGGTGGGGGCGGGCACGGTGGACCGCGCTGTGGCGGAGGAAGTGCTCGCCCAAGAGGACGTGATTAAGACCGCAACCTTTGGCGCCCCGACGCTCGAAAGTGACCTGTATATCCTGCGACCGCTGGCCGATACCGAGCGAGATATCGCGCATTTGGTTGTAGATCATCTCCACGGCAACCGAACCCGTGCGGCGGAGGTGCTGGGCATAAGCCGTACAACGCTGTGGCGCTTGCTGAAGGACGATGACCGTTGAGCGAGGCGCCCGTGACCGCGCGCGACGCGTGTGCTACAGTCCAAAGCGTTATTGTTTCGATTTGGTTACGGCGTGCGAGGGCAAATGGCTGAGACTTCAAAACCGAGCCGCAGAAGGCGGAGCGCCGCGCCGGTTAACCGGCGCACGACATCGGTGACGTGGGGCAAACACGCCTCGGGGTTTGATGGCTCGTTCAAACGCACTAAATATGGCTATCCATCGGCAAGCGCTCGCTTGGCCATGCAGGCCGAGTCGTCGCTGTGGGGCCGCAAGCGCGTGGTGGGCTCAAAGCTCAAGCACGACGGCACGCTCGGTTACATCAGCCGCGGGGCGGCTCGCCGCAGCGGGCTCAACCCGGCTGGTTGGCATCGTTATGTTCCGATCGCGGTCATCGTTGTAGTGATCGTCATCGCACTCGCCGCGCTTGGCTACGCCGGCGGTGGCGCCAACTTGGACGCGGTGTTTAAATCGCCCGAGCTCGCGCATGCAGGTACAGAAGTTATCGAGGGCGCTCAGACCCAGACGGGCGTCGCGCCCCAGCGTGGTATCGTTGCGGCGGCCTCCACCATCGCAGATGCTCAAAAGGACGAAGGCGAGCAAGGTAACGACGCCGAGACGGCCCAGACAAGCGAAGCGACGACAACTCAAATATCAACATAGCTTGCCGGCAGAAGGGGACGTTCCTTTTCTGCCGGCAGTTTAGGACACTCCTGCGCTACCTAACGTACACCACGTTGTCGCGGCGCGGCTTTGCCTCGGGCAGCGTGTCCTCGGCGTAGCCAAGAATGCAGTTACCGACACCGCGCAGGCTGCCGTTGGCGGGCAGGCCCCAGCTGGCCAGCAGCTCCAGGCCCTCGGGCGAGTCAAAGACCTCATGCGCGCGGTGAATCCAGCACGAATCGACACCCAGTGCATAGGCGGCGTTGAGCAAGTTGCCCATGGCGAGCGAGCCGTCTTCCAGATGTGTGGGCACGCTGCGGTCAACCAGCACCACCACAACGGTCTTGGCGCCATAGAAGGGGTCGCTGTTGCTGCCCATGACCTGGGCGTTGAGCTGTGAGAGACGCTCGACGGTCGCGGGGTCAGTGACGGCGACAAACGTCACCGGCTGACGGCCCATGCCGCTCGGTGCATATTGGCCGGCTTCGATAATACGTGCAAGCTTTTCGGCCTCGACGGGACGATCGCTGTAGTTGCGGCAGCTGCGGCGGTGAATGAGTGCTTCGATAGTCTCCATGGTGTCTCCTTGCGGTGGCGTTGCAGATGCCCCGTTCATACCCGCCGGGCTTAAACGATAGACGGTCAATTGCCCGGCCAAAAGGATAGATTCCAATTGGGAAAGTAGGTTTGCATAAAAGTACCTTCAGAATGTGACAAACAAATGGGATGGTTAAACGTTTTATCCCGTCTACCCTGCGGTTTTTTACCACTTGCCTAAATGACGAACGCATAACCTCTGATAAAGGTTTTACTAAAGGAGCACCAACGTTTATCAATGCGCCGTGGTGGCGCCGGGCCAGGAGGTAACATCATGTTCCAGGCTGGAGATGTCGTCGAGACCGATTTCGAAGGATTTCTGAAGCTGCTGCGTTCCAAGACGCGCGCTTTCGTGTCGATCAACGATCACGAGTACTACATCACGCACACCGATGGCTATTGGCGTGTTCAGGATTGCGAGGCCCTCAACGACAAGGGCCACTTTACTGACTGCTCCGAGCTGGTCAACACGGTCTGCGAGGTCGTCGAGCTGCCGTGGATTGCCGGCAAAAGCCTGCATGACAGCTTCTCGGGTGCTACGGTCTATGAGGCCGTCGCCGCTTAACAGGCAATAAAACCCGATTTTCACGTGACCGCTGGCGCCGCCCCCGCGCCGGCGGTCTTTTTTGTCGATATGCTTATGTAGAGCCGACCATAAACAACGAGCGTATTGACGATAGTCAAAACTCGGACTAATGTAGAGATATAAATTGGTCAAAACTCGGACTATCGAATGGTGGGAGAGATGAATAGTGCAGTTAGCCTGGTCGATTTCGACCGGATGCTTAACGGGCTTGACCGTATCTATTCGGAGTTCGCGCGTACCTGCGGTCTTTCGGACTGCGCCTACTGGATGCTCGTCGACACGAGTGCAGCGGGCGGAAGCGTTGCCGTGAGTCGGCTGACGAGTGAATGGTTCTACAGCAAACAGACCATCAATTCGGCGATCAAGACGCTTAGGGCGCGAGGGCTTGCGACGTTGGAGTTTGCCGAGGGCAGTCGTAAGAACAAGGTTGTGCGATTGACCGAAGAAGGCGTGCGGTTTGCCAAGCGCTACGCGTTACCGGCGCAAAAAGCCGAGCAACAGGCATTCGAAGCGCTCGAGCCGTGGGAACAGCGCGAGATCATGCGCCTGGTCGGTAAATTCTCCCATGTTCTGAACGAAGAGTGCGAGGCATTTAAACGGCAAGTGGCCGCCGAGAACGAGGCTGACGATAAGGGCGAGGGGGACACATGCGACTCTTAATGAGGTTTATGAGGCCGTACCGCGGTCTGATTGCGGTGACGCTGTTTGCGGTGCTGATAGATAACGTCGGTACGCTGTTGGTTCCCACGATGCTGGCGAACATGGTCAACACCGGTATTACCACGGGCGATGTCGACTATATTTTACGTAACGGCCTGTACATGCTTATCGCGACCGGCATGGCCAGCGGCGGCACGGTGCTGGGCTGCTATCTTTCGGCGCGCCTGGCCGCCAACGTGGCCTGCGATATCCGCAATGCCGTGTACGACAAGTCGCTCGAGCTGTCCGCCAGCGACTTTGAGCGCTTTGGCACGGGTTCGATGATCACACGCTCGCTCAACGACATCAACGTGATTCAGCAAGCTGTCCTTCAGACGATTCAGCTGGTGTTGCCGGTGCCATTCTTGGCCGTGGCAGGCATCATTTTTGCTTGGTTCATCGATCCCGCCATGGGCACGCTGCTGGGCGTGGTGGTTGCGATCGTGCTGGTGGCGGCGGTCTTTACGGTGGCTAACGCCGCGCCGATTTTTATGCGCCTGCAGAGCTTTATCGACCGCATGAACGTGGTGCTGCGCGAGAACATCGTGGGCGTGCGCGTCATCCGCGCATTTAACAAGGAGCGCCACGAGGAGCAGCGCCTGGATGAGGTGTTTAGCGATTACGCGGCCAACGCCATCAAGGTCAACCACCTGTTTGTGGGCCTCGACAGCTCCAGCTTCTTTTTGATGAACATCGCCGAGGTGGCGGTGCTGTGGGTGGGCGGCAACCGCGTGGGCGTCCACGCCATGCAAATCGGCAGCATTTCGGCCGTGTTGGAATACGCGATCCTGATTCTTTTCTTTGTGATGATGGCGCAGATGGTGATTCTGACGCTTCCGCGCGCCGCGGCGTGCCTCAACCGTGCGCAGCAGGTGCTCGAAATCGAGCCGAGCATCGTGGACGGCAAGGCTACGCTGGGCGACGGGGCGCCTGAGTCCGCAGACGGAGCCGACGCGGTCGCCGTGTTCGATCATATGTCGTTTCGTTTTGACGACGCCGACGAGGACACGCTGTGCAATCTGAGCTTTACCTGTCGCCGCGGTCAGACGACCGCGATCGTCGGCTCGACGGGCTCGGGCAAATCGACGGTGGCCAAGCTCCTGCTGCGCTTCCACGATGCCACCAAGGGCGCCATTCGCCTGGACGGCGTTGATCTGCACGACCTTTCGCAAGACGAGATTCGCGGGCGCATTGCCTATGTGCCGCAAAAGGCATGGCTGTTCTCGGGCACCGTAGCAAGCAATCTGCGCTTTGGCAACGAAGACGCGACTGAGGCCGACATGCTTCATGCGCTCCGGGTTGCCCAGAGCACCTTTGTGCTCGATCAGCCGCAGGGGCTCGATACCCCGGTGGCGCAGGGCGGCACGAACTTTTCGGGCGGCCAGCGCCAGCGTCTGGCCATCGCCCGTGCGCTCATGAAGCATGCCGATCTATATATCTTCGATGACAGTTTCTCGGCCCTGGACTTTAAGACCGATGCCGCCCTGCGCCATGCGTTGCAAGACGAGACGCGTGACGCTGCGGTGCTCATCATCGCGCAGCGCATATCGACGATCTTGCACGCCGACCAGATCGTCGTGCTCAAGGACGGCGAGGTTGTGGGTCTGGGCACGCATGGCGAGCTTATGGAAACCTGCGAGGTGTACCGCGCCATCGCGGAATCGCAAATGAAGGGAGGTGAGTAGCATGACCGGGGAGCTCAAGAAGCAGGGCGGCGTTGATGACGCCGCTGCCGCGGGACTGGTCGAGGAAACGGCTGCCGCGTCGACCGAGCTGGATGACGCCGCCAAGCGCGAGGCTCGCCGCCAAGCGCTCTACGAGGAAAACGAACGTGCCGAGGACGAGCGCGCCCGCGCCGAGGCAGAGCGTATGCGCGACGTGGACGACGAAGACGAGGACGAGACGCCTCGGGATACCTGGGCGACGGTGCGCCGCCTGTGGAGTGAGGCTGCCGGCGACCATTGGCGCTTCTATATCGTGTTCGCGAGCATTGTGTTCTATGTCATCTTTAACACCGCCGCGCCGGCATATAGCGCCCGCGTGATCGATGAGCTGTGGGGCCACATTCAGGTGGCGTTTGCCAACGACACCACTTTCAGCATCACCTGGGAGAACTGCGGCAAGACCATTTTCGTCTACTTTATGATCTGGACTGCCGCTGCCTCGTTCTATGCGCTCCAGAGCTTTTTGATGTCGAGCGTCGCTGAGCGTCTCAATCTGCGCCTGCGCAACCGCATCGCGCAAAAGCTCAACCGTCTGCCGCTCGCCTATTTTGACGCGCATCGTCCCGGCGAGGTCGTCAGCCGCGCGACCAACGACCTGGACAAGATGTCCGAGAGCATGCAGCGCGGATTGCTGCAGCTGCTCGTGTCGATCGGCACGGTTGTTGGTGCTGTGAGCGTGATGTTCGTGTTCAGCGTGCAGCTTACGCTCGTCTTTCTGTTCTTTACGGCACTGTCGCTGCTGGTGACGAAGGTCGTCTCGCGCCGCACACACGATGTGACGGGCGAGCGCCAGGAGTGGGTGTCCAAGATTACGAGTGCGGTCGAGGAAGGCTATTCGGGCCGTCTGGTGATCCGCGCGTTTAACCGCGAACGCCAAAGTTCTGCCGAGGTGCACCAGGCCTCGGGCGAGCTGGCACGCGTGAGTGCCAAGGCCGACTTTATGATCAATGCCGTCGGCCCTGCGGTGCGCTTTATCGGCCGTTTGGCGCAGATCGTGATCGCGCTGGTGGGCTGCAGCATGCTGGTTGCCGGTCACATGACCGTCGGCGTGTTCCAGGCGTTCTTCCAGTTTATCTACGAGGCGTCCGAACCCATGACGCAGCTGTCGTTTACCTTCAACTCGCTGCAGAGCGCGTTGGCGAGTGCGGAGCGCGTGTTCGACCTGCTCGATGAGCCCGAGATGGAGGCCGATCCGCTGCCGGACGAGGCCGCCAAGCTGCCGGGTCGCGTTGAGGGTCGCGTCTCCTTTGAGCACGTGCGCTTTGGTTATTCGCCCGACAAGCCGCTTATGCACGACGTGTCGTTTACCGCCGAGCCGGGCCAGAAGATTGCCGTGGTGGGAACCACGGGCGCGGGCAAGACGACGCTCATCAACCTGCTCATGCGCTTCTACGAGATTGACGGCGGGCGTATTACGCTCGACGGCGTGGATACGAGCCGCATGGACCGCGGCGAGCTACGGCAGCAGTTTGGCATGGTGCTGCAGGACGCCTGGCTGTTCGATGGCACGATTGCCGAAAACATCGCCTACGGCTGTCCCGAGGCGACGCGTGAGGAGATCGTGGCGGCTGCGCGCGCCGCGCAGGTCGACTTCTTTGTGCGCACCATGCCGCAGGGCTACGACACGCGCGTGGCCAACGATGCCGAAAGCATCAGCCAGGGCCAGCGTCAGCTGCTGACCATCGCACGCGTGCTGCTCAATAACCCGGCGATTCTCATCCTGGACGAGGCGACCTCAAGCGTGGATACGCGTACCGAGCTTGCCATCGGTCGTGCCATGGACGCGCTCATGCGCGGGCGCACGAGCTTTGTGATCGCGCACCGCCTGTCGACGATCGTGGACGCCGACCTGATCTTGGTCATGGATCACGGCAACATTATCGAGCAGGGCACGCATGAGGAGCTGCTGGCTGCCGAGGGTGCCTACGCCGACCTCTATCTGAGCCAGTTCGCATAATGTGACAAAGGGACAGTCTCTTTGCCACATCACAAATAAGGCGCGCCGGGGATGAATTCCCTGGCGCGCCTTTGCGTTGATGCCGATGTCGTTTTGTGCCGCTTGCGTTCCTAGCGTTCGTCCACGAGCTTGGCGACGAGGGCCTTGAGCTCGGCCACCTCTCGCTCGAGTTCCTTGACGCGGCGGGCATTCTCGGTGATGCCCTGGCGGTTGAGGGCGGACTGCTCGGCGGCGTCATCGGGCATGTACTCGCGATGCTGCTTGGCGTCGAAACTCTCCTCGAACACACGGCAACCGTTGCGCTTGATGATGCGTCCCGGCACGCCCACGACGGTGCAGTTGTCGGGGACGTCCTTAACGACGACCGAGTTGCCGCCGATCTTGACGTTGTTGCCGATGCGGATGTTGCCGAGCACCTTGGCGCCCGTGCCCACCGTGACATTGTTGCCCAGGGTGGGGTGACGCTTGCCGGTCTCGTTGCCGGTGCCGCCGAGCGTGACGCCCTGGTAGAGCACACAGTTGTCGCCCACAATGGTGGTCTCGCCGATGACGACGCCCATGGCGTGGTCGATAAAGAAGTGCTTGCCAATCTGCGCGGCAGGGTGAATCTCGACGCCGGTGATGTGGCGGGTGATTTGCGAGAGCACGCGGGCGAGCGAGCGATGACCGTGCTCCCACAGCCAGTGCTCGGGCACGTGGTTCCACTTGGCGTGCAGGCCAGGATAGGAAAGAAAGATGACCAGACCGTTTTGCGCGGCGGGGTCCTGCGCCTGGACGGTCTTGATGTCCTCGCGAATGGTATTGATAAAGCTCACCGGCCGCCCTCCCTTAGCGCCATGGCAATGCGATTCAATAAAGTATAGCGATTCGCTAGGGATTAAAAAGGACAATCTTGGCGGCTTTGCGCTACAAGTGTCAGTTATGCAAACTTGCTGGTAATGGAGTCATGCTTTTGTGGGGTTGCGCACGAGGGGGCACCGCAACCGTATACTGGTCAACTTGGACGTATCCGCGCCCACAACTGAGAGGTTTTACTTCATGGGTTTCATCAATTTTATTGCCGAGCTGCTTAAGGACCCGCGCACCGCGATCGCCAGCTGGATCGCCGCCGGCCCGCTTATGGCCTACGGCTGCGTGTTCCTGATCATCTTTATCGAGACGGGCGTGGTGTTCTTCCCGTTCCTTCCCGGTGATTCGCTGCTGTTCGCCTCGGGTTTCTTTGCCCACAATGGCGGCTTTAACATTGTGGCGCTTCTGGCCACCGCATGGGCCGCTGCCATTTTGGGCGATCAGTGCAACTTTATGATCGGTCACTTCTTTGGCAAAAAGATCATCGCTTCGGGCAAGGTCAAGGCCATGACGCCCGAGCGCATTAAAAAGTCCGAGGACTTCTTGGACAAGTGGGGTCACCTGGCCATCTTCCTGGGTCGCTTCTTCCCGTTTATCCGCACCTTTGTGCCCTTTATCGCTGGCATGGGCGGCATGCACTGGCGCAACTTTGTCGTCTTTAACGTGCTGGGCGGCATTACCTGGTCGACGGTCTTTACGCTGCTGGGCTACTTCTTTGGCGGCATTCCCTTTGTGCAGGAGCACTTTGAGCTGCTGATTGTCGGCATCGTTGCCGTGTCGATCATCCCGACCGTGGTCGGTCTGGTCAAGGCTAAGCTGGGCAAAAAGAACGCGTAGCTCGAGCCAGCGCGCAAACCGTGCCGTTGAGGCCCGTCACCGCTTACGGTGGCGGGCCTTTTTGCTTCGGTCAAATGAAAATACTTTAGTTAGTTAAAGAAAAACGTTTTATCAGACGCGTACGGGGAGTACAATCTCGTGCATGCGAATCGACGTGCCATCGACTTTGATGCTGTTCGCGTGTCCCGTCCGGCTCTACGCTCTGGGCGTGCGACGTTGCGACGCGGCCGGCCTCGGTCCTTGCGTACGGGTTCGCGAGTATACAACTGTGTATGTAAGGAGCGACATATGACTGTCGAGAAGAAGGGTATCGATTGGGGTAGCCTCGGCTTTGGCTACATGAAGACCGATTACAGCTACGAGGCCCATTGGAAGGATGGCGAGTGGGACGAGGGCGGCCTGACCACCGACCACACCCTGCATGTCTCCGAGTGCGGTGGCATCTTCCATTACTGCCAGGAGGTCTTTGAGGGCCTGAAGGCCTACACCGCCGAGGACGGCAGCATCGTCTGCTTCCGTCCCGATATGAACGCCGAGCGTATGTACAACTCTGCGCAGCGCCTCGAGATGCCCCCGTTCCCCAAGGACAAGTTCGTTGAGGCCGTCAAGCAGGTCGTTTCTGCCAACGCCGCCTGGGTTCCGCCCTTCGGTTCCGGCGCGACCCTGTACGTGCGTCCGTTTATGATCGGCTCCGGTGACGTGATCGGCGTGGCTCCCGCTCCTGAGTACACGTTCCGTATTCTCGTGACCCCGGTCGGTCCGTACTTTAAGGGTGGCCTCAAGCCCGTCAAGCTGCGCGTTTCCGAGTATGACCGTGCCGCACCGCACGGTACCGGCAACATCAAGGCCGGCCTGAACTACGCCATGTCCCTTAAGCCCACGATGGAGGCCCATCGCGAGGGCTATGCCGAGAACCTGTATCTCGACTCCGAGTCCCGCACCTATGTCGAGGAGACCGGTGGCGCCAACGTCCTGTTCGTGAAAGAGGATGGCACGCTCGTCGTTCCGCAGTCGCACACCGACTCCATCCTGCCCTCCATCACCCGTCGTTCGCTCGTTCAGGTCGCTCAGGACCTGGGCATGACCGTTGACCAGCGCCCCGTCGAGTGGGCCGAGGTCAAGGCCGGCACCTTTGTGGAGTGCGGCCTGTGCGGCACCGCTGCCGTCATCTCTCCGGTTGGCGAAATCGACAACAAGGTTTACGGCGCCGACGAGACCGTGACCTTCCCGGCTGGATATACCGAGATCGGCCCTGTGATGAAGAAGCTCCGCGAGACCCTGACTGGCATCCAGTCCGGTGCTGTCGAGGACAAGCACAACTGGGTTTACACCGTCGCGTAATTTGTCTTACGGATATGTCCGGCCCGAGGGCGACCTTCCTTTCCGGCGCGTCCTCGGACATGAAAGAGCCTCCGCTGCGCACTTCGTGCGGCGGAGGCTCTTTCGTCCTGCGGAGTGCGCCGGAAAGGAAGGTCGCCCTCGGGCCTGCGTCACCCTGGCGCTGTCGTACGGGCAATATAGATTTGAATTAAAGATGGTGCGCGGCCTTTTAGGCCGCGCTTGTGTTTTGCTTCGCGCCATGTGGGGGCGGTGGCGACGTGCATTTTTGCGAGTATTCTGCAATCGAAGGCCCCTGCATAGGTGGCGCGCGCAGACGTGGTGTAAGAGTGTCCTGAGGTCCGTCGCTGCAAGCCCCGATGTTACTCCTTCTTGAGGCCG
>NZ_WQPK01000019.1 GCF_018785265.1 Collinsella aerofaciens | reverse complement strand
TCTATACTCATGGAAAACCTCCCATTTCCCGATGTCCAAGAAATGGGAGGCAGTTCACTGTCCCCTTTGTGGTGGTTTTGGTGGTGGTTATTTGGCGCCTTGCATGACCTCGTCGAGGGTGACGTTTACGGCATGCTTGGTAGGAACCCAGTCGACCTTCAGGAACAGCGCGGCAACCGTGATGGGGATATAGCTGAACATAAAGATCGGGAAGGTAAACAGGTTGGTCACCAGGCGCCACTTTTGTGCGCAGTGAATATGCTTGTACTCAAAGATGGTCGTGAGCAGCGCCAGGATAAAGAAGGTCTGGTACATCATCGCAAAGGTCATAATGAGCGAAGCGGCACACGCCTGCATCTCAACTTCGGTAGCCAAGAAGCCGTGCGAAAGGCCGCCCACGATGAGGAACGTGGCATTGGCGAGCATCGAGATCAAAGACAGCAGCATGCCCGGGGCGATCGTCATGAACATGTCGTAGGCGGCAAAGCGGCGATAGCGGAACATCGACTTGACAAGATGCTTGCCGTAGGTAAAGAACACCTGGTAAAAGCCCTTGGTCCAGCGCATACGCTGCTTCCAGGATGCCTTGAACGTCACGGGTTGCTCGTCAAAAAACTCCGCCGGCGCATAGCCAATGCGAATGCCGTGAATGGCGCAGAACGTGGTGAACTGAATGTCCTCGGTCAGAGTGTGGAACTGCCAACCGTGCATGCCCTCGATAACGCTGGCGGAGATGAGGTAGCCCGAACCCGAAACAGCGCAGGACGTCTTGCAGATATTACGCGCGTTGTTGAGGAAGCGCGCCTCGCGTAAATACCACGTGGCATTAGCTGCCGAGATCCACGAGCTGCCAAAGTTCTTGGAGTTACGATAGCTCGTGACCACATGGAATCCCTGGTCAAAGGCATCGTTCATCTTGGACACGTAATCGCGGGAGATGACGTTATCGGCATCGAAGATAAAGTAGCCCTCAAACGTGTCGGGATACTCGTTAAGGATGCGATCAAAACCAAAGTCCATGACCCAGCTCTTACCCTTGCGGGCCAGGTCGTTGCGCTCATAAACGACGGCGCCCGCCTCGCGCGCGAGCTGCGCCGTATTATCGGTGCAGGCATCGGCGACCACGAAGACTTCGATAAGCTCGGACGGATAATCCTGATCCTTGATGGAACGAACGAGGTTGGCGATCACGGCCTCCTCGTTATGCGCCGCGATAAAGAAGGCATAACGATGGAGTTTTTTGGCCTTGGGAGGTGCGACCTCGCCACGAAGAGCGCCAATGACAAAGAAGACCACCTGGTACAGAAAGCAGACCGTGAGCAGCGTGACGACAATTTGGTTGAAGATCACGATGGGTGTGTTGGTTTGTAAAAAGGCGAGCATGCAGGCTCCCAGCAACGCGTTACGTAAACAACCGTATATCTTACCGCAGGCTTACCGAGTTCAAGAAACCACCTAATACTGGCTAGGCTTCGAGCAGACCGAGCTGCGGGACGATTTCGTCGCCAGCGGCAGTACGGCCGAGCGAACGCGGGGCCAGATCATCCAGAACCGCCGCAAGATCCCACGGTAGCTCATCACGGCACTCAATGCGCTCCCCCGTCACGGGATGATCGAATGCCACGCGCCAGGAATGCAGGAACTGCCTGGTCAGGCCCTGGTCAGCGCGCGCATCGCACTTGCCGTAAAGCGGATCGCCCACGCAGGCGTGGTTGATATGACGCATATGCACGCGAATCTGATGTGTACGGCCGGTAAACAGGTGGCACTCGACGAGCGTATAGCCATCGTCAAAGCGCGTGGAATCAAAGCGCTCGAGGACCTTAAAGGTCGTAATGGCCTGACGGGCAAAGGGGTCGTCCGAAACCGCCATCTTGACGCGGTCGCGCGCAGAGCGGGCAATTCCAGTGTTAATGGTGCCCTCATCCATAGCGATATGACCGTGAACGAGCGTAATGTAGCGGCGATCGAGCGTGCGCGTGCGAATAAGGTTCTGCAGCGCGCGCTGTGTGTCGTCGTCCTTGGCCGCGAGCATGAGACCCGAGGTATCGCGGTCCAAACGATGCACGATACCGGGGCGATCCTCACCCTGCACGGTCCCCAGATGGTCGATGCCGCAGTGATAAACCAGAGCATTGGCAAGTGTGCCGCTCTCATGGCCATGGGCAGGATGGCACACCAGGCCACGCTGCTTGGAGAGCACAATGAGGTAGTCGTCCTCATAGCGAATATCGAGCGGGATGGCCTCGGGAATCACGTCGGTCGGATCGTGCGGCTCGGGCAAGTCAACCGAGATGCGGTCGCCGGCGCGCACGGCATACTTTTTTGACAGGCAGGTCTCGCCGTTGACGGCAACGGCGCCGCCTTCGATCAGATGAGCGCAGGCAGAGCGCGTAGGGCAGCCGTCATTGGCGCCCAGATAGGCATCGAGACGCTGGCCAGCGCAATCGTCGGCAACAAGGATATGGATGTCGGCCATTAGCGCTCATTCCTTTCGCGAATCTTGCGGGCACGCTCCCCACGCTGCTTGGCTTTGCGCTTGGCGCGTGCCTCATCACGGGCATTGAGCTCGGCAGTCGCATCAACCTCGCGGGCCGCGGGACTCAAGAACATGTAGCCGAAGAGGGCGAGTACAACGCCCACGGTAATGCCGATATCGGCCACATTGAAGACGGGAAAGTCGATGAAGGTGGTGGCAATAAAATCGGTCACGAAGCCAAAGGCCAAACGATCGATAGCGTTGCCAATGGCGCCGCCCGCGACCATAGCCATGCCCACCACCTCCAAGCGAGCAAGCTGGGGCGCGCGAAGCAAGTACGCGGCAATAGCGATAATGACCGCCAACGCCAGCACGGCAAACGCGATGCCATGCCCCTCGCCCATGCTAAAGGCAGCACCGATATTGCGGACAAACATAAAGTCGATGACACCGGGAATGACGGTCGCATGTAAAGCGTCGCCCACGGCACGAACCGCAAGCTTGGTCAGTTGGTCAACGAGCAACACAACGAGCGCCACCCCACCAGCAACGCCTAACCGCCAACGCAAAGGCGGCGTCATATCCCCAGTACGACCCAAATCAATCCCCTACCCTCATAAATCGAATTACGTTTAATGCAAAGAACCATCTTATATTGCCATACGCAGAACGCACGACATATACACCAACGCAAGCGAAATAACCAGCTAAAAACGAAAGCGGCGTCCCGAAAAACAGAATGCCGCTTTAATTCAGCGAAGCATATGAGCCGAAGGCGCTCAAATTCTCCCTATAACTAAAATGCCGAGTTACCGTGCCTTAAAGGGCATTCGCACACCTCTTGCAAATATGAGCGTGGCCGTTGTACTCGCCAACGGTGGTGCGGTAGTTCCAGCAACGGTCGCAGCACTCGCCCTCGGCAGCTTCAATGGCAACGGAGAGTTCCTCGCCCTGGGTCAGCTCAACATCGGAGACGATGTAGAACTCGGCCAGGTCGACGGCCTTATCACCGGTCAGCAGCGCGTACATCTCGGCGGGAACGACCGCCTTGACGCGGACCTGCTGGCTCTTAGTGAAGGTGCCGGCAGAACGGGCATCCTCAAGGGCCTTGGTCACGGCGCTACGGAGCTCGAGCGAAGCCTCGAGCACGCCCTCAAACTCATTGGCCTCGTCGACCGTGATGGGCGACTTGTACCAATCGAGCAGCGCGGCGTACTTCTGGTGATCGACGCAGCCGGCGGGCGCATATGCCATGGCCTCGTCGACGGTATAGGACAGGATCGGCTGCAGGTCGCGCATGAGCATCGAGAAGAGCTCGGCCAGCACGGTCTGGGCACTGCGGCGCTCGAGCGAGCCGGGCTTGTCGCAGTACAGACGATCCTTCAGGGCGTCGAGATACACGTTGGAAAGCTCGGTAACCACGAAGTCATAGAGCGCACGGTAGGCGCGCGGGAACTCATAGCTGGCGTAGGCGTCGTCGACCTCGGCCTGGACCTGGGTCAGACGGGCAACCATGAGCTTGTCGAGCGGCAGCAGGTCGGCAAAGGCGACGCCGTCGGTCTCGGGCTCAAACTGACCCTCGAGCTCGGAGAGCAAGAAGCGCAGCGTGTTGCGGAAACGACGATAGGCATCGGACGTACGAGCGAGAATCTCATGGTCGATGGAGACGTCGGAGCTGGTGTCGACGGAGGCAACCCAGAGACGGATGATGTCAGCGCCCATCTCGTCGCAGACCTTGTTGGGGTCGATGACGTTGCCGAGCGACTTGGACATCTTGCGGCCCTGGCCATCGAGCGTGAAGCCCTGCGAGACGACCGCCTTGTACGGAGCATGGCCGTTGGCACCCACCGAGGTGAGCAGCGAGCTCTGGAACCAACCGCGATGCTGGTCGGAGCCCTCGAGATACACGTCAGCCGGGTACTCAAGCTCGGGTCGATACTCGCAGACGGCCTTCCAGGACACGCCGGAGTCCCACCACACGTCGAGAATGTCCTTATCAGCCTTGAGGTGATGGCCGCCACACTTGGGGCAAACGCAAGCCTCGCCCAGGTAACTCTCGGGAGCGTCGGTGAACCAGGCGTCGGAGCCCTTCTCGTGGAAGAGCTTGATGACGGCGTCGAGCGTGGCGTCGTTCATGACCTTCTCGCCGCAGTCGGCGCAAGTGTAGCTGGGGATAGGCACGCCCCAGTTGCGCTGACGGCTGATGCACCAGTCGGGACGCTGCTCGACCATGGCGCCGATGCGGTTGGCCGCGTGGGCCGGATACCACTTGACGTTCTCGCGGACCTCTTTGCCAGCCTGCTCGCGCAAACCGGTCTTGTCCATCGAGACAAACCACTGGTCGGTAGCACGGAAGAGCACCGGGTGCTTGCAACGCCAGCAGTGCGGATAGCTGTGCGTGATCTTCTTCTCGAGGACTAGGGTACCGCGCTCGCGCAGGAACTCGATGATGTGCGGGTTGGCCTCATCGGTGTCCATACCGCTGAAGGGGCCACCGGTGCCAAACTCCTCGCCGGTGTAGAACTTGCCGTCGTCATCGACCGGCATGCAGATGTCGGTGATGCCCTCCTTGAGGCAGGCAAAGTAGTCGTCGACGCCGTGGCCGGGCGAGTTGTGGACAATACCGGTACCGTCATCGACACCGACGTAATCGGCCAGCAGCGCCACGCCCTCGACACCATCAAAGATCGGCTGCTTGTAGTGGATGTGGTGGAAGGTCTCGGCGGGAACCACATAGGGCTTACCGTCGACCATAACCGGGGTGTACTCCCAACCAAACTCCTCGCAGCACTTGGGAGCCAGGTCCTCGAGCAAGACCTCGGCACGACCCTCGTGCTCAACGGCGACATAGGCGGCGCCGGGCTTGAGAGAAACTGCCTGGTCGGAGGGGATGGTCCACGGCGTGGTCGTCCAGATGATAAAGTCGACCGGGCCGTCGAAGTTCTCGAGGCCTGCGGGCTTGGAGGTCATCTCAAAGCGCACGAAGATGGACGGGCTCGTCTCGTCGGAGTACTCAATCTCGGCCTCAGCGAGTGCGGTGTGGCAGTGCTTGCACCAATGGACGGGCTTGTGACCGCGATAGATCATACCCTTATCGAACATGGCCTTGAAGACCTCGATGTCGGCAGCGTCATGCTGGTGATAGAGCGTCAGGTAGGGGTTATCCCAGTCGCCGAGCACGCCCAGGCGACGGAAGCCGGCCTTCTGCAGCTCGATGTTCTCGACGGCGAACTTGTTGCAAAGCTCGCGGATCTTAGCCGTGGAGGTCTGGTTGAACTTCTCGGTGCCGAGCTTCTCCTCGACCTTATGCTCGATCGGCTGGCCATGGCAGTCCCAACCGGGGACATAGGGAACCTCATAGCCCTGCATCATCCAGTAACGGTTGATCATGTCCTTGGAGATCTTGTTCATGGCGTGGCCGATGTGAATCGGGCCGTTGGCGTACGGAGGGCCGTCGTGCAGCACGAACTTCTTGTGACCCTCGTTCTTCTTCAGAACCTGCTCGTAGACCTTGTTGTCCTGCCAGTCCTTGAGTCGCTTGGGCTCGGACTTGGAAAGACCGGCACGCATGGGAAAACCGGTCTTGGGCAGATTCATCGTCTGCTTGTACTCGTTTGCCACGGTACCCCTTTCATGTCGTGGGCGCGCACGCCCGTTGGGCACCAAAAAAGCGCCCGTCCCTACAAGCTGGGACGAAGCGCCACAAAACGGGCTATACGCCCGTAAAAGCTCTTCGTTTAACCACCCAGCTTAGATGCCCTCGCCCGCGTATTCGCGCGCTCGCATCCGTTACTCGGCTGGCCTGTATCGACGACCATCTCGGCGATATCTACTAAGACGTGCCTGCGCGGCACGTCCGTTGGGACCGCAGCTCCGGGGTGATTTTCATCGGTCGCATGCACGGGTTCTCAGCGCTCCCCGCTCTCTGTGGCATGCGGACGGCCGACTACTCGTCCCCATCAACGCTTATGCGGAGTATGCTAGCACGTTCCGCGCCGGCGAAAAACCCTCAACACTGGTTTCATACGTAAGAAATTTCTCGTGGTCGTTAGCCTTCTCTAGGAGCAAAATACCTGAAAGCACTTTAACTAACGAAAGAAGGCTGCCATGCGCACAATCGGAATGAGCGACTACACCGTCGGCGAGGATTGCTTTACCGAGCTGCCCGCCGCACTGGCGGAGTACGGCGCGAAGAAAGTCGCCATCATTGGTGGCAAGCGAGCCCTAGCTGCGGCGCTGCCGGGCATCGAGGCGGCGCTTGAAGGTACCGACGTCGAGATTCTGGAGACGCGCGTCTACGGCACCAACAGTACGCGCGCCAATATCGCCAAGGTCGTGAACTCCCCCGCTTGCCAGCAGGCAGACGTGCTTATCGCCTGTGGCGGCGGCAAGGCACTCGACACCGTCAAGACAGCGGCAATCGAGCTCAAGAAGATTGTCTTTACGGTGCCGACGATTTGCTCTAACTGTTCCGCCGCGACCGCCATTGCCGTCGTCTACAACGACGATGGATCGCTCGAGGGCTATTCGTACCCCAACCGACCGGCGCACATCTTCATCAATCCCAAGATCATCGCCGAGGCTCCGGCGGAGTACTTCTGGGCCGGCGTGGGCGACGCCCTGTCCAAGCAGCCCGAAGTCGAGTACGCCACGAGCGCCGGCGACCTGGAGCACACCGCCGGCCTTGGCCTGGCTCTTGCCCACACCTGTTCCGAGCCGCTGTTTACCTACGGTGTTCAGGGTCTTGAGGACGTTCGTCAGAATCTGTCGAGCGAGGCCGTCAAGCAGATCGCGCTCGACATCGTGGTCAACACGGGCTATGTCTCGAACCTGACCAACCAGAACGATTACTACTACAACTCGAGCGTGGCGCACGCGTTCTACAACGCCGCCTGCAGCATTCCGCGTGAGGGCACCTACCTGCACGGCGAAGTCGTAAGCCTGGGCGTGCTGGTGTTGTTCGCCTACACGGGCGACACCGAGAACCTTAAGCGCTATGCTGACTTCAACAAGCAGATGGGGCTGCCCGTAACGCTTGAGCAGGTCGGGCTTTCCGAGACCGATATCCCTGCCCTGTGCGAGCACGCGCACGCCACCAACGAGTGGAAGCAAGGCAACCCGGAGCCCTTCACCGACGAAAAATTCGCCGCCGCCATCAAGGCCGCCAACGCCTACGGCCACACGCTCTAGACCCAGGCCAAAACCACCACAAGGGAGCAGCACCTTTGTGGTGGTTTTTTATTGCTCCAGCATGCTGGGGTCGAACTCGCTAGCCGGGATCACGCGATAACCGTGGCGGAGCAGTAAATCAACGAAGACGCCGTTGCCCGCCGTAAGGGTGCCGCTGAATGTTCCGTCGTAGATGCGACCCGCGCCGCACGAGGGACTACGGTCCTGCAGGATGCACGCGGCGATCTCTTCCGGCCCGCCCGCCTGCTCGCACATATCGAGCGCTCGTTGGGCACCCAGGCGAAATTCGCGATCGACCGATATGCCCTCGCAGGTACGAACCTCTCCGTTCACAATCTCGGACGGCTTGCGCGGCGTGGGCAGGCCCCCAAAGACCTCAGGGCACACCAAGAGGACCTCGGTCCCTGTACGCTCGCAGGCCTCGACCAACTCGCGATGGTAGTTGTCGAGCCCGTTATACTTGCAGCTCTCGCCCATCAAGCAGGCGCTCACCACGATCTTCATTTCCATCCCTCTCAAGCAAAACGCCCCATTTGAGAAAGCTGCTCAAATGGGGCGTCGGCGTTTACTGGCTCGGCCGCGGCTTTACTGCTGCTTGGGCATCAGCGGATTCTCGCGCGTGAGGAGGTTCATGAACTCCTCGCCCGTGATGGTCTCCTTCTTATACAGATAACGAGCCAGCTCGTGGAGCTTAAACTTGTTCTCCTTCAGAATCTGCAAAGCGCGGTCGTGCGCATCCTCGATCAGCTTGGCGACAATCGCGTCCACGCGCTCGGCCGTACCGGGGGCGCAGGTGAGCGACGTGTCCTGATTGAGATACGCGTTCTGCACGGTACCGAGCGCCATCATGCCAAACTCGTCGGACATACCAAAGCGCGTCACCATATTACGGGCGAGCTTGGTGGCCTGCTCGATGTCGTTGGCGGCGCCGGTCGTCATCTCTCCAAAGATGAGCTCCTCGGCTGCGCGGCCACCGCAATAGACAGCGAGCTTGTCCAAGACCTCCTGGCGCGTCGTCAGGAAGCGCTCGTCCTCCTCGACCTGCATGGTATAACCAAGAGCACCGCTCGTGCGCGGCACGATGGTGATCTTCGTGACCGGCGCAGAGCCCTTCTGGCGAGCGGCAACGATGGCATGGCCGATCTCGTGATAAGAAACGACCTGCTTCTCGTGGTCGGACAGCACCGTGGACTTACGCTGTTGGCCGGCAATGACGACCTCCACCGACTCCTCGAAGTCGTCCTGGGTTGCACGCTTGCGACCCTCGCGAACGGCGCGCAGGGCGCCCTCGTTGATGATATTGGCCAGGTCGGCGCCCGAGGCACCGGGCGTGGCGCGGGCAATCGCGGTCAGGTCGATCGGCGGCTCGGTCTTCACGCTCTTGGCATGCAGCTCGAGGATGTTCTTGCGGCCGGTCAGATCGGGCAGCTCGACGGGGATGCGGCGGTCAAAACGACCGGGGCGCAGTAGAGCGGGATCGAGACTGTCGGGGCGGTTGGTTGCGGCAAGGACAACGATACCCTTATGGTTATCGAAGCCATCCATCTCGGTCAGCAACTGATTGAGCGTCTGCTCGCGCTCGTCGTTGCCGCTAAAGCCGCCGCCATCGCGCTTCTTACCGATGGTATCGATCTCATCGATAAAGACGATACACGGTGCCTTTTCCTTGGCCTGCTTAAACAGGTCACGAACCTTAGCAGCGCCGCGACCGACAAACATCTCAACGAACTCAGAGCCCGAAATGCTAAAGAACGGAACACCGGCCTCGCCGGCAACAGCCTTGGCAAGCAGGGTCTTACCGGTACCCGGAGGGCCAACAAGGAGAGCACCACGCGGCAGCTTGGCGCCGATCTCCTCGTAGCGCTGCGGCTTCTCCAGAAAGTCGACGACCTCCTTGAGAGACTCCTTGGCCTCTTCCTGGCCGGCGACATCCTTAAAGGTCACGCCCACGTCCTTGGAGGCGATCACGCGCGCGCCGGACTTACCCAGTCCGCCGCCGCCAAAACCGCCGCCGCCAAAGTTCATCGACGGGCCGTCATCGCCCATAGCCTTCTTCATGCGGCGGTTGAGCCACCAACCGATGAGGAAGAAAATCGCCATGGGAAGAATGAGTGTGAGCAGGTAGTAGGTCATCAAACCCGAGCTCTTATCGGGAACGACCGACTCCAGCGAAGCGCCAGACTCAAGCACGCGATCGGTAAAGCCCACATCGTTCGGCACACCGGTCGTCTTATAGGCGATGTTCTCGTCCTCGCCCTTCTTGGTGTAATAAATCGTATAGTCGTCGGTGTTGTACTCGACCTTGTCGACACTCTTCTTATCGAGGGCTTTGACAAACGTCGAGTAATCGGTCTTCGTAATCTGCTGCGTGTGACCGATGTTGGGGAACAGAACGGTCGAGAGCACGAGGTAGACGACGAAGGCGATGAGCACGTAGAGGATCATATTCCGTCTACGCTTGTTGTCATCCATCTCCATCTGCTTGAACTCCATCTACTGGGGTTGATAATGGTTTCTAGAATACCCAACCCGAGCGGTGATAAACCGACGCCGGGCACGAAAGGACAGAGATGGCATCACTGTAAGTCGGCAAGGTTCAAATCTATACGGGAGACGGCAAGGGCAAGACGAAGGCTGCGCTGGGGCTCGCGCTGCGCGCGACGGGCTATGGACTTAACGTTCTTAGGCTGCAGTCTGCCAAGAAACTTCACTGCGCCGAGCATGATGCGGCGCCCCGTTTGGGTCTGCGCACCGTACAAGCCGACCACGACACGCCCGAGGCCTGCTACCCCTCGCCGACCTTGCCGACCTAGTAACCGAAATGCGCCCCGTCAAACACTACTTCGATGAAGGTCTCCTAGCCCGCCAAGGCATCGAATACTAATTGATTCGTTTTCCGCCAACACCTACAGCTCATAAGGAAGTTGCGGTGGAATAGAACTTGTTTGACGGTCCGCAAGGGCTTTTCAGGAACTATTTCACCGCAACTTATCAGGGGAACCCGACGGATGAGCTAGGCGGTGGCGCGGCCAAGCCAGTTGCCGCTGTGGTGGTAGATGGTGAACATCGCGGCCGTAATGAGCCAGGTTACGGGGTAGACCAGCAGTAGATGCTCGAGCGACGGATCGAAGGGCATGATCGCAAACACCCAGATCACCCTCAAGATAACGGTGCCAAAGATGGTGAGCATCATAGGCTGCAGACTCACGCCGGCGCCGCGAATGGAGCCCGACGCGTTCTCGATAATCGAGAAGATCGCGTAGAACGGCGCGATGAAATGAAGAATCGTCGTGGTGTACGCCGAAATCGAAGCATCGTCGACAAACAAACGCGACAGAGGACCCGAGAACGCCAGGAGCACGGCAGACAGGCCACCAATGAGCATAAACGAAAGCACGAGCGACGTGTGATATCCCTTGCGCATGCGCTCGTAATTGCGCGCGCCAAAGTTCTGCGCCGAGAACGTGGTGATCGATACGCCGAGCGCCTCGGTCACCATCCAGATAATGCCATCCAGGCGCCCAGATAGACCCCAAGCAGTCGTGACATCGGCGCCAAACGAATTAACCGACACCTGGATCAGCACGTTCGAGATCGAATAGGCAGCCGATTGAAAACCGAGTGGCAGACCACACGAGATCATACTCTTGCAAATACCGCGATCGATGCCGAGCTTAGACAGCGAAAGACGCCATGCACCCGGAGCGCGCATCATGCGCAACACGATCATCGTTGCATTGGAGCAAATGGTCAGAGCCACTGCGATGCCGCAGCCCAGCGCCTCCATATGCAACACAGCGACAAAGATGATATCCAGCACCACGTTAACCAGGCAGCCAGAGGCAATGATCACGGCGGGGCCGCGCGTGTCGCCCACGGCACGCAGCAGTGCGGTTCCCATATTAAGCAGCAGTGCCGCAACCATCGCGGCGAAATAACAGCGAGCATAGGCCACGCCCTCGGCCAATAGTTCATGCGGCGTGTTCATAAGCACCAGCATGGGCTCAACGAACACTATGCCAAGAATCGAGAAAACGATACCACCCACCAGCGCGAGCGTCATGGCCGTATGGACCGAACGACTCAGTCGCTCATCATCGTGCTGGCCAAAATACTGACCGGTAATGACCGCGCAGCCGGCGCCGACGCCAACGCAAAAGCCAATGCAGAGCTCGGTGAGCACCATCGTGGCCTGGATGCCGCCCAATGCGAGCTTGCCGCCAAACTGGCCGACGATATAGGTACCGATAAGCGTGTAGGCCTGCTGAAAAAACGAGCTAAAGAAGATGGGAACGCACAGCGAAAGCAGCTGCTGCCAAATGACACCCTGCGTTACATCGATAGCCGTAGATTTCTTAGCCACACGCCCTCCCCGCCAGCGTACGTCAAACAACATAACGGCAATTTAAGACCAAAGCCAATACTAGCTTAGCACCGACTGGCGGCGACCGAAACACCCCGAATTAGAGCACGGTGCGGAAAACTGCCTAGTGATACAAACCTGGCTGGTAGTGATACTCATTACTCACGTGCGGGCACAGCTGCCAAAAGGCGACGGCGCTCGCCGCGGCCACGTTGAGCGAATCGACCCCGTGCGCCATCGGAATACGCACGGCTCGGTCGCAGCCCGCAATGGTCTTGGCGCCCAAGCCAGCACCCTCGGTGCCCATAAAGATTGCCAGGCGATCAATCTCCTGCAGCGCGGAATCGTCCAACGATACGGAATCGTCCGTCAACGCCATGGCGGCACACGAAAAGCCGGCATCGTGCAGCGCCGCCAGCCCATCATGCGGCCATACGCGCGCCTCGCTGCCAATGCGCGTCCAAGGCACCTGGAAAACCGTGCCCATGCTCACGCGGGCCGAGCGACGGTACAGCGGGTCACAGCAAGTGGGGCTCACCAAAATGCCATCGACGTTCAGCGCAGCCGCCGAGCGGAAAATCGCGCCAACATTGGTGTGGTCGACAATACCCTCAAGCACGCACACGCGCACCGGACGATCCCCCGCCGCCTCGACGACGCCGCCCAAGAACTCATCAACCGGAATCTGACGCGGGCGACGGAACGCCGCCAGCGCGCCGCGCGTCACGTTAAAGCCCGTCAACTGCTCCATGAGCTCCATGGAGGCCACGAACACGGGAACCGGACCCGCTCCCTCGCGCACGACAAGCTGGTCAAACAGCGGCATCATCTGGTCGAGCCAGCGCTCGCCCAAAAGAAAGCTCACCGGCTCATATCCGGCGCGAACCGCACGCTCGATGACCTTGGCACTCTCAGCGATAAAAATGCCCTTCTGCGGCTCCAGCACGCAGCGAAGCTCACGCTCGGTCAGTCGCACATAGGCATCGAGCCGCTCGTCCTCGAGCGAATCAATTCGCAGAACCTCAACGGCATCAGTCATAGCAGCCAGCCCGCACCCTTCTTTACAGCACATCTATACCAAACGAGGCGACGCTAAGCGCCGCCCCATGCATTCAATCAACCCGATGATACCGTTCACGCCAGACGATTTACGCCTCAACGCGATGATACGTCACGAACTCATAATCGAGACCCTCGTCACCCTCGCCCGCGGCAATCGTGGCAACACCGCCACGCCTCACAATCTCCCACGCGGGATCGACATCCAAGTCGGGAAAGTACGTGTCCACGGCATGGGTGCAATGGTTGTGCGTGACCTCGGCCTCGGCGCAATATGGCAAGAACTGCCGATACACCTCACCGCCGCCAATCACCCACGCGACGGGCTCATCGGCCACAGCCGCTAGAGCCTCGTCCACGCTGTGTACCACGTCAACGCCCTTGGGCGCAAAGCTATCGTCGCGCGTAAGCACGATATTGCGGCGGTTCTTGAGAGGACGCCCGCCGGGAAAACTCAGCAGCGTCTTGCGTCCCATGATAACCGGGCAGCCCTTGGTGCAGGCCACAAAATGGCGCATATCGGCGCGATTGGACACCACCATATCGCCCTCGCAGCCAATACCCCAATCGTCACACACGGCGACGATAGCAGATAGCTTACACGTCATGAGCACCACCTACACCGCAATGGGAATGTTCTTGACCTGCGGGCCGTGCTCATAGCCCTCGACGATCAGGTCATCGGTCGTAAACGCATAGAAGTCATGCACATCGGGGTTGAGCGTTACCTTGGGTGCCGCAAACTGCGGACGCTCGATAAGCTCGCGGACGATATCGACATGACGATCATAGATATGGGCGTCGGCGATCACGTGCAGCAGCTCACCGGGAATCATATCGACCGACTGCGCGACCATCATCAGCAAAATGGCGTACTGGCACACGTTCCAGTTGTTCGCGGCCAAAATGTCCTGGCTGCGCTGGTTGAGAATCATGTTGAGCGTCGGCTTGTCGTCCTGAGGACGCTGCGTCACGTTATAGGTCACGCTATAGGCGCACGGATAAAGGTGCATCTCAGACAGATCGCTAAACACGTACGTATTGGTCATAATGCGGCGACTATACGGCGTGTGCTTAAGGTCGTACAGCACACGGTCCATCTGGTCGAAGTCGCCCTCGACGTAATGGCTCTTCTGACCAATCTGATAGCCGTAGGCTTTACCGATGGAACCGGTCTCATCGGCCCACTCATCCCAAATATGGCTGTTGAGATCATGCACGTTATTGGACTTCTTTTGATAGATCCACAGAATCTCGTCCATGGCAGACTTAAGCGCCGTACGGCGCAGGGTGAGCGCGGGGAACTCCTCGCGCAGATCATAGCGCGCCGTGACACCAAAGTTTTTAATGGTATAGGCAGGGGTGCCGTCCTCCCACACCGGGCGGACCTTTTGGCCCTCGGTGGTGGTGCCATGGTCCAAGATATCGCGGCACATGGTTACAAACTGTTGATCAGCTTTGCTCATTGACCCTCCTGTCAGTCGCCTACAAGCGAGATTTATTGTAGCCCAGGCGCGCGAGTGTCGAATTGGACACTTAGTCCGGCACACGCAATGCACGGCAGCGCGGCTCCGCATGCGGCAACGAGGCATCTTAGCCTTTTTCTGACATATGACAGAAATGCCTTGCGCCCAACGACTAACGCGTTATCCTATTGTTGACATATGTCAGATAAGGAGTGTGCATGGCAGGAAGACGCGAAAAACTGCGCCGCGTTGGGATCATCCCCGAATATCGCGGCTTTACCCCCGATGGCCTTGCCAGCGGTGATGCCATCGACATGACCGTCGACGAGCTTGAGGTGCTGCGCCTGTGCGACCTGGAAGGTCTCAACCAAGAGGCGGTCGCCCAGCAGATGGGCATCGCCCGCGCAACGGTGGCGGCCATTTGCAGCCGCGCGCATCGCAAGGTGGCCGAAGCGCTGGTCAACGGACGAGCGCTCGTCATCGCGGGCGGCAATATCGCGTACTCCCCCATCGCCACGACGACGGCCGCATGGCCAGCAAAGGAGGTCGGCACCATGAGGGTGGCAACGACGTACGACAACGGCAACATCTTTATGCACTTTGGCCGCAGCGAGCAGTTCAAGATCTACGACATCCAGGATGGCAAGGTGCTCAACGAGCAGGTCGTAGGCACCGGTGGCACCGGCCACGGCGCCTTGGCGGGCCTGCTTGCCAACGGTGGCGTTGACACGCTCATTTGCGGCGGTATCGGCGGCGGCGCTATCAACGCGCTTGCCCAAGCCGGCATCACGGTCTATGCGGGCGCCCAAGGCAGCTGCGATGCCTGCGTCGAGGCCCTCATTGCCGGCACGCTCGCACAGAACGGCGAGGCCACCTGCGACTGCCATGGACATGATCACGAGCACATCCACGAGCATGGCGAGTCCTGCGGCTGCCACGGTCACCACGACCATGACGGGCACGAAGGCTGCGGCTGCCACTAGCGGCAAGCACCTCGTCGAGAACGCGCTTCCACGCGTGCGACAACCAGCGAACAAACGGCGAAGGCCGCCTGGAATACCATCCAGGCGGCCTTCGCCATACACGACTCAACTAGTCGTTACTTCTTGTTGCGCATCTGCGCTTCCATCTGGCGCAGCAGGTCCATATCGGACTTGGGGCCGCCCGTTCCCAGGCCGCCCATGCCGCCCAGCCCCATGGCATCCAGACCGGGAATATTGGGCATGCGCATCTTTTTGCCCTTCTTACCCTTCTTGCCCTTCTTGCCGCCGGCCTGCGCCTGATTGGCCATCGTGCGCATGCGGCCCATCATCTTATTCATCTCGCCCCACTGCTTCATAAGGCTATTGACCTCGGTGGGGGTCACGCCGGCGCCCTTGGCAATGCGGGCACGGCGCTGGCCGTTGATGATGGAGGGGCGAAGGCGCTCCTCCTTGGTCATCGACATGATGATGGCCTCGTTCTTATCGAAGATACCTTCGTCCAGGTTACCACCCATCTGGTTAAGCGCACGCTGGCCACCGGGGAGCATGCCCAGAATGCCCTTCATGCCGCCCATCTTCTTGACGGCCTTCATCTGGTCGAGCATGTCGTTCATGGTAAAGCCCTCGCGCAGCATGCGCTCGGCGGCCTCGAGCTGCTCGGCGTCGGCCGCCTCCTGGGCCTTCTCGATAATGCCGACAACGTCGCCCATACCCAGAATGCGCTTGGCCATACGATCGGGGTAGAACGGCTCCAGCGAATCGGGCTTCTCGCCCATGCTCACAAACTTGATGGGCTTGCCGGTCACCTGGCGCACGGAAAGCGCGCCGCCGCCACGGGCGTCGCCGTCGAGCTTAGAGATGATCACGCCGTCAAAGTCGGTGCGCTCGGCGAAGGTCGAGACGACGTTGACGATATCCTGACCGGTCATGGCATCGACGACCATCAGCACCTGATCGGGCTTGACGGCCTTCTTGATGTCCACGGCCTCCTGCATCATCTGCTCATCGATCTGAAGACGTCCGGCGGTATCGACGATGACCACATCGCGCAGGTGGTCGACGGCCTCCTGAATGGCTCCCTTGGCGATGTCGACCGGGTGCGCACCGTCGCCTCGGAAGACCGGGACACCGATCTCTCCGCCGAGCGTGGCCAGCTGGTCGGCAGCGGCGGGACGGTAGACGTCGCAAGCGGCGAGCAGCGGCGAGCGGCCCTGCTTCTTGAGCAGGTAGGCAAGCTTTACGGCCGCCGTGGTCTTACCAGAGCCCTGCAGGCCCACGAGCATGATGACGTTGGGGATGCGGTTGCTAAAGACGAGCTTGCTCTCGGTGGAGCCGAGCATCTCGGTGAGCTCGTCGAGCACGATCTTGACGACGTTTTGCGCCGGCGACAGCGACTCCATGACCTCGGCGGTCATGCAGCGCTCCTTGGTCTTGGCGACAAACTCCTTGACGACCTTAAAGTTAACGTCGGCCTCGAGCAGCGCCATGCGAATATCGCGCATGGCCGAAGTAATATCGGCCTCGGTAAGCTTGCCCTTGCCGCGCAGGCGGTCAAATGTGTCGTTGAGGCGATCGCTCAGGGAATCAAACACTAGTCACTCCTTAATTGGACTCGCCCACCAGGGCGCGGCAGAAATCTTTGGCATTGAACTCCTGCAGGTCATCGACCTGCTCGCCCACGCCCACGCGCAGGATCGGGAGCTTGAGTTTCTCGGCCACGGCCATGGCGATACCGCCCTTAGCCGTGCCGTCGAGCTTAGTCATGATAATACCGTCCAGGCCCAGCGCCTCGTTAAACTCGAGCGCCTGGTTCAGACCGTTTTGGCCCGTCGCGGCGTCGATCACAAGCACGACCGAAACCGGCATGGGACCGGCGGCCATATTGGCGGCGCGCTTACGGGTCACATTGACCACCTTGGCAAGCTCGCGCATGAGCTCAGGGCTCGTGTGCAGACGGCCGGCGGTATCGATGAGCACCAGGTCGCTGCCGCGCTTATCGGCCTCGTCGAGCACGTCATAGCACACGCTCGCCGGATCGGAGCCGCGGTCACGCTTGATAACCGGTACGCCGGCACGCTGCCCCCACACATCGAGCTGCTCGATGGCGGCGGCGCGGAAGGTGTCGGCCGAACCGATCACCACGTTCTTGCCGCGGGCAGCCATGGCGCTCGCGATCTTACCGACCGTCGTGGTCTTGCCGGCACCGTTAATGCCCACAAACAGCACGCAACTCGGCGTATCGGAGAACGGATCTCGCTCGATGGGCACAAAGTGCTGCTCAAGCTGCTCGGCCAGGGCACGGCGAAGCTGCGGAGCGGTCTTGAGGTTCTTCTTGGCCGCGGCATCGCGCAGGTCATCGGAGACCTTGATAGCGACCTCGGCGCCCATGTCACCCATGACGAGGGTGTCCTCCAGGTCCTCCCAAAAATCCTCGTCGACCTCGCCGCCAAAGTAGAAGACCTCGTTGAGGGCCTCGCGGCTGCGCTCAAGTCCGCGCGAGAGAGCATCGAAGAATCCCATTATGCATTCACGACCTTTCCGGTTTCGCGATCGAGTTTTTGCGAGACGACGCGACTGACGCCGTCGGCTTGCATCGAGACGCCGTAGAGGACGTCAGCGTCCTCCATAGTACGGCGTTGATGCGAGATAACCAAGAGCTGCGTATCGGAACGCAACACGTCGAGTGCGCCGATGAGCTTGGACAGGTTGGCGTCATCGAGTGCCGCCTCGACCTCGTCCAGCACATAGAACGGCACCGTGCGCGTGCGGTACACAGCAAAGAGCAGGGCGAGCGCCGTCAGGCTCTTCTCGCCGCCCGACATGAGCATCATCTTGGTGATGCGCTTGCCGCGCGGCTGCGCCACGACCTCGATACCCGTCTCGGCAGGATGCTCGGGATCGGTCATCTCCAGATGAGCCTGGCCGCCCGGGAAGAGCATAGCGAAGATCTCGCGGAAGTTCGCGTCGACCTTCTCAAACGTCACCAGGAACGCCTTGCGCATCTTGCGATCAATGGCCACCGTGATCTTGGTGAGCGCCTTGCGCGCGCTCTCCAGATCGGCCAGCTGCTCCTCGATGTAGTCGGCGCGGCGCTTGAGCTGCTCGTACTCCTCCATGGCAACTTGGTTAACGGGACCAAGGTTGTTGATCTGGCGCACAAGCTGGTTGAGCTCGCGCTCGGCGGCGTCGCGGTCGGTGGGCGCGGGAAGCATGAGCGCTTCCTCGAGTACCGTGGTGCCATCGGCGGTGATGGCCTTGATGGCCGCCTCCACCTGCACCTCGAGCTTGCCGCGTGCGACCTTGAACTCGTTTTGCGTGGCAGAGGCGGTATCGACTCGCTCCTTAGCGCGGGCAACCTCTGCCTTGGCATCCTCGATGGTCTTCTTGAGCGAAGCGGAGTCCGCCTCCTCCAGAGAGGCCTGGTCACGCAGGCGCGCTGCCCAATCCGACGCGCGTTCCAACAGGGCAGAATAGCGTTCGTGCATGGGATCGACGCGCAGGCGCAGCAGCTCGAGCGAGCGCGACGCCTGGCGTGTTCCGCGGATACGACGGTCGATGCCCTCAAGACGATGCTCCAGGTCGGGCACGCGGCCCTTCAGCGAACGCAGGCGTTCACTCGTCTGGGCTAGGCGAACCTTGGCGTCGGCGAGCTTGCCGGCAGCCTCGGAATCGTCACGGCGAACGCGGTCGAGTTCGTCGTTGGCCTCGGCAATCTGCAAGCCCAGATCGCTTGCCTGCGCACGGGCCTCGTCACGCGAACGGGTGAGCTCGTCCACGCGCGGGCGCGCGGCGCGAACGGCCTCGGCAGCCTGCTCACGGCGCTTGGAGATACGCACGCGCTCGACCTCGGCATTGTTGGCGCTTTGCTCCAGACGGCCGATCTCGGACAACAGGGAGCGGCGCTCGCCCTCAAGGCGGGCAATCTCACCGGCGGCATCGCCCTCAGCGGCACGCGCTTCCTCAACGGCCGCATTGGCCTCGACGACCTGATCCGACACATGCTCAAACACAGCGGCCAAATCGGGCTCAAGCCCCTCCAGCTCGCGAATGCGACGCTTACGCTCCAGAGCACCCGACGCCTCGCCGGCATCGAGGCCCACACGCACCAGGCCGCCGCAGGCGACGCGGGCGCCATCGGGGGTCACGTAAGTCACGCCGTCAACGACCGGCGCCGAAAGCGCGGCAGAAAGATCGTCCACTACGTAATAGCCGCCGAGCAGCGCCTCGACGACGGGTCCGTAGCCTGCGCGCACGGACAGACGATCAACCAGGCGGGTACCGGCAGCGCCCTCAGCGGCGGTAGAGCCGCTCACGCCGCGCGCCACCAGCAGTGCCTCGCCCGAGGCCTTCTTTTGGTCCAGAGCCGCACGACCGGCACGCTCAAGCGTGGCGGCGTCATCAAACAGCAGCGCATCGATATCGCCGGCGAGCAATTGCTCAACCAGGCCCTCAAGCTCGCGCGGGGCTTCGAGCACGTCACCCAGGCGGCCCGAAACATCATCGCCCAGCGCACCCACCAGACGGCTCACGAGCGGCGAGCTGTCGGCCATGCGGGCATCGAGTTTCTTTTGGCTGGCAAGCTCCGAGCGCACCTCGGACAGCTTGTTGCGCGCCTCACTCTCACGATTACGCAAGTCCTTCAGGGCTACACGGGCGACCTCGGTGGCCTCACGCGCATCGGCCTGGGCCTGGCGCGCTTCCTCAAGAGCGCCCTCAAGCTCCTCGGCGCGGTCGCGACGGCTCTCGAGCGAGGCCGTGACCTCCTCGAGCTGTTCATCGATCTGCTCCAGGCGCGAGGCATACATGTTGTCCTCGACCTCGGCATTGCTCAAGGAATCCTTCACCTTGGCGAGCTCGAGCGCGGCGTTATCGGCTACGCGCTGCACATCGCGTTGTTCGCGCGTAAGCTTCGAAATCTGATTGTCGAGCGCCACGCGCCGCTCGTGGAGCTCGGCGGCGGCAGGACCAGCGGCGTCAACGTCCTCCTGGGCCTGCATATGCGCACCGGTCACTTCCTCAAGCTGCGCACGCGCGTCCTCAAGCTCCTCGACCACGCGACGACGCTGATGCTCGGAGCTCGAAATCTGACCGCGCATGTCAGACAGGCGCGACACCATGTTGTGGCCCTTTTCTTCGAGCAGGCGCATGTCGGAGTTAATGCGGCCGACCACATCTTGCATATGGCGGCGTTGCTCGCCCAGGTCGCCCACAAACAGGCCCTTTTCCTCGAGCATGACCTGGAGCTTCTCGAGCTCGCGCTCCTTTTCGCCCAAGCGGTACTGCGCAAGCTCAAGCTCGGCCGCGCCCTCCTTGGAGCGGCTCTCCAGGTCGTTCCACTGCGACTGCAGCGAACGCAGCTCATCGACGGCCAGCATCTGCGTAAGCTCGTTCGCGCGCGAGGACAACTCTTTGTACTTGCGCGCACGATCGACCTGACGCTCCAGCGGTCGCAGCTGACGGGCGATTTCCTTATTGATGTCGCGGGCACGCGTCAGGTGCTCGTCCATCGACTTAATCTTTTTGAGCGCACGCTCCTTGCGGCGCTTGTGCTTGGAGATGCCGGCGGCCTCCTCGATGAGGGCGCGGCGCTCCTCGGGGCGGCTCTGCAAAATGGCGTCGAGCTTGCCCTGGCTGATGATGGAATGCGTATCCTTGCCCAGGCCCGAATCGTGCAGGATGTCCTGAATGTCCATCAGGCGGCACGGACTCGAGTTGATGAGGTACTCGCTTTCGCCCGAGCGATACATGCGACGGGTGATGGCGACCTCGTCAAAGTCGACGGGCAACATATGGTCCGAGTTATCGAGCACCAGCGTGACCTCGGCGACACCCACCGGCTTGCGCGCCGACGAGCCCGAGAAGATGACATCCTCCATGGCCTGGCCGCGCAGCTGCTTGGCGCTCTGCTCGCCCAGGACCCACAGAATCGAGTCAGAGATGTTCGATTTTCCCGAGCCGTTTGGACCGACGATGACGGTCAGGCCCGGCTCAAACGTCATATGGGCGCGGTCGGCAAACGACTTGAACCCCTTGAGCGTAAGGGACTTGAGATACACGGTTCCTCGCTTACACGTGCTTCTTGTTCAGAATCACGCCGTTGGTGGTGTAACCCATGCGGTCGAGCGCTTCAAGCGCGGCAGCTCCCTCGGCTTCCTTCTTTGAGGAGCCGGAGCCGCGACCCTGGCGAATACCATCGATCAAAACCACAGCGGTAAAGGTGGGCGCATGCGCCGGGCCCTCGGAGCCAACGAGCTTGTACGCCGGGGGCTCGTGACCGTCGGCTTGCACGCACTCCTGCAAAAACGACTTGGGGTTCGCAGGATGCTCGGCACGCTCGGAAGCCAAATGCGGCTTAAGCGTACGGTGAATGAACTCCGCCGCAACGTCCCAGCCGGCATCCAGGTACAGCGCGCCCACGAGCGACTCATAGACGTTCTCGAGGGCCGAATGCAGGCCGCGCGCACCGGTACCGGTCTCGGAGGCACCAAAGATAATGATGTCGTCGATGCCCAACTCGTGAGAAACCTCGGATAGCGTGGCGCCCGAGACGAGCGACACCTTCAAGCGAGTGAGCTTGCCCTCGTCAAACTCGGGATAGGACTCAAACAGGGAGCGTGCGACCACAGCGCCCAAAATGGAATCGCCCAAGAACTCAAGGCGCTCATAGCTGGCAGAAACCGGCTGGCCCTCGACTGCCGAGGGATGCGTAAGGGCCGCGCGCAGCAGCACCTTATTGTTGAACTCGTGGCCCAGGATTTCCTGGGCGCGCGTAAGTCGTTCGGATAAAGCCAAGACTTAGGCCTCCTTGGCAGCTTCGATAGCGTCGACGGCGTCGGCGACAGAGTTGAGCGAGAGCAGGGTCTCGTCATCGATCTCGAGGTTGAACTCGTCCTCGATAGCCGTAACCAGCTGCAGGCGCTCGAGCGAGTTGGCATCGAGGTCGTCAAAGGTGGTCTCCTCGCTAATTTCGGCAACATCGACGCCCAGAACGTCAGCAGCGACCTCGGCGATCTTGTCGAAGATTTCGGAGCGGTCCATAGCGCTTCCTCTCATAGTACATGAATACCAAAAGAATGGTACCGCCCGGGCGGTACCAAGACACGGTTCTGATTCTACCCCACGACGTGCGCCGCGAAGCACATAACAGCGCTCTAACTCGCTCTTACAAAACGATACTGTCCATAGAGTTGGCGACATTCTCGACCAGCCCGGCGCGCACGGCTTCGGCCGCCGCGAGCGTACCGTTTTTGACAGCCTCGACCGAGGTGGCGCCATGGCCGATCAGGACCACACCGCGCAGGCCCAGAAGAATCGCGCCGCCCTTGGCGTCGCCAGAGAGCTTGGCCTTAATCTCGCGCATCTGCTTTTTGATGAGCAGCGCGGCGATCTTGGTGCCGAGCGAGGCCATAAAGGCGCCCTTGAGCTCCTGCAGCAAAAACTTGGCAGCGCCCTCGGTAGCTTTGAGAGCGATATTACCCGACATGCCATCGGCAACGACGACATCGAAGTTACCTGAGGTGAGGTCGGTGCCCTCGCAGTTACCAACAAAGCCGGGAACGGCGGCCTTCATAGCAGGGAAACAGGCCTTGGTAAAGTTGGAGCCCTTCTCATCCTCGGTGCCATTGGCAAGCAGGCCCACGCGAGGATGCTCGATGCCCAGGACGACGCGGGCATAGGCGCTACCCATCTGGGCAAAACGCACCATGTCATCGACCTCCACATCGGGGTTGGCACCCATGTCGCACAGCACCGTCAGACCGCCGGCGCGATTGGGCAGCGCATTGGTCAGACAGGGGCGCACCGGCTGCTTCTTGCCTTCGGCCTGATACCTAAACGGCGTCACATAGGCGGTGGCGGCGGCGGTCATGGCACCGGTGGAGCCGGCGGAGAAGAACGCATCCGCGTTGCCCTTCTTAATGGCGCGGCAAGAAAGCACGATCGACGACTTACGCTTGGTCATCACGGCGCGAATGGGATCGTCATCCATGGCGATAACGTCAGGCGCCTCAAGGGCCTCAACACGTGCATGGGAAGCTGCAAAGGGATTGACGATTTCGGCGGGACCAGCTGCCAAGACCTCGATATCGGGATCGGCGGCAAGCGCAGCTTCGATACCATCGAGAACAACCTGAGGTTTCTCGTCTCCGCCCACAACGTCTACACAAACGCGAACGTTACTCATATACATGCTCCTTATACAAAAATGGCCGACTCATTGAGCCGGCCATTGTGGTTCCATTTGGAACGGCATCGCATCCAGAGTATACCGTTACTCGGTAACGATAACCTCGCGGTCCTTGTAGAAACCGCAGCTGGGGCACACGTGGTGCGGAAGCTTAACAGCGCCGCAACGGGGGCACGTGGACTGAGCCGCAGCCGAGATCTTCATGTTGGCGGAACGACGGGTGTGAGTGCGGATACGACCCTGCTTTTGTTTAGGTACGGGCATAGTGACCTTCCTTATGAACTATCCAGTGTGGCGATTACGCGCAAGTAGCGATACTACCACAGTTTTACTCATCAAGCTTGAGATTCTTCAATGCTGCAAATGGATTTTCCGTGGCAGCGGCCCATTCTGCCTCTGCCTGGGCGGCGCAATCGCATTGCTCGACGTTGAGATTGCAACCGCAAGTGGGGCAAAGGCCGCGGCAATCGGGCTTGCACAGGACAACGAACGGCGTGTCCATGACGACCGCGTCGTTGATGGGCTCTCCCAGATCGACGATGCGATCCTCGCCCAGGAGCTCGTAGCCGTCCTCGTAGGCCTCGGGATCCTCGGGCTCCTCAAAGAGGTAGAACTCCTCGATCTCGCCTGCGATGTCAAACGAGGCGGGCTCCAGGCAGCGGTCGCACTCGCCGGTGGCGTGGGCGCGGACCATGCCCGAGAGCAGAACGCCGGTACCGGCGTTGGTAAAGACCACATCGTAGGCAATACCGTCCTGCAGCCGGTACTCCTTCTCGCCCACCGTGTAGGTGGCGACATCGACCTTGCCGGTCAGCGGATAAGAGTCTCCGGGAAACTCGAGCTGCTCGGAAAGATCGACGGTTACGCTCGGGAACTCAGCCATTACCACTGACCGTTCTGCTGTGCGGCACCCTCGTTGAGCTGCTGACGGCAACGGGTGACGGTGCCGGTCAGGCTCTTGAGGTTCTCCTCGAGGTGCGTAAAGACCTGCTCGGCGTAATCCTCGGCGGCATAGCGCGTCTCGCGCTCGTACTGCTGGGCACGGTCGCGGATGTCGTCGGCCTGTTGCTGCGCCAAGCGGACAATCTCCTGCTCACCGGCAATGGTGAGCGCCTGCTGCTGAGCATCGGCAATGATGGAATCGGCCTGAGCGGCAGCGGAAGCCATAAGCTCCTCGCGCTCTTTGAGGATACGGCGGGACTTCTGCCACTCCTCGGGATAGCTCATGCGGATCTCATCGAGGATGTTAAAGAAGACGTCAGCGTCGATAACCTTCATCTGGGCGTTCTTGCCGAACGGCGTCTTAGCCTCTTCGATGAGCCCCTCGAGCTCGTCGACAAGACTCACGATCCTGTCGCCAGGAAAATTCTCGCCCGGCATCCGGTCTCCTTTCATAGGTAACATATCATCGTGTAAGTTTACCACATGCCACCAGGCATTAAAAAACGTCACGAAAAGCGATGTTTGAGCGCTTCGACCACGTTGGGCGGCACAAACGTCGACACGTCGCTGCCAAGCGACGCGATTTGGCGCACCACCGAGCTCGAGATATAGCCGTACTGCGGAGCACTCATGACAAAGATGGACTCCAGCTCGTTATCCAGGCGGTAGTTGAGGTCGGCCTGCTGCAGTTCGTACTCAAAGTCGGTCATGGCGCGCAGACCCTTAACAACGGCACCTGCCCCCTGTTCACGTGCAAAGTCGACCAGCAGACCAGTGAAAGGCAGTACCTCGATGCCGTCCAAATCGCCGAGGGCCTCGCGGGCCAGCGCCACGCGCTCGTCGAGCATAAAGGTGGTACCCACGCCGTTTTTACCCTGTGATTCGGCCACGGCGACGATCACGCTGGGAAAGATGCGGCGGGCACGGCGAATCACGTCGATATGACCAAAGGTGATGGGATCGAAGGTGCCCGGGACGATTACGCGGTTGATGGTGTCATTCATGGGTGTCCTCCGATGGCACATCCTCGTCATTTTCGTTCTCGTCACCATGGTCGTTCTCGTCCCCGGCCACCCAGCACAGCAAGTCAACCGAGGTAATGCCGTAGCGCTTCTCCCGCACGGTCTCAAAACCAGCTGGATGAGCGCCCGCATCGGATGCGGCATGCTCAAAGAGCGCGTAGGCCCCCGGAGCCAGCAGTCCTTGCTGGGAAAGATTTTGCAGCAACTCCTCGACCGGCTCGGCGCCAAAGGCATAGGGCGGGTCGAGCAGGACCAAGTCAAAAGGACCGCCCGGCACACGGCCGCGCGAGGCACTTGTCAGCACATCGCCGGTAACGATGCGCCAGCGCGAGCGGTCGCGGCACAGCGACTCGATATTCTTGGTGATCAGACGGGCGGCGTTGCGATCGATCTCGAACGTGGTGAGCGAGCGGGCGCCACGCGAGAGCATCTCGATTCCCAAGGCACCGGAGCCGCCAAAGGCATCCAGCACGCGGACCTCGTCCAAATCGAAATCGAACGCCGACATGACCATGGATGCACATGCCTCGCGCACGCGATCGGTCGTGGGACGGGTGACATCGCGCCCACGCGGCTCTTCGATCTTGCGGCCGCGCCATTCACCGCCGATGATTCTCATCCTCCGCTGACCTCCTTAAAGATATGTCGATAACGCGTGGCGACTGCATCGCGCAAGGGACGCGTCGCCACGGAGTCAAGGTTGCAAGCATACCGCAAGAGCTCGACCGCGTCCAAATGGGCCCATTCGATAAGATCCTCGTCGGCGTCCAGGTCCACAAAGCGCAGGGTCACGCCGCCGTGCTGGCGATAACCCAGGATCTCGCCCTCGTGGCGCAGGCGCAGGTCCATCTGGGCGAGCGTAAAGCCGTCCGAGGTCTTTTCGAGCGACTGGAGACGTTCTTGTGCCGCCGATGCGCCGCCGTTGCCCTTGGAGTGCGTCATGACCAGGCACGTGCCCGACACGCCGCCACGGCCCACGCGGCCGCGCAGCTGGTGCAGGGCAGCCAAACCAAAGCGCTCGCCGTTTTCGATGACCATGACGGTGGCGTTAGGCACGTCGACGCCCACCTCGACCACCGTAGTCGAGACGAGCACGTCAATCTCGCCACGCTTAAAGGCATCGATAACCTGGTCCTTCTCCCCCGCTGGCATACGGCCGTGAAGGCGCTCGATGGCAAGACCCGGCAACGCCAGACGCAGGCGATCGAGCTCGGTCGCCGTATCGTGCAGCGGCACGGGGACGGTCACGCGGCCCTCATCGTCGCGGGCAATACCGGGCACGTCTTCCAGCTCATCGGCCGAGTCACTCGGCTCCACGAGCGGGCAAATCACGTAGGCCTGCTGACCCTTTTCATGCGCCTCGCGGATGGCTCCATAGGCGAGGTCACGGCTCGACTCGGTGAGTACGCGTGTCGTCACGCCAGCGCCAGGGACGGGCCGATGGCGGATGATGCTCGTGTCAAGATCGCCGTAAACCGAAAGCGCCAGCGTACGCGGGATGGGCGTTGCCGTCATAACGAGCAGATCGGCACCGGGGCCCTTCGCGCGTAGGGCGTTGCGTTGGCCGACGCCAAACCGGTGCTGCTCGTCGATGACGACAAGCGACAGATGCTTGAACGCAACGTTATCCGAAAGCACCGCATGGGTGCCAAAGAGCACGTCAAGCTCACCCGATTCCAGCTGGGCATGGATGCGTTCGCGCTCTGCGGCCGGCGTGGCACCCGTCAGGAGCGCCCAGGACATGCCAGCCTGCGAGAGCAAGGGGCCGGTCTTATCGGCATATTGGCGCGCCAGCACGCCCGTAGGCGCCATAACGCAGGACTGGGTACCCGAATCGGCCGCGACGGCCAGCGCGCAGGCGGCGACAGCCGTCTTGCCGGTACCGACGTCGCCCAGCAGCAGACGGTTCATCACGCGCCCGCCATCGCACATGTCGTGCAGGATGTCTTGGAACGCGGCCTCCTGCTCGTCGCTCAGCAAAAACGGCAGGGCCTCTTTGAGCGCCGCCAGGTGTTCGCCCGCGGCGTGGGCGTAGGGAGCGACTTCGACCAAGCCGCCGTCGTTGCGCAAGCGCAGCGCCAGCTGCAGGTAGAGGCACTCCTCATAGGCAAGGCGGCGGCGCGCGATATCGCGCTCGGCCATACTCGAGGGAAAGTGAATTGAGCGCAGTGCACGGGCATTGCTCATCAGGCGGCGCTTGACACGTAAACGTGCGGGAATCGGATCGAAGGGATTGCCGACAGCCTCGAGCGCGCCGCTAACGATGCGGCGCATCCACGCCTGGCTCACGCCATCGCTCACGTAATGGACCGGCAGAATGGTGCCCGCGGCACGCCCGTCCTCGAGCTTTTCAAAGTGCGGCGAGACCATCTGCTTAAAGCCGTAGGCAAACTCGACCTTACCCATCACGGCCAGGCGGTCGCCCTGCTTAAACTGCTGGGCAATCCAGGGCTGACGGAAAAAGGCGACTTGCAGCACGCCCGTCTCGTCCACCAGCGAGACCTCGGTCACCTGCATACGCGGGCGGGGCTGCTTTTGGACGATACGATCGACCGTAGCGACAATCGTGCACACGGTACCAATGGGCGCCATCTCAATGGACCAGGAGCGCGTAAAGTCGAGATATCGATGAGGGATATGGAGAAGGAGGTCCCCCACCGTCCGAATTCCCAGACGGCGAAGGGCCTCCTCACGTTTACCCGAAACATATTTGAGTCGCGCGATATCCTCGTCGAGCGCATTGCTCTGGGCAAAGCGCACCGAGACGCGCGGCACGGAGCACAGCTCGGACATGGGCAGTTGCCTACTCGATCGAGAAGATCACGGGATAGAGCGGCTGCTCGCCACGATGGGCGTCAATCTCCAGATCGGGCTGAGCCTCCTCGATGGCGTCGACGATCTCCTGGAATGCCTCATCGGACAGCTCCTCGCCGGCCAGAATCGTCAGCGCGTCGCCCTCCTCTTCCTCCTGCATGCGGTTGATGCAGTCGAGCGTGACCTGTTTCACGTCGGAGCCGACCACGTCGATGGAGCCGGCGATGATACCCATGACATCACCAGAGTGAATCGGAGAGCCGTCAGAGGCGCTGGAATCGCGCACGGCGCGGGTGACCTCGCCATCGCGAACCTCGCTGATGGCGTCGACCATGGCGGCGACGGCGTCCTCGAGCTCGGAATCGGGCAGGACCGCGAACAGCGCGGAGAAGGCCTGCGGAACGGTCTTGGTGGGAACGACGGCGACCTTCTTGTCGGTGCAGGCTGAGGCAGCGGCCTCAGCGGCCAAACGGATGTTGCCGTTGTTGGGCAAAATGATGACCGAGGTCGCGTTGACCTGGTCAACGGCGCCCAGCAGGTCTGCAGTCGAGGGGTTCATGGTCTGACCGCCCGAGACGATCACGTCAACGCCGAGGGACTTGAGGATGTCGGCCTCGCCCGAACCGGCGGCAACGGCGACAAAGCCCAGCGCCTTGGCGGGCTCGGCGGCCTTTTCCTGGTCCTCGTGAATCTTGGCGGTGCGGTCGTGGGCCTCCATCTCCATGTTGTGGATAAAGACCTCGTAGATCTGACCAAGCTGCAGCATGTGCTCAAGCACCAGGTTGGGGGTGTTGGAGTGCACATGGATCTTGTAATCGGGGTAGGCACCCACGAGCAGCTCGCAGTCGCCCATGGAGCCCAGGAACTTAAGGCACTCGTCCTCGTCAAACGGGGCGTCGGCCTTAAAGAGGAACTCGTTGCAGTAGCGGAACTCCGAACCCTCCCAATCGTCGTTGGCCTCGATCTCAACGCGACCGAGGGCAGCGTCGCGGGCAGAGCCGGCAGAATCAAACGTGGCGGAGAAATCCTCGACAACGGTGCTGCGGCCAAGCGCGGCGGCAACAAAGTTCTCCAGGAAGATGGCAAAGCCAAAGGCGCCGGAGTCGACGACGCCGTTCTCCTTCAGAACGGGCAGCAGGTCGGGCGTGCGGGCGACGGACTGGTAGGCCTCGACGACGATGGCATCGAGCGCGTCCTCGGCCGAGAACTTCTTCTTTTCGCACTCGTCGGCCTTGGTCGAGACATCACGCAGCACCGTGAGGATCGTGCCCTCGATGGGCTTGCGGACGGCCTGGAAGGCGACCTTGACGGCGCGACGGAAGGCGAAGGCGATGTTGGCGGACGTAATGGGCTCATCGGCAGAGACAAGGCCCTCGGCCACGCCGCGCAGAATCTGCGACGTGATGACGCCGGAGTTACCGCGGGCGCCCATCAGGGAGCCGTGGGTGATGGCGCCGGCGATGGCTTCCATGTCAGCGTCGGCAGGAAGAGCAGAAAGCTCCTTGGTCACCGAGGCGAGCGTGAGCGACATGTTGGTGCCGGTGTCGCCGTCGGGTACGGGGAAGACGTTGAGCTTGTTGATCTCCTCGGCCTTGTCGGAAACGGCAGCCGCAGCGATCGGAAAACAGGTGCGAATGGTCTTTGCAATCATGGGTATTTGAATCTCCGTTTTCGGATGCTAGTTCAGACGGCTCTTGAGCGCGTCGATATGGATGCCGATCTTAAGGCTGGCGGGATCGATCTGGGCGATCTCCTGCAGAGTGAAGGCAACGGAACTCGAAAGATTGTGGCAGACGGACTTCATGTTGACGCCGTTCTCGAGCACGACGTGAAGATCGACCGTAAGGCCGTTCTCGTCGGCGGAAACAAGCACGCCCTTGCGGAGGCGTTGACCGGCAAGCAGGCGCACGCTCTCGGCGCCCTGGAGCTGCTCAGCCATACCGACAACGCCATAGCACGTCATCGCGGCATAACCGGCAATATCGGCAATAACGTCGTTCGAGACGCTCAGGCTGCCGTTAATGGTCTCAGACACAAGAATCTCCTTTTCTTGGTGCTCGCGGCACCATGTCGTGGGAGCAATCATTGCAATATTCTACAACGACCGCGCCATGTTGAGGTGGCGGGCCTCGGGATTACATCCTCGACACGAAATGTTGATACGGTAACGTTTGCGAACGGCGATCGCGGCATGAAAAAACCCGCCGCATAAGCGACGGGTTTTACAACCTGGCTCCCCGGGTAGGACTCGAACCTACAACAGCGCGGTTAACAGCCGCGTGCTCTACCATTGAGCTACCGAGGAATTTAAAGCCCAACGGAAAGGGCTGGAAAATTCTGGCTCCCCGGGTAGGACTCGAACCTACAACAGCGCGGTTAACAGCCGCGTGCTCTACCATTGAGCTACCGAGGAATAGGTGCGTGCTCTCAAGCAACGAAGTTTATTATACGGACGAATCCGCTAAGGGCAAGAACTTTTTTAAGAAATTTTCCGACCTAATCATTGGGAACGTTCTTAAACGACCAGTCATTCAAGAACGTCCCCAACAACTACATGAAAGCGCCCTCAAGCGGATGTGCTTGAGGGCGCTTCTTGCTTGCGAGGTTAAGACTCAATATAGTCTTTCAGCTTGCTCGAACGGCTCGGGTGGCGGAGCTTGGCCAGGGTCTTGGACTCGATCTGGCGGATACGCTCGCGCGTGACGCCAAACTCGCGGCCGACTTCCTCGAGCGTACGGGGATGTCCGTCGACAAGGCCAAAGCGCAGCTCGATAACCTTGCGCTCACGATCGGCAAGCGAGTCGAGCACCTGGGTGAGCTGCTCCTGCAGCATGGAGAAGCTGGCCGCATCGGGCGGAACGATGGCCTGGGAGTCCTCGATGAAGTCGCCCAGCTGGGAATCCTCTTCCTCGCCGATGGGGGTCTCGAGCGACACGGGCTCCTGCGAGATCTTCTGGATCTCGCGGACGCGGTCGGCACTCATGTCCATCTCGGCACCGATCTCCTCGGGGGTCGGGTCGCGACCCAGGTCCTGAAGGAGCTGGCGCTGCACACGGACGAGCTTGTTGATGGTCTCGACCATGTGCACGGGAATACGGATGGTACGGGCCTGGTCGGCGATAGCGCGCGTGATAGCCTGACGGATCCACCACGTGGCGTACGTGGAGAACTTAAAGCCCTTCTGGTAGTCGAACTTCTCGACGGCGCGAATCAGACCGAGGTTGCCCTCCTGGATCAGGTCCAGGAACAGCATGCCGCGACCGACATAACGCTTGGCGATGGAGACGACCAGACGCAGGTTTGCGCTGATGAGTGCCTGCTTGGCTTCGAGGCCCACGTTCTCAATGCGCGTAAGACGACGCATCTCGGCACGCGTGAGTTCGAGCTCACCAGCATCGGCAGCCTCGAGCTTCTCAGTGGCCTCAAGACCGGCCTCGATCTTCATGGCCAAATCGACCTCTTCGGAGGCGGTCAGCAGGTCGACCTTGCCGATCTCCTTGAGGTACATACGGACCGGGTCGCCGGTCAGCATCACCGTGGAGGCATCGATGCCGCGCACGCGCGAACGCGAACGGGACGTGCGCACGGTGCGCTTCTTCTTGCTCTTGGAAGAACCCATCTCGGCGTCGGCCTGGCGGGCCATCTTGAGCTCGTGATCATCGAGCGAGCCGGAATCGTGCTCGTCGTCGTCATCGAAATCATCGGTATCGGTATCGTTATCGTCATCGTCGACGTCCATAGGGGCGTCGTCGTTACCGCTCGCGGAGATAATCTGGATGCCGCTGTTGCGCAGCGCGGAATACACCGCGGTGAGCTGCTCGTCAGAAACATCGATATCCTTCAGGGCGACCTGAATCTCGTCCTCGGTTACCGAAGTCCTGTTTGAGCCGTTGCCCATGAGCTTTGCAACGTAGGATTCCAGCCCAGTACCCGTGCTCTCAGTCTTTTTTGGCACAGATTCTCCCTTCATAGTCCACAGGACTCAATACTTTAGCACACACATAGACGTCTATACCCAAAAAGAGGACTGGATATAGGCGAGAATACGCTGGTTGACCACAACATCTAGGCCTGTTCGGTGCCTGCGGCCTCCAGGCCGATCAAACGGAACGGGTCCGCCACGCCGCCGATCGACTTTTGCAGCTCGCGTTGACGCTGCGAATCCTGCGCGGCCTGAACGGTCAGCGCGCGACGGGCCTCATCATCGAGTGAACGGTCCTGGCGCAGCTTGGCCTGTGCGGCACGCATGCGACGCTTGATGGTGTAGAGCTCAAGCGTATCAAGCATAAACACGATGTTCGTCTCGGTGGGGTGCTTGCTCGTCGCGGAGATGCGCCCGGCACTCACAAGCGTTGCCGCATCGGAACACACTGAGCGCGCCGCATCCATGCAGGCTGCAGGATCGGTTCCCGGCGGCGTTGCCAGAACGGCCCATGCAATGGACTCGTGACGCGGGTCAACCCACTCGATGGAGCAGATGCGGTCGGCATACGTGCGGAACAGGTCGGGGTAGCTCGTGAGCATCGTCAACAGCTCGCGCTCCCCTGCCAAGGACTTGCGTTCAAGATCGGTAAGAACCATCGGCGCCGCCGCAGCCGGTGCGCCCGAACCGTCAGCCACAGGCACAGCGCCCATACCATCAGGCACATCGATCGGCGGCAGGTCGTCGACGACCTCCACGGGCGCGGCGCCGTAGGCATCGAGCGGGACGTAGTCGTACGGCTCTTCTTCGACCGGCGCGGACACCGGCGGCGTCGCGCCCGATGCCCAAGCACCGCGACCGGCATCGCGAGAACCCGACGCCCGACCGCCCGCGCTACCGGACCGCTCAGTCTGTGCCCGCTGGCGCTCATAGTTCTGCTCACGACGTCGTTCCGCATCCTCGCGCTTGGCGACATCGCGAAACACACGACCCGAGCTCGCGCGCACCGTCTCCAGATCCAAACCCAGCAGATCGGCAATCTGGATAAAGTACGTGTCGATCATATAGCTGTTGCGCAACGGATAGATAAGCGTCAGCGCATCTTCCAGCGCCTTAGCGCGACCGCCCGGCGTGGTGATGTCACTCGACTCCTGCAGCGAACGGTAGACAAAGTCCATAAGCGGCTCGGCCGCGTCGATGCGCGCCTGCAGCTCCTGGCCGCCGTGCGCCGTAATAAACTCCATAGGGTCGTTGCCGTCGGGCAGTACCACGCAGCGCAGGTCCATGGAATCCTGCTCGATAAACTGAATCGCGCGACGGGCGGCCTTCTGGCCCGCTGCATCGCCGTCGAACATATACACGATGCGCTTGGCAAAGCGAGTGAGCGTCTTGACGTGATGCTCCGTGAGGGCGGTGCCCAGCGTGGCGACAACGTTTTTAATCCCCGCCTCCCAGCAGGCGATGCAATCGGTATAGCCCTCTACCACGATGGCGGTATCCTGCGCGACGATAAACTCCTTGGCCCAATTAAAGCCGTAGAGGTTTCGCTTTTTATGAAACACGCTCGTCTCGGCGGTGTTGAGATACTTAGGCTGGCCGTCGCCCATAATGCGACCGCCAAAGGCAATGTTGTGACCCTGCTCGTCAAAGATGGGGAACATCACGCGGTCGTAAAAGCGGTCGGCAAGCTGCCCGCGCCCGCGACTCACGGCAACGTTGGCGTCGATCATCTCCTGCGGGGTAAAACCCGCCTGGGACAGGTGCGACACCAGCGCGTTACGGCCCGGTGCAAAGCCCAGGCAGTAGCGGCGGCAGACGTCGCCGCCCATGCCGCGGCTGGCAAAGTACTCGCGCGGACGGCCGTCCTTACCGCGCATGAGCATGGTGTGGTAGAACTGGGCGGTCTCGGCGCACAGATCGTAGATGCGGGCACGCTTGGTGCCGCGCTCGCGGCGATCTCCGGTGTCATGCAGCTCAATACCCGCGCGATCGGCCAAGTAACGGATTGACTCGGGAAAGCTCAGGTTCTCGCGCTTCATGATATACGTGAAAACGTCGCCACCCTCGCCGCAACCAAAGCAATGCCACACCTGCGTGGCGGGGATAATGTGGAAGGACGGCGTCTTCTCGCCATGGAAGGGGCAGCATCCCCAAAACTCATGGCCGCGAGGCTTGAGCTCGACCGTTTCCTGCACGATGGCAACCAGGTCAGACGCAGCGCGTACCTGGTCTTTTTCCTCATCGCTAATCACGGATGCTCACCCCCTGATCGCCCAAGTTGTGACGAATATCCTCGATATTACCCTCGACGGTCGCGATCAACTCATCCAGCGAATCGAACACACGCGAGGGACGCAGCCAGCGCGTAAACGCCAGCGAAACGGAAGCGCCGTACAGGTCGCCCGTATAACCAATTAAATTAGCCTCGAGATGCGCAGATGCCGCATCGTCAGCATACGTTGGCGGCAGGCCGACGTTCACAGCAGCGGGCCACACGGTGTCATCGACCAGCACCAGACCCTCATACACGCCATCGGCTGGCACCTGAATGCCGTCGGGAACCTGCAAGTTTGCCGTGGGAAAGCCCATGCCAGAACCCTCGTGACGGCCGCGAATAACACCGCCACGCACCATATACGGACGGCCGAGTAACCCAGCAGCAAGCTCCACATGGCCCTGTCCCAGCTCATGACGAATGCGGGTGGCGCAAATGGCCTCACCGCCCTCGCAAAGCAGGTCGTGACCATACACGTCAACGCCGTGCTCGGAACCCCAGGCGCGCATCTCGGCAACACCAGAAGCACCGCCACGACCCAGCCTAAAGTCACTTCCAACGCGAATCGAGCGAATGTCGACTACGCGTGACAGCAGTGCGAGAAAACCGACATGGTCGAGTGCCGCAACCTCAGGCGTAAAGGGAACGGCCACCACCGCATCGACCCCGGTTTGAGCCAAGGCATGCAGACGGTCGGCCGTCGTCATCAATTTTTGAGCGGGCGAAGGGCTCACCACAACGTCCGGGTCGGGATCGAAGGTAACCACGACCGCCTTACAGCCATGGGCACGGGCATCACGGACAAGCGCTTCGATGAGTTCCTGGTGTCCACGGTGAACGCCGTCGAACACGCCAATGGCGATTGAAGCGGCACCCAAGTGCTCACACTCATCAAACGTATCGGCAGCAACGATGCGAGCCTCGTCCGACTCGCCCGCGAAAAAGATACGCGCGAGCTCGCGAGCGGACAACATCATCGAACACCGCCGATTGCCTGCGGAAACACGTGCTCCATGACAAAGCGGCCGCCCTCAATGCGGGCGAGCGCCTTGAGTCCCCCATCGAGCACCAACGCAAACGGCGCCTTCAAGGAATCGAAATCGGCAAGCGCACGCTCAACGGGAATGCGTCGGCCGCAGAGCAGGTCGTCGGCAAGATTGCCCGGCAAGTCAACACGTGTGGCGCCCAGGGCCGCAATGGGATCCAGGGCAAAGCCAGCCGCGGACTCGGGAGAAAGCTCCTCGACCGCATGACAAGCGCCAATGGAAACAACACCGGAAGCCGTGCGGCGCAGCGCGGAAATATGCGCGGCGCTATCGCAAGCGCGGCCCAGGTCGCGAGCGAGCGCACGGATATAGGTGCCCTTGCTCACCGAGAACGCCACGGTCCACACACACGTATCACCTTCGCCGCCCACGGCGATCAGGTCGGCGGCATATACCTCGACGGGGCGCGGAGGTAGGTCCACCGCATTGCCCTCGCGAGCAGACTTGTAGGCGCGAACGCCATTGACCGAGATAGCAGAAAACGCCGGCGGCACCTGCATCTGCGGGCCCAGCATAGCGGCCAAGTGCTCACGGGCATAGGCAGGATCGCGGAGCTCGTTGGCAACAGCCACCGTGCGGACCGCCTCGCCCTCCGCATCATCGGTATTGGTCTCGGCGCCAAACGAGATGTCGGCGACATAGCTTTTGGTATCGAGGGTTAGCATGCCCAGCAGACGAGTAGCCTGGCCCACGCCCACCACCATGACGCCGGATGCCATGGGGTCGAGCGTGCCGGCATGGCCGACGCGCCGCTCATGGAGGGCGCGTCGGCATTGCGAGACCACATCGTGGGACGTGCAGCCCACCGGCTTATCGACGGCGAGCAGCATATTCAGTTGAGAAGGCGTACGACGAGCCATGTACCATCCAAAAAGTTAAAGCTCGACGGTCACCGAAGCGGGATCCTCCCCCACCAGCTCGGCCAGCATGGGAAGTGCCACGGCGAGCGTCTCGCGAATTGTTCCGTTGTTGGAAAAGCCGGCGGCGGCATGATGCCCGCCACCGCCAAAGTTGGCAGCAATCTCGGACACATCGAGGTCGCCCTTGGAGCGCAGGTTGCCACGCACCTTGGTATCGCCCTCAATGCCCTTTAAGAACATGCAGACCTCGACGCCCATCACCGAACGCACCACATCGACCAGGCCGTCGCACTCGTCCGAGGTGACGCCGCAGGCCTCAAGGTCGCTCTGGTAGGCATAGCTATACGCCACGCGCCCATGCGCGACCGTCTTGATACGACCCATGACAATGGACTTGAGGTGCAAAAACTCAACGCGCATGCTCTGGTAGACCTCGAGCGCAACGCGCGCCGGATCGGCACCGTGCGCCACCAGGCGCGAGGCTGCATGGAACGCGGCAGCATCGGCGTTTTGGTACTGAAAACGGCCGGTATCGGTAACCAAGCCACACAGCAGGCAGGTCGCAACGCTATCACGTGCGACAATGCCGCAATTGTCCAAGAAGCGGTCGATGATCATGGCGCAGGCCGCGGCATCGACGCGCCTCAGGCTCAGCTCGGCAAACTCCTCGCGCGCCGGATGATGATCGAAGCACACCACATGCTTGGAGCGACGAAGCACCTCGGCGGAATTATTGAGGCGCTCGACGACCGGTACGTCCACCGAGATGAACAGGTCAGGATTGCCGGCGTACGCAGATGCCGGCACCAGGCGATCGGAGCCTTCCATAAAGCGGTAGATACGCGGAACCGGGTCATCGTCTGCCAGCAGCAGCGCAATGTCCTTGTTGGGGAAAAACTTCATGAGCGAAAGGCCCAGACCCAATACGGAGCCCAAGGCATCGCCATCGGGAGAAGTATGTCCCGAAATCGCAATGGAGGACGCACCCTCGATGAGCTCGAGGATGCGTCGCTGAATATCTGCAGACTCGCACGAGGCGAGGTCGGCGGAATTAGTCATCTAAAGCTGCCTCCTGGGCGGCATCCGCTATCGGATAGCCGTCCTCGTCCTTTTCGATCGCAAGCGTGGCGGGAACGTTTTCCAGCGCACGCGTGATGCGCTCGGCCTCATCGGTCGAGCGATCGATGCGAAAATCGAGCTCGGGCGTGACACGCCAATCGAGCGAGCGAGCCAACAGGCTACGAATACGGCCCTTGGCGCTTGCGAGCGCCTCCATGACCTCGTCGTAGCGGCTCGCGTCGCACGACACGTACACGCGCGCGAACGAGCGGTCCACCGCGACCTCGACCGCGGTCAGGGTGACCAGGTCGAGACGCGGATCGGAAACCTCAAAGAGCAGGATATAACCGAGCTTCTCGCGAAGCTGCTCGCCCAGACGGCGGGTTGCCTGCGTTTGCTTCATAGCGCTACCCCCTACTCGGTACGGGCAACCTGGTCAATGCGGTAGCCCTCAATGGTGTCGCCAGGCTTGATGTCCTGGAAGTTCTCCAGGCCAATACCGCCCTCGGAGCCGCTCTTGAGGCTCTTGGCCTCGTCCTTGTAGTGGCGCATCGAGGCGATTTTACCGTTGAAGACCACGATGCCGTCGCGCACCAGGCGTACGGAATCGGTCGCGGCGATCTCGCCCTCTTCGACGCGGACACCGGCGGCGATGCCGACTTTGGGCACCTTGAAGGTGTCCAGAACGGTCGCAGTGCCCGTGGAGACCTCAACCTCGGTGGGCTTGAGCATGCCGATACGGGCAGCGTCGAGGTCCTCGAGGCACTTGTAGATGACGTCGTAGCAACGGATCTCAACGCCCTCGCGCTCGGCGGCGGAGCGGGCCTTGCCGTCGGGACGAACGCCAAAGCCGATGATGATGGCGTTGGAGGCGTCGGCCAGGACCACGTCGGTCTCGTTGATGGCACCAACGGCGGAGTGGATCGTGTTGATGCGCACCTCGGATTGATCCATCTTGTCGAGGGAGTCCTGAAGGGCCTCGATGGAGCCCTGGACGTCGGCCTTGATGATCAGGTTGAGCTCCTTGACCTCGGCGTCGGCGATGGTCTCGAAGAGGTTCTCGAGCGTCACGTGCTTCACGCGGCTCTGCTCCTCGATACGAGCCTTGAGCGAACGCTCGTCGGCCAGGGCGCGAGCCTCACGCTCGTCCTCGAACACGCGGAACTCATCGCCAGCGTTGGGGACGGACTGCAGGCCCAAGATCTCGACGGCGTCGGAGGGACCGGCCTCGGTGACGGCGTTACCCTTGGGATCGAGCATGGCACGGACGCGGCCATAGGTGAGGCCGGCGACCAGCGTGTCGCCCACGTGCAGGGTACCGCGGGTCACGAGCACGGTGGCAACCGAGCCGCGGCCCTTGTCGAGCTTAGCCTCGAGGACGTTGCCCGAAGCGAAGGTGTCAGGGTTGGCCTTGAGCTCGAGCACGTCGGCCTGGAGCAGCACGGTCTCGAGCAGGTCGTCGATACCGATCTTCTGCTTGGCCGAGATGTTGACGAACATGTTCTGTCCGCCCCACTCCTCGGGGATGATGCCGTACTCGGTGAGCTCCTGGCGCACACGGTCGGGGTTGGCACCCGGCTTATCGATCTTGTTGACGGCGACGACGATGGGAACGCCGGCGGCCTTGGCGTGGTTGATCGACTCGATGGTCTGGGGCATGACGCCGTCGTCGGCGGCCACGATCAGAATGACGATGTCGGTAACCTTGGCGCCACGGGCACGCATAGCCGTAAAGGTGGCGTGACCCGGGGTATCGATAAAGGTGATCTTGCGGTCGTTGATCATAACCTGCGAAGCGCCGATGGCCTGCGTAATGCCGCCCGCCTCGCCGGCGGCAACGCCGGTGTGACGGATGGCGTCGAGCAGCGACGTCTTACCGTGGTCGACGTGGCCCATGACGGTGACGACCGGGGCGCGCGGCTTAAGGTCGGCGGGATCGTCGTAGAACGAGAAGGTGTTCTCCTCCTCGGGGGTGATGATCTTGATCTGACGGCCCAGGTCGTCGGCGACGAGCTCGACGAGGTCGTCGGACATGGACTGCGTCATGGTGAGCGGCGTACCCAGCAGGAACAGGCGCTTGATGATGTCGTTGGCCGGAACGTCGAGCGCCTCGGCAAGCTCCTGGACGGTAACGCCCTGGGAGACCTTGATGGCGTCGAGGTCCTCGGGGTTCACGCCCTGGGCCAGCGCCTCCTCTATCTTGCGCTCCTCCTGAGCCTTGGCAGCCTCGCGCTCGCGCTTCTCCTTGCGCTTCTTGCGGCGACCGGTGGACTCGCGAGAGGCCTCCTCAACGGCGGCACGAGCCTCCTCGAGCACCTTCTCGCGGCTGTACTCCTCGGCCTCGCGAGCCATGCGGCTGTAGTGATCCTCTTCGTTGTTGTGACTGCCCTTACGCTTCTTGCCCTTGCCCTGCTTATCGGGGTTGGGGAAGTCCATGCCGGCAGCGACGTTGTTGCTGGCGTTGGTACGATGGCTGTGCGGACGGCTCTCGGAGGCGTTGCGCTCGGAGTTGTTGTCGGAAGCATTGCGATCGTTACGACGGCCACCGCGGCGATCGTTGTTGCCGCCACGACGGTTACCGCGCTCTGCGGCGCGCTCGGCCTTGGCCTTGTCCTCGGCGTCCTTCTTCTCCTTGAGCACGGTCTCCTGTGCGGCGATCTGGTCGAGCAGCGAACGGAAGCGCGAACCGGAGTCGGAAGCGGGAACGGCGCGGCGCTGGGCCTCGCGGGCAGCCTCCTCCTTCTCGCGGGCAAGGCGCTCCTGCTCGGCCTTCTTCTTGGCCTCGGCCTCGGCGCGGGCGGCCTCCTCGGCAGCCTGGGCTGCGGCAAACTGGCGGCGCTCCTCCTCGCGTGCCTTCTCGGCGGCGATGCGCTCGCGCTCGGCCTCGGCAGCGCGTGCGGCCTCCTCGGCGGCAGCTGCCTGCTCCTCGGCCTGCTTGGCGGCCTCGACTTCCTGGGCGCGGGCCTCGATCACCGAGGCGAGCTGCTTGCGGACCATAGCGACATAGGCGTCCTCCAAGGTGGAGGAAGCGGACTTAGCGGGAATCTTCATATCGGCGAGATGACCCATCAGTTCCTTGGAGGTCATGCCGAACTCTTTGGCCAGGGTGGACACACGGACTTTTGCCATATGACTTCACCTACCCTTTCTGGCACCTTGGGTGCCTAGAGACTGAACGAGCGTGGGAGACGCGCCGGGACCCGCCCGGCGCGATCGCGCGCTAGATCAGGTCCTCCGCATCATCGAAGGCGTCGGTGTCGTGGACACCGCAGAAACGGGAGCCGGGACGAGCCTGGTTGCGGCACTGGATGCCGTCCTCGGACACGTACTCGCAGCGGCGGACGTCCTCGTCCTCCTCGTCACCGATCAGGTCGGCAGCGGGCTCCTCGTGAACAGGAACGTTCTTGAGGATGTCGGCGGCAAGCGTCTCGGACTTGATGTCGATGTGCCAGCCGGTCAGGCGCGCGGCGAGGCGGGCGTTCTGGCCCTCCTTGCCGATGGCGAGGGACAACTGGTCGTCGGGCACGATGACGCCGGCGTAGGCCTTCTCCTCGTCGATGAGGACGCGGGTGACCTTAGCGGGCGACAGGGCGTTGGCGACGTAGACGGCAGGATCGGCATCCCACAGGATGACGTCGACGCGCTCGCCACGGAGCTCGCCCACGACAGCGCGAACACGGCTGCCCTTGGGGCCGACGCAGGCGCCCACGGGATCCAGACGGTCGTCGAGCGAGTGGACGGCGACCTTGGAGCGCTGGCCGGGCTCGCGGGCGATCGACTTGATCTGGACGGTGCCCTCATAGATCTCGGGCACCTCCTGCTCAAACAGACGACGCATGAGCTCGGGGTGGGTACGGGAGATGACAATCGGCGGACGGCTGTGCTCGCCACGAACCGGCTGCAGGTTGGAGTTGGGGTCGCGAACGTCGATGATCACGGCCTTGATGTGCTGGTTGTGCAGGTAGCGCTCGCCCATCGGACGCTCGTTGCGCTCGTTCTCGTAACGGCGCTGGTCGAAGTGCGGCAGCTCGGCCTCGACGCCCTCGCGAATCTTGACGATCGTGAAGTCGGGCGTGGACTGCAGCACGGTACCGCTGATGAGGTCACCGATGCGGCCGGAGAACTCCTCGTAGATCTGCTCGCGGGCGGAGTTACGCACGATGGCGTTGATCTCGGCCTTGGCGTGCTGGGCAGCGATGCGGCTCGTGTTCTTGGGGGTGACGTCGATCTCCTCGAACTCGGTGAAGTTGCCCTCCTCGTCCATGGAATCGTCGATCGGCTCCAGGCGGTAGACGTAGATCTTGCCGGTGGTGCGGTCGATGGTCACCTTGGCGCCCCACTCAAGATGCAGGATCTCGGCATAGCTCTTGGCGAGCGACTGCTCCAGGCGGTCGATCAGGTAGAGCTGGTCGATGTGCTTCTCCTGGCAAAGCTCCATCAGGGCGGACATCATGTCGGATGCTGCCATCTTACTTTCCTTCCTTCGCGGGCTTGAAGTCGTAGGTGGGCTTCAACTTGCACTTTTTAACATCAGAGAAATCGAGGGTGACGGACTCGCAGTCCTCGAGCTCGAGGGTCACGTTCGTCTCGGTGGCGGCGGCAATCTTGCCGGCGTACTTGCGACGGCCCTCGGTAGCGGAGGAGGTGAGCTCGCAGTTCTCGCCCACAAAGCGGGCAAAGTCGCACGGGCGGCGTAGCGGGCGCGCCATGCCAGGGCTCGACACCTCGAGCGTATAACTCGAAGAGATGGGGTCGAGCTCCTCAATCACATCGCCGACCCACTTGGTGTTGGCCGTGACGTCGTTGAGCGACAGGCTCTGACCCTCGGCACCCTCGATACGCACGCGCACGCAGGGGGCCTTGGTGGCACCCACGAGCTCGACGTCGACGATGTCGATATCGTGCTGGGGAGCGACGGCCTCGAGCGCGTCGATGATCGCCTGCTCGGTCTTGGTCTTGACCATTGCGGCACCTCCATCCATACAAAAAAGAAGCGGGGCCGAAACCCCACTTCTTTCAATTACAACTTCATTTGCAAGCAAACTATACCAATAGCTGCGGAAACGTGCAAGCACAGTACGAATCTGCAGGTCAGCGTGCGCACAGCTTCTCCACAAGAAGAAGACAATTGACCGAAGGTACCTAGGCAGGTACATGCAAAACGAGGGACGACCCAACCGGACCGTCCCTCGTCTTTTATGCGTCAGTTAAGTGCGCAGCACTTACTTGACCACCAGGTTGACCAGCTTGCCGGGCACGCAGATGGCCTTGACGACAGTCTTGCCCTCGGTCCACTTGGCGACAGCGGCCTCGGCGGCAGCCTGCATTTCCTCGTTGGAGGCATCGCGGGCCACGTCGACGCGGCCGCGGACCTTGCCGAGCACCTGGACCACGATCTGCACCGTGTCCTCAACGGACTCGGCCAGGTCGAACTCGGGCCAAGCGGCGGTGTAGGCGTTGCCCTCGCAGCCGAGCGCCTCGTGCCACAGCTCGTCGGCCCAGAACGGGCAGATGGGGGCAAGGACGCTCACGATATCCTTGGCCACGCCGTAGCACAAAGCCTTGTCGCGGGCGGTACCCTCGGTGGCGTTGAGGTAGGCGCTCGCCGCGTTGACGAGCTCCATGACGGCCGAGATGGCGGTGTTGAACTGGCCGCGGTCGAAGTCCTCGGTGCACTTGGCGATGGTGCGGTGACGCTCGCGATAGAGCTTCATCGCAACCTCGTCGAGCGCGGACTTGTCGAAGGCCAAGTTGGCGTCACCGGACTGGACGAGCTGCCAAACGATACGCCAGGCGCGCTTGATGAAGCGGTTGGCGCCCTCAACGGCCTTGGGATCCCAGTCGAAGTCCTTCTCGGGCGGAGCGATAAACAGGATCGCCAGACGCATGGTGTCGGCGCCGTAGGGCTCGATGACCGAGCTCGGGGGCACGACATTGCCCTTGGACTTGGACATGGTGTCGCCGTTCTCGTCCTTGACCATGCCCTGGCACAGCAGGTTGGTGAAGGGCTCGTCCACACTCAGCAGGCCCAGGTCGCGCAGCGCCTTGGTAAAGAAACGGCTGTAGAGCAGGTGCAGAATGGCGTGCTCGATGCCGCCAATGTAGTTATCGACGGGCATCCAACGGTCGGCAGCCTCGCGGGAGAAAGGCAGCTCGGTGTTGTGCGGATCGGTATAGCGCAGGTAATACCAGCTGGAGCAGGTGAAGGTGTCCATGGTATCGGTCTCGCGCTTGGCCGGACGGCCGCAGACCGGGCAGGTGGTCTCGTAGAACTCCTTGCACTCGGCGAGGGTCTCGCCGGCGCCCAGGTCAAGGTTCTCGGGCAGCGTCACCGGCAACTGGTCCTCGGGCACGGGAACGATGCCGCAGTGCTCGCAGTGGATGGCCGGGATGGGGTTGCCCCAATAGCGCTGGCGGCTGATGAGCCAGTCGCGCAGACGGAACTCGACCTTGCGACGACCGCAGCCCATGACCTCGAGGTCAGCCACGATCGCAGCCTCGCCCTCGGAGTGCTTACCGCCGCGCATGCCGGTGTACTTGCCGGACTGGACGAGCGTGCCCTCGGCAGCGTGGGCGCAATCCCAGTCGACGGTCTCGGCATGGAAGGTATCGATGGTCTCGCCGCTGGCCTCGATGGCAGCGCGATCGTCATCGTCCAGGATGATCGGCACGATCGGCAGGTCGTACTTACGGGCAAACTCAAAGTCGCGCTGGTCGCCACAGGGAACGGCCATGACGGCACCGGTACCGTAGTCGGCAACGACATAATCGGCAACCCAAACGGGGACCTTCTCGCCGTTGACGGGGTTTACCACATAGCGGCCCGTGAAGGCACCGTGCTTCTCGAGGGTGCCCTGGGCACGCTCGACGGCAGAAATATGCTTGGAGTCCTCGACGATCTTGGTGACGGCCTCCTCGTACTCCGTGCCCTCGACGAGCTCGTGCAGGCCTGCGTACTCGGGAGCCAGGACAAAGAAGGAGACGCCAAAAAGGGTATCGGCACGCGTGGTAAAGACGGTAATCTTGCCCTCATCGCCCTCGATGGGCTCACCATCCTGGTCGCACAGGGTAAAGTCGACCTCAGCGCCCTCGGAGCGACCGATCCAGTTGGCCTGCATCTGCTTGACGCGCTCGGGCCAGCCGGGGAGCTTCTCCAAGTCGTCGAGCAGCTCCTGAGAGTACTCGGTAATCTTGTAGTACCACTGCTCAAGGTCGCGCTTCTCGGGCTCGGTGCCGCAGCGCCAGCACTTGCCCTCGGTAACCTGCTCGTTGGCCAGAACGGTCTTGCAGGTGGGGCACCAGTTGACCGGGTTCTTCTTGCGGTAGACCAGGCCCTTTTCCCACATCTTCTCAAAGATCCACTGACCCCAACGGTAGTAGTCAGGACTGCAGGTCTTAACCATACGATCCAGATCGTAGGAGAAGCCCATGCGCTTCATCGTGGCGAGCGCCTGGTCCATGTTCTTATACGTCCAGGCGGCAGCCTGCGTGTTGTGCTTGATGGCGGCGTTCTCGGCAGGCAGGCCAAAGGCGTCAAAGCCGATGGGGTGCAGCACGTCGTAGCCGCGCATGCGGGCCTGACGGGCCATGGCATCGCCGATAGTGTAGTTGCGCGCGTGGCCCATGTGCAGGTCGCCCGACGGATACGGGAACATCTCGAGCACATACTTCTTGGGCTTACTGTCGTCGGTGTCGACGGCAAAGAGGTTGGAGTCCTCCCAGGCCTTCATCCACCTGGACTCAATGGCCTGCGCGTCGTAGGCAGGGATCTCGTCCTTATGATCTGTGCAATCGCACATATCAGCTCCTTTAATCTTAGCTGGGGTCGGTCGGCTTGGCTTTGTTCGCTACTGCGGACAGTCCTGCGCAAGACGAAGAGCACATTAAGTGCTCTTCTTTGCGTGCGGAACTTGTAGCGAACAAAGCCAAGCCGACCGACCCTAAGGTTAACTTGACTGATGATAACAAATACGACAAGCGAGATGCCTGCGACTTGCAGGCATCTCGCTTTATCTAAATAACGTGGTTGATACTCAACCTTTGATATGCAGCTCTAACCTTATCGATAAGATACGGACTGCTGCGAATCTTTAACTACAACGTCGTGGGCGCCGCCTTCGACGATTGAGGTGGAGCTCACCAAGGTCAGGCGTGCCTTTTCCTGGAGCTCGGGGATCGAGAGGGCACCGCAGTTGCACATCGTGGACTTGACCTTGTAAAGCGTGCCGCCCACGCCGTCCTTGAGGGAACCGGCGTACGGGACGTAGGAGTCGACGCCCTCGACGAAGCTGAGCTTCGCGGCGCCGCCAAGGTCGTAGCGCTGCCAGTTGCGGGCACGCGCAGAACCCTCGCCCCAGTACTCCTTCATGTACTGACCGTTGACGTTGACGCGCTCGGTCGGGCTCTCGTCAAAGCGCGCGAAGTAGCGGCCCAGCATCATAAAGTCGGCACCCATGGCAAGGGCGAGCGTCATGTGGTAGTCGTAGACGATACCGCCGTCGGAGCACACGGGCACGTAGACGCCGGTCTCCTCGTAGTACTCGTCACGAGCGCGGCAGACGTCGATCAGCGCGGTGGCCTGACCGCGGCCGATACCCTTGGTCTCGCGGGTAATGCAGATGGAACCGCCGCCGATGCCGACCTTGATGAAGTCGGCACCGCAGTCTGCCAGGAAGCGGAAGCCCTCGGCGTCGACAACGTTACCGGCACCGACCTTGACGTCCTCGCCGTAGTTGGCGCGGATCCACTCGATGGTGCGCTTCTGCCACTCGCTGAAGCCCTCGGAAGAGTCGATGCACAGAACATCGGCACCGGCCTCGATGAGCAGCGGCACGCGCTCGGCATAGTCGCGGGTGTTGATGCCAGCGCCGACCATGTAGCGCTTATCGCCGTCGAGCAGCTCGTTGGGGTTGGTCTTGTGGCTGTCGTAGTCCTTGCGGAAGACGATGCCCATCAGGTGATCGTAGTCGTCGACGATGGGCAGGGCGTTGAGCTTATTGTCCCAGATGACGTCGTTGGCAACCTTGAGGCTGATGTTCTTGTCGCCCACGATGAGCTGCTCACGCGGGGTCATGAACTCGGAGACCTTCGTCTGGTGGTCATCGCGGCTGGGGCGATAGTCACGGCTGGTGACGATACCCAGGAGCTTGCCCTTGGGAGTGCCGTCGTCGGTGACCGGCATGGTGGAGTGACCGGTCTTATCCTTGAGCTCAATGACCTGCTCCATGGTCATATCGGGGGTCAGCGTGGAATCGGACTGAACGAAGCCAGCCTTGTGATCCTTGACGGCCTTGACCATAGCGGCCTCGGACTCGGCGCTCTGGGAACCGTAAATGAAGGACAGGCCACCCTCGGTAGCGAGCGCGACACCCATATCGACGCCCGAGACGGACTGCATGATGGCGGAAACCATGGGGATGTTCAGGGTGATTGCCGGCTTCTCACCGCGCTTAAAGCGGGTTAGCGGCGTCTTAAGAGAGACGTTGTTGGGGATGCACTGCGAGGACGAGTAACCAGGGACCAGCAGATACTCCGAAAACGTGTGGGACTCACCGGGAAAGAACGTAGCCATGTTTCTCCTTTTTCCATGCGACCGGTCGGCTGCAGGCCTCGTAGGACCCAGCCCAACCTTGGGCGCCCAATACTGGGGAAGTATCTTAACGCACTTTGACTGCTACAATGCATGATTTAAGAAGAGCACACGAGGGTTTGACGCAGGCTTTGCGTTTGCCCAGCAAACACTTTAGCGGGGAGACGTGGAGCACATGGAGTACAAGACGACGGCAAAGTTGGTCATTCAAGCGCGCGACAAGGATTTGCCGGGCGTCTTCGGTCACGGCTGTGTCTTGCTGCTGCAGGGTATTGCCCGCGAGCACTCGCTCAACCGCGCCGCCAAAAGCATGGGTATGGCGTATTCCAAGGCCTGGCGCATCGTGAACGAGGCAGAAGGCCAGCTGGGCTGCAAGCTCATCGAGCGCGACGGCGCCCGCGGATCCACCCTCACCCCCGCCGGCGAGCGAGCCATAGCGGCCTACGAGGAGCTGCAGGCCGACATCAACAACGTCATCGCCACCAAAGCCAACGCCCTCATCGCCAGCATCAAAGAGTAGCTAATTTACGGAGGGCGTTGTCTAGGGTGGCGGCCACGATCAAGGGGTCGTCGGTGCCGGCGAAGAGGCGGACGGTGCTCCCCTGCTTGCCGCGTGGGGCCGAAAGGCGCGTCGTTGCGCCGCCGGCCGGCGATGTGCGGAACTCCCCCGGCAAAACATCGAACAGCTCTCCCGCGCTACGCTCGATAAGGCCAAATTCAACTGCCGGGCCAAAGCCGTGCTCGAGGATTCCCGTTGCAACCGCATGATCGGGGTGCGAGCTCAGCCCGGGATAGCGCACGTTGCGCACCATCTCGTTGGCGGCCAGATACTCGGCCAGCGCACGGGCGCGGTCGAAATGCGCCTGCATGCGGGCGTCGAGCGAGTCCAGTCCCCGCTCCAGCGCAGCGGCCTCGTCAGCAGTCAAATCAAGCTTGGCCAAGCCACGGCCCCCAAGCAGGGCATGCGCGCACTCAGCAGCAGCATCCACACGATGGCGTTTGAGCTGCGAGCGCGCGACCGATACGGCAACCAACTTGCGTGAAGCGTTACCGGCGCACACACGGTCGAGCGCTTCGAGCGACAGCACGGCACCCAAGCGCAACGGATCGCAGCCAAAAGCCGACGCCACGGTGTTGTCCACAACCAGCAGCGCATGGGCCTCGCGAGCCGCTCGACCCAGCGTACGCAGATCGGGCACGCGCAGTCCAAACCCGCCGATGGAGTTGACGAACCACCACAGGTGCGGCCCCTCGGCATCAAACGAAGCATCAAAGACCTCGGACGCGGCGGTAAACGCATCGGCGGACGGCGAGCCCACCAGCGCGACATCGCAGCAATCAAAGCCGCTCGCAAACGCATCGACAAAGTCGTCCGCAAAGGCCACCAGGCGGTCACCAGGACGCACAATCCCCAGCTGCGACAGCCCTGCCGGCACATGCGGGGCCGCAAGCAACCGCGCCTCACGCGCGCCGGTCCTCAAAGCCCAAGCCTCTTCTAGCTGCTGTACGCCCACACGGCACCATCCCTTCATAAGCAAAAACCCACGATGCGGGTGTTCCCCGCATCGTGGGCAACGGCTGCAGTATAGCGCCGATATGCGACGAATCGCCTAGATGATGAGCGTGTGATAGTTCACGCTCGCACCCGGAGCGTCAACGGTCACGCCATAGGCCTCGGGATAGATGCGCGTCGAAAACACGAGCGCGCCATCGTTCACAAACACCTCGACCGACGAGACATCGCCGACAATGCGCACGTTACGAACCTCGTCGACGGGCTCCCAGCGCACGGTACGACCGCAGCCGGCAGAAACGCGACCCTCATCGGTAAATCGAATCTCAAAGCGAGAGGGCAGTTCATCCCCAGCGGGCACAAACGCCAGTTTCAGCTCGCCATCAACGGTCGCGGTGAACGCACCGTCAACACCGTCGACAACAACGTCAAAGCAGGTATCGCCGGCAACCTCCAACGAGCCCTCCCCTACACGCACCGAGGCATAATGGTGCTCAATCTCGCGCGCCGGCTGCTGTAGCACCACGCCACCAGCACCGGCCGTAAGCTCGCGCGGCACCGTCATGCAGTGCTGCCAGCCGCACACCACGGTCGGTGCGTTGCCATAGGTCGGCTCATCGGGCATGCCCATCCAGCCAATCAGAATATGGCGACCGTCCTCGGCCGTGAACTCCTGCGGCGCATAGAAGTCAAAACCGGCGTCCCACAGGCGGAACTCGCCCAGCTCATAAGCGTCATTGCCACCCGTAATGTCGCCCGTTACAGGCATGTAGCCAGCGGCATACACATTGCCGCGGTCCCAACGACCGCCCTCAAGACCCTGGGGCGAGAAGGACAGCCACTTCGCCGGTACACCGCCATTCGCCTCGAGCTCAAGGTATCCCGGACACTCCCACATAAAGCCAAAACGCTCGGGCGTAGACACGCGGCTCTCGAGCTCCCAACTCAGCATATCGGCCGAGCCATACACCAGGATCTCGCCCACATCGCGCCCGGCACCCTCGCCGTGCATGGCACAAAAACGGCTCTCGACATGAGGACCGTCAACGCGACGACGCGCGCCCAGCACCATGTGATAACGCCCGTCCGCATCACGCCACACCTTGGGGTCGCGCACGTGGCAGGTCAAATCCTCGGGATAATCATCGGACGCCAGCACCACGCACTTTTGGCTGAACTCCCGACCGGCAAGGCCATCAACGCTCTCGACATAAACAGTATCGGCGCGGCGGCCGGTATTGACGTAGTCGTACGTGCCGTCCGCATCGGAAAGCTTAACGTTGCCTGTGTACAGTACGCGAATGCGGCCGTCCTCGGCAAGCGCGGAGCCCGAATACACGCCATGGCAATCGAACGGCTCGTCGGGCAACAGCGGGGCGCCAACATATTCCCAGTTCATAAGGTCGCGGCTTGTGGCATGACCCCAGGCCTTAACGCCGCCCTCGACATCAAACGGCGCATATTGAAAATAAGCGTGGAACACGCCGCCCGCTTGGCAAAGACCGTTGGGGTCGTTGAGCCAACCCGCCGGCGGCATAATATGGAAGCGCTGGCCATACGCGCCATGACCGTACTCAGTGGCGGCGGCGTCAACAGCGGCAACCAGCTTTGCAAGATCGCGACCAAGTGCATTAGACATATCAAAGTCCTAACAGATCGAAAGTTACAAGGCACCAGAGATCGGCGCCCGATGCTGGAAACACCCGCGAGCATACAGCCCGCGGGCATTCCCTTAATCCAAAAGCTCTTAGGCCTGCTCGGAAGCCTTGGGCTCGTCCTTGTACAGGACAAACGAGACGGCAAAGGAAACCAGCGCGGCGACCGCAAACATGATCGCGTACTGCACGGGCTGGGCCAGGCACAGCAGGATACCGAAGATACCGGTAACGCCCGTGCCGGAGGCAGCCAGCGAAGTGAGCGCGCAGACCAAGGCACCGCAACCGCCGCCGATGCAGCCGGCGATGAAGGGCTTAAAGAAGCGAAGGTTCACGCCGAAGATGGCAGGCTCGGTAATGCCCATGAAAGCGGACAGAGCCGAAGGAAGCGCCAGGCCCTTAATCTTGGCATCGCGGGTCTTAAAGGCAACGGCAAGCGCGGCGCCACCTTGGGCGATGTTGGCAGCGCTGGCGATGGGCAGCCAGTAGGTCACGCCGTACTGGGCGAGCTGGCCCAGGTCGATGGCGGTGTACATCTGGTGGATACCGGTAACGACCGTGGGAGCATAGAACAGGCCGACGATAAAGGAACCGATGCCGAAGGGCAGGGTCAGCAGGGCCTGGATCAGACCGAGGATGGCGTTCTCGGCCCACACGAAGATGGGGCCGACGGCAACGAGCGTCACGAGCACGGTCACGAACACCGAGACGAGCGGGGTCACAAAGAGGTCGAACATCTCGGGAACGATCTTGTGCAGGCGCTTCTCGAGGAAGGCCAGAATGGCACAGGCGATAACGATGGGGATCACATGGCCCTGATAGCCGACCCACTCAAAGCTATACACACCGGGAATGACGGTAACCATGGTCTGTACGCCCTCGGAGGCAACCGTGTAGGCGCTCTGCAGCGAGGAGTTAATGAACGCACCGCCGACGACGGCACCCAGATACGGGTTGGCGCCAAAGGCCTTGGCGGCGGAGTAGCCGATCAGGATCTGCAGAATGCCAAAGGACGTTCCCGAGACCAGGTCGGCGATCTTATAAATAAAGTTATTAGTGTCGAGCGCGATAAAGTCGTTGGAGGCCATAAAGTTGAGGGCGCTCATAATGCCCAGCAGCAAGCCCGAAGCCACGATGGCGAGGATGATGGGGACAAAGACATCGCCGAGCACCTTAATGGCACGCATAAAGATGTTCTGCTGCTGAGCCGCGGCCTCCTTGACCTCGGCCTTGGTGGCAGCTTCGACGCCACTGAGCGCGATGAACTCTTCGTAGACCTTATTGACGGTACCGGTGCCAAAAATAATCTGGAGCTGGCCCTGGGCCTCAAAGACGCCCTTGGCGCCGTCGATATTCTCGAGGGCCTCCTTGTCGACCTTGGCGTTATCGGCAATCACCAGGCGCAGACGCGTGGCGCAGTGTGCGGCCGAAACAACGTTGCCGGCGCCACCGATGTTGTCGAGCACCTCTTGGGCTGATTTGCGGTAGTCCATGACTTCCCTTTCCTCAAACGGGCGCACGTGCACCCGGCCATCTTTGACACTTACACTGTAATCGATTTCAGTTTCATATGTCTGTAATCGTTTTCATAGTAGGGTGAACGGTAGGAAATAGCGGGCGAATGGTAGTTTTGAGACAAACATAAGGGCTCAGAGGCAGGCAGACGTGCCCAAAATCTAGACATTCATAAGCTGATGGCCGAGTTTGAGCGTCTTTAGACCGCTCTCCCCCTCCACGCCATCGAGCGCGTTGAGCAACATATTGGTCGCCTCGACGCCACTGGTCAGGTAGCCATAATGCACGGTGGGAATACCGCCCGTCAGCGCGCGCAAAAACGCGTTGTCGCCAAAACCGCTTACGCGATGCATGCCCTCGCCCACGCCGCGAACCTCATCGATGGCACGAAGCGCGCCCGCCGCCATGGTATCGGTCGCGCACGCGATAAACGAAACATCGGGAGCGACGGAAAGCAGTTCACGTGCTGCACCATAGCCTGAGTCGAGCGTAAACGAGCCCAGGCGAATCAAGGCGGCATCGAGCGGGTTACCCGCGGCGCGCAAGCCGGCCTCAAAACCGCGACGGCGGTCATAACCGGCCGCGCGGTCCTCTTCGGTAACTCCAATGTAGGCGATCTTGCCGTCCACGCGGCCCGCAAGCGCATGGCCCAGCTCAAAGGCAGCCTCGTAATCGTCGTGATAAACACAGGCCGTGCCCTCGACGTTTTGACCAATGACCACAAGGGGTACGCGACAAGACCCAATCGCACGACGGTGCTCGTCGGTAATCATGGTCGCTACCAGCACGATGCCATCGACCGGATGGTTCTGGAACAGGTCGAGGTATTCAAGCTCACGATCGGGGGCGTTGTCGGTATTGGCAAGCAGCATCTGGTAGCCACGGCGACCGAGCACCTGGCCAATGCCGGCAGTAATGCGGCTCACGGATTCCGAGTTGATCTTGGGGACGATGACGCCGATGAGCTTGGTGGAACCGGTGCGCAGCGCGCGAGCCTGGCTGGACCGCACGTATCCTGTCAGCTCAATCGCTTTCTTAATGCGCTCGGCCTTGTCCGCCGATATGTATCCACCGTTGAGGTAGCGCGAGACGGCGGCGCTCGAAACGCCCGCCAGCTCGGCCACATCTTTCATCTTTACCACGAGCACCCCTGTCATTGAAATCGCTTTCACCATGATACCTGTTCGTTCCGGCGTTCTGACGAACGCCGGACTGCTCGACGCTGCGCGGGCATCTGCCGGGCGATCTGCTCGCTAGGGTTCTACCCGTGATATTCGCCGTTGTATTGGATCAACGTTAGGTCTTCCACGCCGTCGAGCGCGCGAATGGCGTCAGCATAGGGCATATCTACACCGTCCGAGAACACCTCGGCGGCCATCTCCACCTTGTCACCGCGCATGGTCTTGGACTTCACCGTAAACTTGGTGCGCCCAAATGCGCGCACGATATCGTCGCCAGTAGTCTGGCCCGTGTAGTGGATGACCATCATGTACACGCGCGCCTTGTCCTGGCGGCTCGCAAAGCCGGCAATCATCACCACAATCACCACTGCCGTAAGCCCCACGAGCGCGTACATGCCGGCGCCTGCCGTAATGCCTGTGGTAATGGCCCAAAAAAGATACAGCAGGTCGAGCGGGTCCTTAACCGCCGTACGATAGCGGACGATTGACAGAGCACCGACCATACCGAGCGAGATGACCACGTTGGTCGAAATCGCGAGCGTGACCATGCAGGTGAGCACGCACATGCCCACAAGCGTCACGGCAAAGCTGCGCGAATACACCACGCCGGTAAAAAAGCGCTTGTACACGCAATAGATCAGGATGCCCATGGCGAGCGCCACGAGCAGCGAAAGGCCAATCTTGGCAGGGTCGACCTGGCCAAACGCCTCCAAGACGGAGTTCTTAAAAAAGTCCCTGGTGCTCATGGTCTAAATATCCCCTCGGTTCTCAAAATCCGATTCCCAGTAATTAAATCCGCGCAGGTAGGCGGTCTTTTCGTAACACAGACAGTACTTGGAGACCGCCGTAAGCTCGGCCGCTCCCGGCGGCACAATATCGCGCACCAGCTGCGGGCAAAACTCCGTAAACTTGACCTCCATCACCAGCTTGCCGGGCTCCAGGACCGGCAGCGCGGGCAGCGTCGCGTCAAAGATATCGAAGCTTCCCACCGCGGCACGCACGTTCATGTCAAACGTAATGCGCACGGTGCCCTCATCCATCACTCACGGCTCGCGCTCGTAGTCCACGATGGTCCGCGGGCGCATCATGTTGCAGATGCACTCGATGTAGAACTCGCGACAGAGCGGATAAGGGCTCCTCAGCAAAAAGTCGTAGTCGCCAGCCAGAATCTGCTCAAACTCACCGCGCGTAAGCGGCGCGTCCTCCTTGTAGATCCAGCTGCCGTACTTCTTTTTGCGCTCAAGCTTAATCACCTTGTCGCTGCCGTTATAGATGCGCACGCGATACTTTTTGCGCATGAGAATGCCGGCGTCTTTTTCCTCGTAGGCCGAGTTTCGGTAGTCATCAAAATACAGGCTGCGAATAGTGTAACCGCCCGCCCGCGCATGCTTGTCCAGCTTAAACACCGGCGCCATGCGACAGGCAAGCGCGGCGTGCTCGCCCTCGTTAATGAGATATTTGAGCTCATGGCGGTAACGCTCCTGCGTGGCACGCACAGGCGGGGCCGCCAAGCGCTCAAGCAGCGCGCTAGCCCTCCTCATACGTGTCCTCCACGACCTTACCGCCGTCTTGCACGTAAAAACACTTCATGCCGTAGTGCTTACCGTCGTCAGTCACATAGTAGTCAAACGCATCTTGCGTAAAGCCGTCGGAGTTGGCGGCACGCACGCGCACAAAATACTGGCCGGCATCGGGCGCATCGCAGGTCACCTCGGGAAGCAGCACGTCCTCGGCCTTAAAGAACACGTCGCTTATGGCATAGTCGCGCGCAAGCTCTACGGTGTAGCGAATGTCGCGCGCCTCAAAGTCGTAGGACGCATCCCAGTTAATGCGCAGCTTACCGTTATCGATCTGCGGCACGCCGATGTAGAACGGCATGGGCTTTTTAAAACTCTCGCGAAAGCTCTTGTAGTTCTCCTCGATCTCGGAGGGAATCGACGCGGCGATCTGCTCGTATTGGTCCTTGGTGACAGGCAGATTGTCGATATCGGGCGAAGCAAAGACCAGGGATTCAGTCACCTCGCGGTAGTGCTTGATCATCTTGGTCAGGCGTGCCTCGGTCATATACGAGCGCAGGTCCTTGACGGCGCGATCGAGCTCACCGCGGAACGCCTTGCTGCGCAGCGCACGATTGAATAGCACGTTGCCCCAGTAGTTGCTTACGCCGCGCTCCCAGCTCGCATAATCCGAGAACCCCGTCAGGCTCAGCTCAAGCTTACGCAGCATGCCGTCGTTATCCCAATCCAGGATGTACCAGACCTTGGAGTTAAGCGGGCTGTACAGATAGCAGTTGCGGTTCTGCGTATCGCAGTTGCCCGTCAGGATCTGAAACGCCAACCAATAGACCAGATTCTCGGTATCAAAGTAGGTGTCGAGCACGTCATCGATCTTTTGCGATTCGTCGTTGAGCGCATCGAGCATCTCGATGAGCTTGGTGTGGTCCGAATCGCCCTTAATCTCGAGCATGCCCTCAAAGCTTGCCTGGTTGTAGTCGGGGTCGTCAGCAAGCTTAATGGTATCCTCGTAGCGATGGAAATCAAAGCTGTTCACCTTGTACAGATGCCCGCTCTTATCCAGGCCATGTGCCTTAAGCGCCGTCTTGTTGAGCTGTTCAACCTGCGTAAACAGGCCGTAGTCCTCAAAGGTGTCGTTGGACTTTTCGGTCTGGTCGCACACCCACAGATGCACAAACTGCGTGCGCAGGCCCATCATCTGGGGAATCCCGCGGATAAGGTCGTAGGCCATCTTGTTGCGAAAACGCATACCCTCGCCCATGTGCTTGTTGAGCGCAATCGCGCGCTGTTGGCGCCAGCTACCCTTGCCCTTTTTGAGCTCAACCTTGTAATTCTTTTGCGAGTTCATGCTCGACGTCTGGCCACACACCTGCACGGTAGCATTGGGCGCTTCCTCGCCATAGCCAACCTCACCGGCCACCGGGCCGTCTTCGTCGCCCGCCTGCAAAAGCCCCATTACCTGATAGCGCGTCACGCCCATGTCGGCGTAGTCATACACCGAGTACGTATTGATCTCGGCCCAGCTATGATCGGTGTTCTCGGAGCTGTTACCGCGCGAGACCGTCAGGTACATGGTCACAATGCCCGAGTCGTCGTAGACCTCGTACAGCTCGTCCTTATCGCGCAGGTGCTTGGACTGGTCGGAGGCCTCGGCCTTTTTAATCTTGCCCTGCTTTTTGACCTTTTTAGTCGAGGATTCGTCCTGAGACGAGCAGCCCGAAAGCAACAGCGCGCCGGCAGCCGCCTCGATCAGGCAGCGGCGAGACATCAACTTATCGATCATCAGAACCTCCCCAATGTTTTTGGTACAGGCGAACCACCATACGTTCAAACGCACTGCGCGGCTCACCGCCCGCGCGCTTGTCCTCGTAGCATTGCTCAACACGGTCGAGCACCCGGCCAAGTTCGGTAAACCAGCCCGATTTGTCGGTCGCCACAATAGGCTGCTGGCTCAGGATACGATACGGCAAGTTGGCGGTATAGGTATCGAGCCGCAGCAGCGCCACGATAAAAAACACCGCCGCACCCAACAAAAAGCCAAAGCCGTAAAACTGCTGCGGCAAAAGCAACGACACGGCAGTCGCCAGCCCGGCCACACCGCCAAACAGGCCCGAAGCCAGCACGGCTCCCTTGTAGTCGGTAAAGTACAGCAAGATGAGCATCACCGTATTGCCCACGGCATACAAGCCATAGCCCACGCACAGCGTGCGAAAATACCCGTGCATAAGGTTGTTAAAGCCCAGCGGCAGGGCCGAGAGCACCGTGGTCTCGAGCGAAATGACCGCAGCGGTCACAAACAGCTGCTTGAGCGCGCAAAAGCGCAGTTCGCTGTTGAGCGTGGAGAGCATCTCCTCCTCGGCCACCACAATGTCGCCCACCACGCCGCCGTCGTTGAACAGGCTGTAGTAGTCGCGGTAGCGCGGATAGAAGTTGACCTCGACCGAGACCACAAAGTTGACGGTCGTGACCAGGATGGTCAAAAACGCGATGAGCGCCGGCACATCGTAGTAGGGCGCACCATAAAAGAAGCCCTTGACCTGCACGCCAATGGGACCGGTCCAAATAATCACCAGGTGCGCAAAGAGTCCCAGATTGGTTAACAGACCCGTGAGCGCCAGCGGCATAAACTGATCGAGCCACCGCAAAAAGGGCCAGGGGCTGCGGTCGCTCTGAGGAAAATACCGGTACAGCAGCACCACGTCCCAGGCGAGCATGACGCCGTAGCCCAGAGCAATTGACGCCAACAGGCCCTCGACCGGCGGCAGTCCCAGCGCCAGCGCGGCCAGGGCGCACAGGCACGCCACGCCAATGGCAGCCGCAAAGCTGCACAGGACGCCGCGGTAATCCTTGATGGCCGTGAGGTAACTCATGCCGTTCCAGTTGACGATCATAATGTTGAACAGCCACAGGCACAGCAGCCCCTGCAGCAGCGTGGCGCCCGAGAACAGCAAAAAGACGCCGTAGAGCACCGTGCCCGCAACGAGCATGATGGCGTTGGAGCCCCAAAACGAAGGTAGGATCTCATCCTCGCGCTCGGCAAAGAGCATATCGGCCAAAAAACGCGTGACCGGCATAGAGAAAAAGCTCGTGAGCGTGAGCGACGCCAGCAGCGTATAGGTCACCATGCACACCAGCAGGTCCTGGTTGGCGCGCCCCACGCCCCACAGACCGCACAGCACCAAGATACCCACCTGGAGTAGCACGCCCAACAGCATGGGGCCCGTGCACACAATGCCGGCGTAGCCGTAAGCGCGCATCGTGGCAAACAGGCCTTTGCGCCTAAACAGGCGCTTGAGCTCAAAACCAATTCCGGCCACCGGCTACTCCCCCTCTCTGGGCAGGTTAAACGCACGCGCCGTCTCGTCGTACAGCGCGCGATAGTTGGCGAGCATCTGCTCGTGCAAAAAGTACGTGGCAACTCGACGCTGCCCGCGCTCCCCCATCTCAATGCGACGGGCACGGCTCACGCACATGCGCTCCATGGCATCGGCCAAGCCCTTGCGATACATGGGCGGCGTCACAAAACCCGCCACGCCAAAGTCGTCGCCCGGGGCGCCTTCGAGTAGCTCGCGGCAGCAGCCCACCTCGGTCGTCACGCAGGGACGGCGCGCTGCAAGCGACTCCAGCACGCTGAGCGGCTGGCCCTCGGAGATGCTCGTCAAAATGGTAAAGTCGAGCTTTTCCATGTACTCGACCACGTTGACGCGACCGGTAAAGATCAGGTCGCGCACGCCCAGGGTATCGACCAGCGCGTGGCACTCGGCGCCGTACTCTTCGTCGTCCACGCCGCCCATGATGTGCAGACGCACCTTAGGCAGGCGCTCGTGCAGCTCAAAGAAGGCATAGATCATAGTCTTGACGTCCTTGATGGGAGCCAGGCGCACCACCGCGCCAATGTCCACCCAGCCGTCATCGGGCTTTAAAGGAATATCCTTAAAGCGGTCGAACTGGATGCCGTTAGGGATGACTAGGCATTTACCCGCATCGCAGCCCATATCGATCTGCGTCTTGCGGGCGTTATGGAACAAACTCGTCACACGGAAGGCGCGGCTGTAGATCTCCTCCGAAAGCAGGTAGAAAAAGCGGATCCAGCGGTCCTTAAACGACGGCACCACCCAGTCGGCGCGAATGATCTCTTCCTCGCGCTCGCGGGTATAGATGCCATGCTCGGTCAGCAGCACCGGCGCATGGTGAACGCTTGAGCCCAGGCAAGCGAGCAGGCCGCCGTAGCCGGTCGAGATAGCGTGGTACACATCGGCAACCGGCACCTCGCTGCCCAGCAGGTAGAGCACCGGCAACAGCATAGAGCGCATGGTGTGGAATGCGTCGGCAAAGGGCGTGTAGGGGTACTCGGCAAGGCACACGTCGCGGAAGATATCCATAAACGTGCGGCTCTGCAAAAACGAGAGCGGATGCACGCGGCGGCGGTGGAAGATATCGAACAGCACGTCCCAGTCCGGATTGGAGAGCGACACCAGGCGGCGTAGCGCCTCGCGCTCGCGGTCGTTAAAACTGGCTTCATGTTGCTCGCCCGAAAGCCGCAGGGCATCGTCCAGGAACACCTCGTGCACCTCGACCACGTTGCTGGGCAGCTCGTAGACAAATTTGCCGCGGTCGGCAGCATGCGCGCCAATCACCCACAGCACAAACTCGTGCTCGGGCATGGCCTGGATATAGCCATGCATCCAGGTAGATACGCCGCCGTGCACATAGGGGTAGCAACCCTCGAGTACCAGGCAGATTCTCATCTGTCGCCACCCTCCTTGCGCTCGATCGTCAGGGTCTTATCATTTGCCTTGAGCAGATACAGATTGCCCGTAAGGTGCGTCAGTTCGCCACCCGTCACCGCACCCGGCTCGCCATTATTGGCGCGGAACATGAACCACGCCTCGTCGTGGAAATTGCCCAGGCTGAGCGTCCAGGCATCCGCACTGGTATCCACGCTCACCGTAACCGACGAAAAGCGCTGGATGGCACCGGAGCACTCCGACGCCGTCTGGCGGCGCAGGTCGGGCGCAGACTTGGTAAGCCAGTCCAGGTAGTCGACCAGGCCGCCCTTGTAGACTTCCCAGCCCTCCTTGGCGCCGCGATCGGGATCGAGCAGGTCGTCCGGGTGCATAAAGTGAGTGCTCACGTAGTGCATGTTGAGCTCGGACACGGCTGCCAGGCGCATATAGGAATCGTCGACCATGCCGCCCGAAACAATACGTGGCTGCTCCACAATGCCATCGCTCGCCACGCCAAACTCCTGCACGTACGGCAGGTCGGTGCCATCCTCAAAATACGTACTGGCAATGGTCTTAATGCGCGGAACATCGGTACCGATAAGCTTGCGCGCGCGGGCCGAAAGGATATTCGACGGCGGCACGTAAACCGAGCCATGAGCATTGGGCAGGACCTCGTCCTGAAACGCGATAAGTTCGTTGAGCGAAGCGACGAGCGTCTCTTTGTTCTTCCACGTCTTGTAGTCGTACAGCGTACCGTAGTCGGTGTCCCAGAGCGCCAGCGGCTGATGGTTGTAGCCGTGAAAGCCCAGCTCTCCGCCCATCTGCAGCAGCATGCCGCCAAAGTAGCGAAACTGCGTGGTATCGGCCTGGCGCGCAGGCTCGGTCTGGTTGACCGCGTCCTCGTAGTTTTCGATCATCACGCCGGTATAGCGAATGCCGTATTTTTGCGCGAGCTCTTGCAGATCGGGCCACCAGACCTTGGCATAAAAATCGGCGACGGAAAGCCCGTAGTCGCGCTTGATGTAGGTGCCGTCGCCCGAGGGCACAGGGCTGGGAAAGTCGTCCAAATAGAACACGGCGCTGTTGATGACCGGATAGGCCGTGGCTTCACCCAGCAAGCTTATGGCCGAAGCATAGAACCCACGCATGACCTTGTCGTAGATGCCAATGTTGCACGCCACGGTGTGACCACTGCCGCAATCGTTAGACCAAATGAGCGGTGTGCCCGCGTCACCGGTATTTGCCCAGACGTGCGCCGTTTCGCGCAATGAAACCGAAAGTGAAGAATCGAAGGGATCCGAGAACTCGTAGCGCTCTCCCCCGCCCAGCATAAAGTCCTCACTCGGCACAATGCTTTCGGCTTTTACATAGTCATATCCGGCCGATTCAATGCCAAGCTTGGAGGCAATCACTTGCAGATAGCTCGAGTTATCCGGCGGCATGGCGAGCATAAGAGAACCGCCGGCACTCACCCAACCCATAATGTCGCTCAGGTGCGTACCGAGCCCATCGAGCGACGGCATGAGCAAAATCACGCGATCGAAGGAGGTCAGCGAGGGAATGGCATCCGCACCATCCAGGGCAAGGTCCACGTCGCGGTGCGCGATCTTCATGTCCAGCAAAATCTGGTCGAACTGTTCCTTTACGTCCTCGACGCCAGCTTGATCGGAATCGGTAATGACCAGGCACGTGGGCTTTTGGCCAAAGATTGCCGAGGAGGCCGGCACCGCATCGTTGGCGGCAAGCATCCCCAGCTTATGCTGGCCCGCACTGTACTGCACGCCGGCACGCTCCACTAGCAGCACGGCGGCCATGGCAATAAAGACCGCCCACACCACGAGGAGCCCCATCCAACGAAAGCGGCCTGCACGGTCGCGGATATGTTGTGCCACGCTCATCGGACCTCATCCCCGTCGCGCCAAAACGCCAACTTTTCGCGGTTGTCGGCGCTCAAATACACATGTTGCTTGTCAATCGCATCGATCACACGGTGGACTTCGTCACCGTCGCGGCGCATCACGGCCAGGCGCAGGCAAAGCATCCAAACCTCCTGCTCGTCGGGCACGTCGAGCACCAGCTGGTCGGTCACGGCCTGCGCCTCGTCGATCTGTCCGACATCGGCCAGAGCCGTCGCGTATCGAATGCGCAGCTCAAGGGTATCCTCGCGCTCGCAGCGACGCGCAAGCAGGCGCGCGTACTGTTGGCGCTGAATCTGAGCCACGCGCCCCTCGGCCAAGCCCGAGCCCAAGTATTCACCAAGAAAATCGCAGTATTCGTTGAGGTTTTGCGCGCTCGGGTCCGTCTTAAAGGCACGCTCCAGCTGCTGCAGTTTAAGGTCGGACTCCTTGGAGATCTGCGCCACCGCCGTCGCGGCATAGTGCGCCACCTCAACGTCGTCGTTAAGCTTAGCCACCTGCAGCTGCGCCAGGTAAGCGTCGGGCTCCTCGGTGAGCATGGAGAGCATTAGGCGGCGCCGGTATGCCGGGTCATTGACGATGAGCGCCTCCTCGAGCGGCACTACGCCTGCATCGTCCTCACCACTCGGTACCGGCATACTGCGATGCAGGTCGTCGTTGAAGCGCAGCGACTCCAGCGCAGACTCTTTCAGCCCCTCGCCAAACATCGCGCTGCAGACCGATAGCAGAACCACCAGCAACGGACCCCACAGCGGCACCAGCACTATCACAGCCAGCATGTGCCCGCGCACCGGCAGCAGGCCCAGCTTCATGAGCGTCCACAGCATCAGGCAAACCAACGCATGAATCAGCAGCAAGACGGCAGCAACGACAAGCGAGATCAAGCGGCACCCCCCCTCACCGTCACCGGTGTAAGAGATGTGCTGCAACAACGCCACGATGTCCTCGCCGTCGACGGGTTCCACCGCAATATGCTTTGCGCTCAGGCGCTCGCGGATAATGGGCAGATCGCACGCCTTTGCCTGACGCATAAGCAGGTAGAGTACGTCGCCGTCGACCAAGCCCGCCGCGTCGCTCTCGCGGATTGCCGACCCAATTGCGCCCACCAGCTCGCCAACAGGCTCCACGCCCGGTACCACGCGCAGGAGCAAAAAACTCCCCATCTTGCTATCTGCCAGCGCTTGCTCCGCCGCGAGCTCTTGGCCAAAGGCAGCCTGCTTGAGCACGCAAGTACCGTCAACGCAGCGTTTATCCTGCGCCACCGCCTCATAGTCAAAAGCACGGCCCAGCGCACTTTCGACCAGGCCGCACAAGATGCGGAACAGGTTTTGATAATAGAGGGTCATTTGGTTTTCGGCCGCACTACGCACAAAAATCAACACGGCGGGTGCCCCGTCGCGCTCGATCGTGTATCCAAACATGGGAAGCCCCGGCGTCAGCTCGCGATTCACCCACAGGCTCGAACGACCCCCGTCGCCCAAAAGAGGCGCAAGCTGCTCAAGCGTGAGCGAGCGTGCGGCATCTTCGGCAATCGCGGGACTTGCTGCCACCAGGCGTGCAAATGCCCCGCCCGAAACATGGTAGATCGCCACCAAATCGTTCTCGAGAATCTCGCCCAGAAGCTCGCAGCACTTGCGATAGATGTCGCGTGGGTTGAGCACGTCGAGCTCCTGCGTCACGGCAAAGATCTTGCCAAAGCTGTCGTGGCGACCCACGATCTGGCGCCTGTACGCGCGCTTGTCCTCGATCGCGTCGTGGTAGAGCTGCGTAAGGAACGTATTGCGGTTGCGAACGAGCTCATTTTGATCGCGCTCCGCCCTAATGGCTTCGCTGTTGCGTAGCTGCACATAGCCGCACACGGCACCCACCACAAAGTACGCAATAAACGGCAGCCAGTTGGACGGCTCGTAGAACAGGCCCTGGAAGGTATAGCCGTACTGAGTAAAGTAGCTCGCGGCCAAACCCACCGACGCCAGCAGCGCCGCAACCAGGCCAAAGTCCAAGCCATACAGCGTGCCGATCAGCACCACGTAGAGCAGGCGATAATCAAGCACGTTGAGCTGGGCCGATTGGGAGAACAGATGCTCCAGCACCTCGAACAGGACCCAGGCAACGCCCGTCTCCAGGCATTTAATAGGCAGCGCGCGCATCTGGATGCGGTCGATGGCGGCGCGCAAGGGGTTAACCTTCTTTGCGCGGCCAGCATCCCAACGCGCTTGAATGGTCGAAAGATCGCGCAGCAGGTCGTAGCGCTGAAACCAACCATAACGCACGCGAACGACGCCGCTGACGGGCAGGGCGTAGCCGGCAGAATCGCCATAGGCAACGGCAAGGCCGGGGAACAGTGCCTTGAGGGCGTCGCCAACTTCACCTGACGTGTGATGGAAGGTATCGGCAACGTCGAGCATCTCAAAGTTACCATCCCAGCTGTCGAAGATACGGCGTACCAACACCGCAAGCTCCTCGGCACACAGCAGGGGAAACGCCGCATCCTGCGCGCCCTGCAGAGCGACCGATCCAGTTGAGCACGCGTCGAACAGCGGCACCAAAAACGGGTCCTCCAGCGCGGCGGACGCGGTATACAGGAACGGCACGCGCAGGATCTTGGTCTGAACGCCCTCGCTAGCAGCGTAGTAGCGGCACAGGTCGTTGGCTGCGCGGGCGATAATTCCCTTGCCCGTTCGCCCCGCGGCATCGGCGGCACCCTCGGCACCCGCGGGCCCCGCTACATACAGCAGTTGGACCCGGCGACCCGCGCACGTACGAAAGACCGAGCGCAGCAGCTCGATATCGCCCACGGTATCGGTATGCGGGGTAAGGTAATTAGATAGATAGACCACGCGGTCGAACTCGTAGGCCTGATCCAAGTGCTGGAGTAGCTCTTTCCACGAAGCATGAGGCGACGACTCATCGTGGCGCGCTTCCGCGGCAGCGACGACCTTAACGTGGTCCCCGGGGAACGCCTTGGCGCAAAAGTCATCGTCAACATATGCGGTGTTGCCAACAACTAGCACTTCCATGGCGCATTCCTCCCCTAAAATCCACTTTTGTCCTAGTCAAACATGCGTATTTTACGCTGTCAACGCGAGCTAGAACGCCTTTAAGGCTGTTTTAAGAACTTTTTTAGAGGATGTGGGGACATCGAGAGTGCTAAATGAGCGCCCAATCCGGAAGTGCGGTGAAAAACCGAGACCTGTCGACCAGACCCCAGTTTTGGGCATCCGCGACCTGCGGTTTTGTTGGCAAAAATCGGTGTGTGCTCGGCAAGTTTCGATTTTTCCCCGCACTTCCGGAGATAAGTGGCGAAGGGGACTCTTTAGAACAAACGAATACCCAAACCCCTCTTAATCGCCTTGTTCATAACGTCGTTAAGTCGCTTAGGCCAATTCGCAATAAAGAAAAGGCAGGTGCAGCATGCGCAAAATGAATCATTGTTCAGACGTTCGATCTCATTGAGCAGAAGTTCAGAATGATTGATGCCCGCCACGGTCGCAGCTAAGTCAGCCAGAGACTCGTTTGCAATTGGCATCATCTGCTCATTAGTTAACCAAAGCGACCTCAGGGCATGGACGGCAATAATGCAGGCAAATGTAAAACCATCAATACGCCCAATATCCGCAAGCGAATCTCCCCTCCTGGCAACCCAGTCCTTGTAAGATCGCTTGCCAAAAATCACATCTGAAGGAACAAGGGCGTCATCCAGAGAGAGACACTTCAAGGGATCAAAATCACGATATGCTTCAACCGATGGATAGCTCAGATATAGCTGACCCATATCAGTGCTATCGCAGTAATAGTCTTGCATTAGCTCAAGCCGTTTAAAATCGAGCCGATTGTCCTGAGGATCTAAGTCAAATATGAGCAAGGTGTCTGTAAAACTGGATTCGAGAAGCTGAGCCGCATCATCTTTATCCGAAAGAAGCTCAGCGACAAAGGGCTTAAGATCAATGGACTCGAAATCGCAACCGTACTCTTGAAAGAGCTTATCAAGAAAGACATGAACATTGATCTCGACAGGAACAATTTGATGATCATCCGCGAGGCTAAAAGATTCAAATAAACGCCCCATCAGCTGAGGCTCGCGTTTAGCGCCTTCAACAATGAGCAGGACGTTCTTTTCAGACGCACCGTTCATGGCTACTCAAACTCTCCGGCTCGGAGGAGCTTCTCGATATTGTTGCCGAGCCTCAACTCACGATCGGTGGAATCGGCCAAGGTTCGAATACCCTCTTTTGCAGAAATTTGATAAACGCAGTCGGGCCTCATTACGCCATTCTTAACAAGCGAAGTGTTGTGGGTGGAGCACAAAATCTGACAAGAGGCCTTGGAACCAAAGAACTTCAAAAGGCTCTCAGCCATCTCAAAGTGGCAAAAAGCGTCAAACTCATCTATGAACAAAAAACTGGCCGAGTCGTTTAGCTCAAGCTCAGAGAACAACATAACCAGGGTTCTTGTACCGCTAGAACATGCCTCGACAAACGGGACGCATCGCATGGGATGATTGAAATATAGAACAGGCGAGCCGTCGGACTCTTTAATAACGATCAGGGACTCATCGACTCCAAAATTGCGAATAAATGATTCAAATTCCGCAACTTTGTTCTCGCGTATGATTTTGTCGATTACCTTTTTTGTTTCAACCCCTTTTAATCGAAAGCTGTCCATGCGAATCAGCCTCATGTGCGAGACAAATCGGCGTAATTCAGCCAAGACACCTAAAACATTAGTTGGAAGACTGCTCGTTATATAAGAAAGAAGGCTCAACGAAGCGTCGAAGAATTCAAAATTAATGCCAGCAGCACCGATTCGTTCAAGGTGGTTCTCTTCGAAAACGCCGCGTGCGTTATTGAAATCGAAAATTCGTTCCCCATCAATCGATAGGGTCTCGTGAAGCCAAGTAGTCGGAGAAGTCTTCTCATAGCAGTAATTGATTTCGCGACCGTCAAATTCAAAGACATAGGTGAACTGTGCCGTACCTCGCCCGCAATCAGCATTCAAAAACAGACGATCATCCTGGTCAGAATAATCGAATGCCTCTGGAAAGCCGAACGTAATGTCAAATAAAGCTGAACCGAAATTCGATTTACCAGACGCATTTCTGCCGATCAAAAGTGCGGTTTTCACGGTTCCGTTTTTAACGTTATTTTCTGCAAACTGGTAATCACGAGAAGCTGCAAAATTAAATGAAACCGGAGCCGAAAAATTCCTATAGCCATCAACAGTAAAACGCTTAAGCATGAGAGTCTCCTATCTCTTGCCGTAATTATATTACGGCAAGAGATAGGAGACCTGCATCAATTACGCCACTACGGGAAAAGTCATGTGAGCAGAGTCCATGCGAACCATGAATACCCGCTACGAAAGCCGCTGGAAAACAACCCTTAAACGCAAAAACCGCCTTTAGGCGGTTTCCACGGACCAAGCCGGACGTACCGTCGCAAGGCCTCATCACGGTTGGAACTGTAAGGAAAAGCCCAGTCCCAGTCAATCCTTTACCGACAAACCGTAGCGAATTAAGGCTGAGCAACAACGCATCAGTAAAGTTACATGCCGGCAGAAAAACACCCGCAATTTCGCCTTTTTCCAGCTGGGATGTAAGTTTTGACAGGCCGAATCTTACATGCAAACAAAAAAGAGGGCCGACGCATCAACCCTCTTAAGGTGTCGCCCGAAGGCTTCCACCGCAATTGACTTTATTCTAGTTGATATCCTTAGCTTGTCTACGGGCGCGTCTTTCAGCGGAGACCCCCAAGTCGAGATGCCATAAACATAGGGGATGCCCCCCCCTTGGGAAGGAACCCCCTTACAAAACTTTGGCCTTAACAAGCAGGCTGCTGTTTTTCACGGAGCTTTGTAGCGATCGCGTCGAAAATGTTGGTGTAAGGGTGACGCTCTAGCGCCCGTTTAACGAAGAACGGCCTTCGTCCTAGAATCTGA
>NZ_WQPK01000018.1 GCF_018785265.1 Collinsella aerofaciens | reverse complement strand
GCCTCAAGAAGGAGTAACATCGGGGCTTGCAGCGACGGACCTCAGGACACTCTTACACCACGTCTGCGCGCGCCACCCTGCCCGCCGGCAACTCCACGGGTGCTGCACCGAAGTTCGTCACACACGCCCAGCCGTTGTCGCGGCGATAGGCGATGACGCCGCCCTCGGCGCCCTCGGCGCCATCCGCAAGACCGGTGCGCCCGTCAAGATCGAGCCACGCAAGATCGTTGGCGCACCCGCGCAGCTTGCGCCGCAGCCAGAGGGCGTCACGATAGAGCGCAAGCATCGATGTCGGGTCCGCTTCTTCCCTATCGACAGCGTAATCGGAAAACCATGCAGGTTGCGGCAGATGGGGCGCCGCATCGGCGTCCGCCGGCGAAAACCCAAACGATCCGCCCTGCGCGGGATCGTCCGCCGCCACCCACGGCAGGGGCACACGACAGCCGTCGCGCCCCTTCTCACGCTTCGGTCCGTGCGTATTGGTCGCAGTGGGATCTTCGAGTGCATCCCACGGAATATCAGCCACCTCAAAAAGGCCGAGCTCCTCACCCTGATACACGTATGCCGAGCCCGGAAGCGCCAGCTCAAGCAAAAGGGCCGCCCGCGCGCGGCGCTCGCCGAGTTCACGGTCCTCATCATAAGACGACCCGTCGCGCAAGAGCCAGTCGAGCGCAATCTGGTGGTAGCGCGTCGCCTTGATTTGCGGCAGGGCATAGCGTGTCGCCACGCGCGGCACGTCGTGGTTGGAGAGTACCCAGGTCGAGGCGGAATCGGATTCGACGGCTGCCTTCAAGCCCTTCTCGATTGCAGTGTGCATGTCATCATAGGTCCAAGTGGCCTTGGCAAACTCAAAGTTGAATGTCTGGCCAAGCTCGCTGGGACGCGCGTAGAGATACTGGCGCTCGGGCAGCACCCACGCCTCGGCAACGGCGCTGCGTGGCGGATTATAGCGGTCGAACACGCGGCGCCACTCTCGATAGATCTCGTGGACCTCGTTGCGGTCCCACAGCGGATGGGTGCCGTCGTCAACCATGTCATCGCCCTCGGCGAGATGCCACCGGTCGAGGTCATCGCGGTCGAGATCCTTGGCGAGACCCTGCGCCACATCAATGCGAAAGCCGTCGACGCCTCGATCGCTCCAAAACGCCAGGACGTCGCAAAAGAGCGCGTGAACCTCAGGGCATGACCAGTCAAAGTCCGGCTGCTCGGGCGTAAACATGTGCAGATACCACTGACCGTCCGCAACACGCGTCCATGCGGGGCCGCCAAAGTTGGCATTCCAATTGGTGGGAGGCAGCTCGCCATGCTCGCCGCGACCATCGCGGAAGATATAACGGGCGCGCTCGGGCGATCCGGGGCCGGCGGCAAGAGCGGCTTTGAACCAGGGGTGCTGGCTGGATGAATGGTTGGGCACGATGTCGACGATGACCTTGATGCCGCGCGCGTGAGCCGCAGCGATCATATCATCGAAGTCGTCAAGCGAGCCGAGACGTGGATCGACATCGCAGTAGTCCGCCACATCATAGCCACCATCGACAAGAGGCGATGGGTAAAACGGGCTCAGCCAGATGGCCTCGATACCCAGCCGCTCAAGATAGTCCATCTGCTGGGTAATGCCCGCGATATCGCCCAGACCCGAACCAGTCGAATCCTTAAACGAGCGCGGGTAGATCTGATAGATCGCGGCATCGGACATCCATGAGCGCGAAGAAGACTTTTCTGTAGCCACGGGGCGTATCTCCCTTGCAACGAGGTTATGCGAGATGCCCACGATGATACGCCCAAAGCGCACATTCGCAGCAAACAACGCCACAGCCACGCCCCAAAACGCTCGCTCCCTCTCGGGTTCGAGCCTCCTGGGACGAATCGACCGATTAGTGAAAAGAACGGAAGACCCACTTTCCCGGCCACGACAGCGAGCGGGCTCCGGGTGCCCCAGGTTGCCGCGAAAGAGGAGGGAAGCGTACTTTATGTACGCGACCGACGATTGAGGGGCAAGATGGGGTGCCCGGGGCCCGCGCAGCGTCAACAAAAAACGCGGTTCGTTAGAACCGCGTAAGATAGTTGGAGCGGACAACGGGGCTCGAACCCGCGACCCCAACCTTGGCAAGGTTGTGCTCTACCAACTGAGCCATGTCCGCATATGTAAAACAAAACGGGCGCCGGAGCGCCCGGATGTTGCCTGGAGGCGAAGCCCGGATTCGAACCGGGGGTAAAGGCTTTGCAGGCCTCTGCCTTACCACTTGGCCACTTCGCCGAAAAAGGACCGCCTAAACGGTCCGGAAATGCAATGGAGCGGACAACGGGGCTCGAACCCGCGACCCCAACCTTGGCAAGGTTGTGCTCTACCAACTGAGCCATGTCCGCTTGCGGGTTATTAATTTACGCGAGTTGTCCAAAAGACGCAAGTACTTTTTTCAAAAAAATTGCCTGCCGCATGTTCTTGGTAGCTAAACGCGCTAAAGCGATTGGCTAGGCACACGATTCCGGCGCTCCGTTAAACAGCTTCACCATCTGCACACGCGTGCCGGCGCCGTCCGTACGACGAGCAACCTCCACGTTATCGACGAGCATACGCATAAGCTTGATACCACGGCCGCGCTCCTCAGATGCGACCGGTTCGCTCGTTTCATCGATAGAGTAGCCGGCACCTCGATCAAGTACCTCGACCACAACGCGATCGCCATAGGCCTGAACCGTCAGGACGCACCCGATACCGCCCGCATGGTCATAGGCATTACCCAGCGCCTCCCCCGACGCCAATGCGACATCGTAGCGCTCGTCACGGCGCAACGGAAGCGATTCGAGGAGTTCGGCGATGCGATGTCGGTAGTATGGAAGGTTCTCGATACCTTGACGGACCTCGACGCTCTTGCTCCAGCGAGGCAGCTCCCCCACCGGAATGGCGGGAATAGACTCCCGTGCCGGACCCGCAACATGCAGGATGTCGACAAGTCGGGCAATCTCCAAAAAGCGAATAACCTCATCGGAGGCGTTAACAAGCGAAAGCAGGCCCTCTCGCCTCATGAGCTCTCTGGCACGTGTAAGCAAAAACGCCAAACCTGTCGAGTCGATAAAGCCCACGGCCTGGCAATTGATGACAACGCGACGCACGCCCCGGTCGATCAAATTATCCAACCGTCGGCGCAGCACCGGCACCGATGCGATGTCGACATCACCCGGTGGCGTCAAAACCGCTATGTCATTCCACTCATTCATACGACCATGGTTCCCAAAAAAGCCCACTCGATGCATTCGTTTCCCCAACCGTGCGGATTCAGCCCGCCCAGCGTCGTCTATGAACGACCCCGTAAAAACTCAAGGGACACCAATGCAATGTCATCGTCCAGCGCCGATTCGGTAAATCGGTCAAGCTCGCCCAAGACCTTGCCGCAAATGCCCGACACGCCCTCCCCCGAAACAGAAAGCAGAAGGTCGCGCAAGCGCTGCTCGCCAAAGAACGCTCCGGTGCGGTCGCGGGCCTCAATCGTTCCATCCGTATACATGAAGAGCATGTCGCCGGGGACAAACGTAAACACGCCTGTCTCGTACACCATGCTCTCAAAGGCACCGATTACGCCCGATTGGCATCCAAGCAGCTCAACCTCTCCCCCACGGGCCTCGCCGCCACCCAGCGGCATCGACTCTGGCCTGATGACCATGGTCGGAGGATGGCCCGCCGAACAATACGTTGCGCGTCCGGCTTTAAGGTCAATCTTGGCGATAAAGGCCGTCACGAACGTCTCGACCCTCGAAAAGCCCATGAGCATGCTGTTAAGGGAGCGTGCCATACGGGCCGGTCCAGCGCCCTCCCAGGCATATGCCGTCAGGGCCGTCTTGACGAGCGCGGACATCGATGCGGCCTCAATGCCTTTGCCAGACACATCACCCAGAATCATGACGGCGCAGTCGTCGGGAAGACGGATGAGCGTATAGAAATCGCCGCCGACCAACGCCGAGTTCGTGGCCGACAGGTACACCGAATCGGTTGCGATACCCGGAACATCCCCCAGGGAATTTCTCATGCCGATCTGAAGGGTCTGAGCGATATGGCGCTCCTCGCGCTTTTGAGATTCGCCTTCGTAGATCAGTTCAAAGTCATGCGCCAAGTGCACCAAGTAGTCATATTCAAGATCATCAATCGGCTCTTGGCTACCATCACGAAGCAGCAGCGCGCGCGTCGTAGGGCTCTTCGCAACAGAAGCAGGAACAATCGCGTCGTTACTGTGCTTGCCATCACCCTCAGAGCGCGGGCGCCCCGCCTCGATGCCGGAGTCAACGTAGAGACCCTGACAAGGCAGACCGTGCGCCCTAAGCCAGCCTCCCATAGGCATCGATTCGTCAACGCGAGTTATACGGACGTGTTTAAGGTCCTCGGCACTCGTACCGCCCAAAACAGATGCCTCAAAGCCATCAGGGCCAGCCCCCAGACGTGCCGCTGGCGCCGTCGTGGAAAAGAAAAGCTTCTCGGGATCGTCCGGCAAAGCAACGCGACTGCCACCTTCAAAATCTATGACGTAGGAATCCAGACTGGCGTCATACTCAACAGGGCAAAAATGGCAGTTAAGCATATTGCAGATCTCGGACGATACCGCCTGGGTAGCCGCGGCGGAATCGTCTAGAAAGGCAAACAACTCATCACGTAAGACATTGAGCGAGCGGCCAAGCTCGGCCGTGCGACGGGAGCGAAGGCTCGATGCCATGCCGACCAGCTGGATAGACAGGTAATCGCAAATGACCTCGAGCACATTAACGTCATAGGCGAGCGGTGCCTGGGGGCGTTTCCAACCAACTTCCAGCACGCCAAGAATCTGCGTACCGTAAAAAACGGGAAGACAGATCTCGCTGCGGTACGGAGGCATATCCTGCATGCGCAACAGGTGCTTAGAACGATTGTCCAGGTCCATAAACATACCGGAGGCGGCCCTATCGCCCTCAAGGTCCTGTTGAATCGACAAGCGACAGGCACGCGACTCACGAAGAACATACGTCGGAATGCCAGCGCCATACGGCAAAAACTCGGGCAGGTAGCTGTCGTACAGCTCCTTGGAAACACCGCGTAGCTTAAAACCGCCGCTCTCAGAAAAATAGATAGCGGCACCCGAAGCATCGAGCGTTCCTACAAGCTGGTTCAAAACGGTATCAAGTAGGCTGGGCAGCTCATCGGAGCCCACGGTACTCATAATGACCGAGAGCGTGCCAGAGAGGCGCTTGTTAGCCACTCTAAGCTCTGAAAGAGCGCGCTTGAGCTGACGGTCGTGAGAATACTGTTCCTCGATACTATGAAGCGCCACAAGGACACGTGGTGCGCGGCGCCCAAAGATGCGTGGAGGCGTTACGGAGCCCGCACGAACCAAGACGGGGATAAAGGAGCCGTCACTCAGCTTGAGCATCAATTCGTTCTCGGAGCCATCAGTTTCAAATGGCAGACGATGTTCCGTCGCACGTTCAAAAGCGGATGAGTACAGGACATCTTTAACATCTCCACCGATGACGTCGGCGCGTTCCTCGCACATCAAACCAAGTAAGCGATTATTCACATGCAGAATTGTTCCGTCGAGCTCGCAGATGATGACAGCATCGCTCGTGATCTCGACTAGTTGGGCAACGTCTGCCCACTCGTTGCGTTCAAGCGTTTCCATCGTGGACCCCACCGTCTATCGGTAACAAAAAAGCCTCCGAAGAGGCTTCTCAAATGCGATGGTGTCGGAGGCGGGACTTGAACCCGCATGACCAAAAAGCGGTCACTAGCACCTCAAGCTAGCGCGTCTGCCAATTCCGCCACTCCGACATGCTATGTTGTTGATTCACGGTTCGTTTTGTTGGACCCGCGCGTTCAACGAGGAAGATAATAACCTATGATTCGAGAACTGTGCAAGCACTTTTTTCAAAAAAGTTTACGAATTTGTAAATGCGCAGGTAGATCCGTGTGTCCGGCCCCGAATCGGTGTTGCCTCCCGGCGCGTCCTCGGGCATGAGCGATATTTTGCTACGCACTTCGTGCTGCAAAATATCGCTCCCCCTGCGGATTGCGCCGGGAGGCAACACCGATTCGGGGCCTGCAAATACGTACTTCAGGCACAGTTCTCAAACATGTTCTGAGGGCTGATACAAATTTAGCGGCTCGGCTTTGCCGAGCCCTTATATAAGGAGGCCGGAGCTAAAGCTCCGGCCTCACTATCTTTCCTATTAGATTAAGTGAGCGATCAAGGAATCGCCCCCCTGCGGCGGTAACTCAGGGCCCGTGCTGGACTTAGTTTTCAGAACATTCCGCAGACCAGGAAACCCCCTTATCCGCAGCTCCGAAGGAGCAGGATAAGGGGGTTTCCATGGTCGAGGACGTTCTGAAAACTAAGTCCAGCACGGGCCCGGACGAAAACAACCGACTACAGGTCGATGTGCGATTCCTTAATCGGGAACGGCTCGGCGAAGTGGCAAGCACAGCAGTGGCCCGGTGCGACTTCCTTAAACTCGGGAAGCTTCTCAGAGCAGATACCCTGAGCGATTGGGCAGCGAGTGTGGAAACGGCAACCGGTCGGCGGATCCAGCGGTGACGGCGGATCGCCGGCGAGGATGATGCGCTTGCGGGTCTTCTGGATATCAGGATCGGGCACCGGCACGGCAGACAACAGCGACTGCGTGTACGGATGGTGAGGCTCGCTGTAGAGCGTCTTCCAGTCCGAAACCTCGACCATCTTGCCCAGATACATAACGGCAACGCGATCAGAAATGTGCTGCACGACAGAAAGGTCGTGAGCAATGAAGAGATAAGCAGTACCGAACTTATCCTGAAGCTCCTTCAGCAGGTTCAAAACCTGGGCCTGAATGGAAACGTCAAGTGCAGAGACAGGCTCGTCGCAGATGATCAGCTTGGGCTTCAGAGCGAACGCGCGGGCAATGCCGACACGCTGACGCTGACCGCCGGAGAACTCGTGCGGATAGCGGTTGATGTGCTCGGGGTTCAGACCGACGACGTCCAGCAGCTCGCGGACGCGCTCGATACGCTCCTCCTTGGTACCCACACCATGAATGGTCATGGGCTCGGAGACGATCTCGCCGATGGTCATACGGGGATTGAGCGAAGCATAGGGATCCTGGAAGATGAACTGCATCTCGCGACGCATGTCCTTGATCTCATGCTTGCTCATCTCGGCAACATCTTTACCCTGGAAGAACACCTTACCGGCGGTCGGCTTGGTCAGGCGCATGATGGTGCGACCCGTCGTGGACTTACCGCAACCAGACTCACCAACCAGACCAAAGGTCTCGCCCGGATAAATCTCGAATGAAATGTCATTTACTGCAGAGACAACACGCTTGGAGAAGCGCTTGGCGAACATGCCGGACTCAGCGGGGAACTCCTTAGAGAGGTGCTCGACCTTCAGCAGCGGAGTACGCTCGTTGGTATCTGCCATTACGCCTCGCCTCCCTTCTTGGAATCCTTGCGCGTACGGGACGTCTCAGGAGCGTTCTTGAGGAACTCGGGGTCACCGGAGTAGTGGCACGCAGAGTAATGACCAGACTCGGTGACAACGCGCTCGGGGCGCTGCTTGCGGCACTTGTCCGTCGCATAGGGACAACGAGGCGAGAACACGCAGCCCTCAGGCAGGTTCATGAGCGAAGGCGGGTTGCCGTGAATCGGCGTAAGCGGCTTCTTCTCTTCGATGGCCTGCTCCGGGATGGAGCGGATAAGGCCCCAGGTGTAGGGGTGGCGACTCTCGTAGAAGATTTCCTCAGCAGTACCGAACTCGACGGGACGGCCGGCGTACATAACCATGATCTTATCGGCCATATCGGCAACGACGCCCAGGTCATGGGTAATCATAATGATGGCGTTGCCGTTCTTCTCCTGCATTTCCTGCATGAGCTCGATAATCTGAGCCTGAATGGTAACGTCCAGAGCCGTCGTGGGCTCGTCGGCAATCAGGATATCGGGATCGCAGGCAAGAGCCATAGCGATCATGACACGCTGACGCATACCGCCGGAGAACTGGTGCGGATACTCATTGACGCGCTTCTCGGGCTCGGGGATACCCACGAGGTCCAAAAGCTCGGTAGCGCGCTTGAGCGCCTCCTGCTTGGAGTAGCCACGGTGCAGACGAAGGCCCTCGCCCACCTGCTTGCCGATCTTATAGACCGGGTTCAAGGAGGTCATAGGATCCTGGAAGATCATCGCGATGTCGTTTCCGCGAATGTGCTGCATCTCTTCCTCGGTCATCTCGAGGATAGAACGACCGCGATAGCGAACGTCGCCGCCCTCGATCTTTCCCGGAGGCATCGAGATGAGGCCCATGATGGTCATGGCGGTCACGGACTTACCGGAACCGGACTCACCGACGACACCCAGGGTCTCGCCGCGATCGAGCGTGTAGGAGACACCGTCGACAGCGCGAACAACGCCATCCTCGGTGTGGAAATACATCTTAAGGTCATCGACCTCGAGCAGATGCTGGCCCTCGGGAACCGGCTGGTCCTTCAGGTCCACATAGTTCTTGTTCTTCTTCATCCTTATGCGTCCTTCATCTTGACGTCGAGGGCGTCGCGCAGACCGTCACCCAGCAGGGTGAAGGCGAGCACCGTCGAAAGAATTGCCAGACCGGGCATGATCATCATCCAGGGAGCAGTCAGAAGATACTGCTGACCGTCCTGAATCATGGAGCCCCACGAAGGCGTAGGCGGAATAACGCCCATGCCGAGGAAGGACAGAGCGGACTCGGTCAGAATGGCGCCACCAATGTTCATGGTCGCGTAGACCACGATGGAGGCGACGGAGTTCGGGAAGATGTGACGCACTACGATACGAGCATCAGATGCACCCATCGCGCGCGCAGCGTCAACATAGTCGTTTTCTTTGACCGTCAAGATTGCAGAGCGGAAGACGCGCGCAATCGAAGGCCAGCCGAGAATACCGATGGCGATAAAGACGTTCTGAAGACCACGGCCGATAACGGCGATCATGGCGACAACGAACAGCACGTACGGGAACGCCAGGAAGATGTCCGCACAGCGCATGATGATCGTATCCCAGATCCCGCCGTAGAAACCGGCCAGAGCACCCATGACCAGACCGATCACCGTGGAGATCGCGGTGGCCATAATGCCGACGGACAGCGAAACGCGTGCACCGTAGATAACGCGGACGAGAATGTCGCGACCAAGGGCGTCGGTGCCAAACGGGTGCTCTGCACACGGAGCCAACAGCGACGTCTCGGCCATGGTGGTCGAGTCGGAAGCCGTCGGCGAACCGAGCCAGGGCTTAGCCCACAGATCTGCGGTCAGGGCAACCAAAACGACGATGATGATCCAGCAGACACCGATAACGGCGAGCTTGTTCTTGCGAAGACGCTTAAAAGCGTCACCCCACAGCGTGCGGGACTTGGCGGGAGCAGATGCGGCCTTGGTGGCGGTAGCCTGCTCCTGAGACTGAGAATCAGTTTCCTGCATGAGACGTACCTCCCTTAGGCCTTATCCGACGGACCGCCAAGGCGGATGCGCGGGTCGAGGAATGCATAGCTAATGTCGACGAGCAGGTTAATCACCATGACGACGACGACGATGAGCGTAACGCCGCCCATAACGATGGGCCAGTCACGCATGCTAATGGCGCGATAGACCTCATAGCCGATACCGGGCCAGTTAAAGACCGTCTCGGTCAGGATGGCGCCCGAAAGCATGCCGCCAAAGTCGACACCAATATAGGTAACGACGGGGATGAGTGCATTCTTAAGCGCATGCTTGACGATGATCGCGCGATTGGAGAGACCCTTGGCCTTTGCCGTACGGATGTAATCCTGGTTCATGACGTCAAGCAGCTGCGAGCGCATAATGCGGGCGGCATAAGCGGTCGAAACCGAAGCCAGCGTAATGGTCGGAAGCACATAGTGCATCCAATCCTGATACTGAGAGCTGGAACCGCCGGCACCCGAGATCGGCATGGAGATTGCACCGCCCGTAGCGTCCTTGAGGATGACGCCAAAGAACAGCTGCAGCAACATACCGAGCCAGAAGGCCGGGACCGCAACGAGGATCGACGTGGTGAGCGTTACCAAAATATCCCAGAAGGAATAACGCTTTACCGCCGAAATGATACCCGCACCGATACCCATGATTGCCTCGAGCACGATGGCGCACGCGGCAAGTTTGACCGTATACGGATACTTCTGGGCAAAAATTTCCGTAACCGGCAGCTTGCGCTGATACGAATTGCCCAGATCGCCATGAAGCAGGCCGTTCATGTAATACAAGTAACGGTCCACGAGCGACGTTTGAACGGGGTCGCCGTTCTCGTCAAGGATCGCGTTGCCGTCCTCGTCCGACTGGACCAGGTGATAGCGGACGCGAAGCTGAAGCTCCACCTCGGGGGACAGAGCCTTGTCTCCACCGATCAGCTTGATCGGGTCTCCCGGCACGATATTCTGAAGGGCGAACAGAATCAGCGTAACGCCCAAAAATACCGGGATGAACTGAAGCACACGTTTAACGATGTACTTACCCATACCACTCCCCTATCTAGGGATTAACCTAAATGGGATGCCGATCGCCAGACCGGCATCCCAAAATTACCATCAGCCAGTTTACCCCAGGTTAGGGAGAACTGTATGTTTCCCATGAGGTCTACGTAAATACTTGACCCTCACGGAAGCTGCAAACTCTTAGGCGAGCTCAGCGGTACCCAGCTCAGCGTGCTTCTGCGGATCGACATAGAGGTGCTTGATGCGATCGGAGCCGACGATGGTGTGCGTGTAGAACATCACCGGGATGACCGGGCAGTCGGCAGCGACCATAGCGTCGGCCTCCTGCATCTTAGCAACGCGCTCTTCGTCGTCAACCGTGGTGCGAGCCTCGTTGACCTTGGCGTCGAACTCGGGGTTGTTGTAACCGGAGCGGTTGTCGCCACCGAGGGAGTCGGAGTGGAACAGCGGATACAGGAAGTTGTCCATAATCGGGTAGTCGGCAATCCAACCCAGACGACCGAACTGATAGTTAAAGTTCTGGTACTGCTCGAGCAAGGCAGACCACTCAGGGGTATCGGAGACAGCAGTAACGCCAACCTTGGCGAGGTCACCGATGATGGACTCCATGATCTCCTTGTGGCCACCATCCTGGTTGTAGGAAAGGGTCACGTTAATGCCACGATCGCCGTTAGCGCCAGCGGGAGCAACCTTGTCCAGGTACTCGTTAGCCTTGTCGACGTCGTAGGCGCAGAACTCCCATGCGCCCTCCTTGTAGCCATCGATGCCCGGAGGAACAATGCCGTCGGCGGGGGTACGGGTACCCTTGAAGATAGTCTTGCAGATGGCCTCACGGTTGATGGCCAGGGAGATACCCCTGCGCAGGTCGGCGTTGTTGAACGGCTCGGCCGTGTTGTTGCAGGTCAGGTAGTAGGTGGAAGGCTCGGAGCCGAGCAGCATGCGCTCGCCGTCACCCATGGTGTAGCCGTCCTTGGACACGCCGCGATCCTTCTTGGCGGCGTCGATCTGAGCAACGGGAACGTCGCAGACATCGAGATTACCGGCCTGGAACTCCTTGTAAGCGGTCTCCATGTCCTTGATGACCTGGAAGTGGATGCCATCGATCTTGGCCTTGTCGCCATAGTAATCGTCGAACTTCTTGAGGTTGATCTCCTGACCATCCTCCCACTTGCCGTCCATCATGAACGGGCCGTTACCGACCGGTGCAAGGTAGAAGCTCTTGGCATCGGACTCGGCGCACTCGGGAACCGGGGCCAGAGCCGGGTGAGAGGCGACGAAGGGGAAGTCGGCGTAAGCGGAAGACAGCTTGACGACGAGGGTCTCATCGTCGGGGCAGGTAACACCGCTGAGTTCAGTAGCGTTACCGGCAAGCAGATCGTCATAGCCCTCGACCATGGAAAGGTGATAGGAGACCTCGGAAGGGCCGTACTCGGTAGCGATGGCCGACTTGGTGTTGACCAGACGCTCCCAACCGAGCTTGAAGGACTTGGAGGTAACGTCGTCACCGTTGTGGAACTTGGCCTTCTTGATCTTGAAGGTGAACTCGGTGGCGTCGTCGTTGGCCTCGAAGGACTCGCAAGCCAGCGGAACGATCTCGCCCTTCTCGGCGTCATAAGAGGTCAGAGCGTCAAAGAGCTGGTACTCGACCTGAGTGCCCTGGTCCTCCTGGACATTGTAGGGGTCGATGCAGACCGGGTTGTTGATGTAGAAGTTCAGCGTCGAACCGGACTCAGAACCGGAAGTGTCGCCGCCCTTCTTGCCGCATGCGGCAAGAAAAGCCATGGAGCTCGCAGCGAGGGTGCCGCCAACAAAGGCGCGACGACCCATAACGGGCTGGTGGAACATAGAATCAGCCATGCCATCCTCCTTATGAGATAGGACAAAGTAAGTTCGGTCGGGCAACGTCAAGACAGCCCAATCGAACCATTCAAACGCGGTCCGCCGTTTTGGCTGGTTATACAAAGCGGACCAACGTATTGCAATACAGTAGCGCATTTTATGCACGATTTGGGGCTAATTCCGGTTAACGGTCGAGATTTTCTTTAGTTGGGCGAAGTATATGAGGATATTTTGACTCTGTTACAAATATGTAAACAAAAAGGGCCCCGCACATGCGAGACCCTTTACAAACGTATAAGCGCCGATGCTTAGTAGCCGACGATACCCTGCGGGAAGAAGAACATGCACAGCACGACGCACACGGCAAACACGACAGCCATGATGACGGTCAGGCGGTCAAGGTTCTGCTCCATAACGCCCGTGGCAGAGCTGGAGTTATACAGCGAGCTGGCAATCATATCCGAAACGCCGGTACCCTTACCGGAATGCATCAGGACGAGAATCGTCAGCGCCACGGCAGAAACAGCCCAAACGACAAACAGAAGAATCTGGAACGGACCCATAGATAAGCTCCTTAATAGAACAGTTCAAACTCCAGTACTGTACCACAATCCCCCGCTCTCCCCTACCTGCCACTCAAGGACGGGGTGGAAATGGCAGAAATACCAAAAAGGGGGTTGTCCGGTTGTGGACAACCCCCCTTGCTAGAAAACGGTATTTGTTTTCTATTAGGCCTCGGTAGCGAGCACGCGGCCCGTCATCTCGGCGGAAGGCTCAATACCAGCCATGGTGAGCATGGTCGGAGCGATATCGGAAAGACGGCCGTCCTCGATACCGGTGAGCTTGGCCTTCTCATCAACGATGATGAACGGCACGCGGTTGGTGGTGTGAGCCGTAAACGGATGCTTGGAACCGTCGGAAGCAACGTCAAACATGTGATCGGCGTTGCCGTGGTCGGCGGTAATCAGTGCAAAGCCGCCCTTGGCGAGAATCGCCGGGACAACCTTGGACAGGGCATCGTCAACAGCCTCAACGGCCTTAACGGCAGCGTCGAAGACACCGGTGTGACCAACCATGTCGCAGTTCGCGAAGTTCACGATGTAGAAATCAGCGCGATCCTCGTTGATGGCGGCGACGAGCTTCTCGGTAACCTCGGGAGCGCTCATCTCGGGCTGCAGATCGTAGGTAGCAACCTTGGGGGAAGCGACGAGCACGCGCTCCTCGCCCTCCTTGGGCTCCTCGATGCCACCGTTGAGGAAGAACGTCACGTGGGCGTACTTCTCGGTCTCGGCAGTGTGCAGCTGCTTCAGGCCATTGGCGGCGATAACGTCGGCCAGGACGTTCTCGGGGAACGTCTTGGGGAAGGCGACCTCGACGTCAAACGTCGGATCATACTCGGTCATCGTCACAAAGTGCGAAAGCTTGATCTGCTCGCGCTCAAAGCCGTCGAACTCCTTGTCCGTGAACACGCGGGTCATCTGACGAGCACGGTCGGGACGGAAGTTGAAGAAGATGGCCGCGTCGCCCTCGTGAATGCCCTCGTTGTGGGCAGCGAAGGGCTCGACGAACTCGTCGCCGCGCGGGTCCTTCTCGTAGTAGGCCTTGATACCGGCAACGGGGTCGGTATCAGCATCGGACGCGTTGACCATGACGTCGTAGGCGCGCTGGATGCGCTCCCAACGATTATCGCGGTCCATGGCCCAATAACGGCCCGAGACGGTGGCAACGCGAGCGTCGCAACCGGTCTCCTCGGAGATCTTAGCCAGGAAGGCGCAGAACTCACTCATGTAACCGGCACCGGACTGCGGGTCAACGTCGCGACCATCCATGAAGGCGTGGACGCGAACGGTCTTGACACCGTGCTCGGCAGCCATCTTGACCAGAGCCTCGACGTGGTTCATGTGAGAATGAACACCGCCAGGGCTCATAAGGCCCATGAGGTGGAGAGTCTTACCCTCGGCCTTGACATCGTCCATAGCCTTGACGAAAACCTCGTTCTTGGCAATGGAGCCGTCCTTGATGGCATTGTTGATACGCGAAAGCTCCTGGAACACGATGCGGCCGGCACCGATGTTGAGGTGACCCACCTCGGAGTTGCCCATCTGGCCGTCGGGAAGGCCCACGTCCTCGCCCGAAGCGCCGAGCGTGGTGTGAGGATACTTCTCGTACAGGCTATCAAGGAAGGGCGTCTTGGCAGCGGCGACGGCGTTCTCGCCATCGGCCGGAGCCAGGCCGCAGCCATCCATAATGATCAGGAGTGCAGGAAGATGACGCTGTGCCATATGTCCTACTCGCCTGCCTTGACGACCATAGAGGCGAAGTCGGCAGCCTTGAGCGAAGCGCCGCCCACGAGGGCGCCGTCAACGTCGGGCTTGGCGACGAGCTCGGCGATGTTGCCGGGCTTGGCGGAACCGCCGTAGAGAACGCGGATGCCGTCGGCGAGCTCCTCGCCAAACATCTCCTTGAGGGTCTCACGGATAGCGCCGCAGACCTCCTGAGCGTCCTCGGCGGTAGCGGTCTTGCCGGTGCCGATGGCCCAGATGGGCTCGTAGGCGACGACGACCTGCTTGGGGCAGGTGATCTCAAGACCAGCAAGGCCGGCCTTGACCTGGTTCACGACGTGCTCGACATAGGTGCCAGCCTCGCGGACCTCGAGGGACTCGCCGCAGCAGAAGACGGGAACAAGACCGGCGGCAACGAGGGCCTTGGCCTTCTTGTTCTGGTCCTCGTCAGTCTCGTGGAAGTAGTCACGACGCTCGGAGTGGCCGATGATGCAGTAGGTGCAGCCGGCAGACTTGAGCATGTCGCAAGAGGACTCACCGGTGAAGGCACCCTTGGCCTCCCAGTACACGTTCTGTGCACCGAGGGCGATGGGGGCAGCCTGAATGTGGTCATGAACCGTGGTGATGTCGATGGTCGGAGGGCAGACGAGCACCTCGACGCCAGCCGGAACCTCGGGCAGAGCCTGAGCCAGCTCGTCGGCGAGCTTAGCGGCCTCGGCGACGTCGTTGTTCATCTTCCAGTTACCAGCGATAAGAAGGGTGCGATTAGGCATCGAGAAGCGCCTCCACTCCGGGCAGGGCCTTACCCTCGACGAGCTCCATGGAAGCGCCACCGCCGGTGGAGATCCAGCTCATCTTGTCGGCCAGGTTGAACTTGTTGACAGCTGCGACAGAGTCGCCACCGCCGATGATCGAGGTGCAGTCGGCCTCGGCGACAGCCTCGGCGATAGCCTGGGTGCCGTGAGCGAAGTTGTCAAACTCGAAGACGCCCATGGGGCCGTTCCAGAACACGGTCTTGGCGCCCTTGACGGCCTCGGCATAGAGCTCCTCGGTCTTGGGGCCGATGTCCATGCCCTCACGATCGTCGGGGATAGCGTCGGAAGCGACAACCTCGGGGACAGCGTCCTCGCCAAAGTGATCGGCAACGCGGTTGTCGATGGGGAGCAGGATCTTGACGCCCTTCTCCTCGGCCTTCTTGAGCATCTCGCCGGCGCGCTCGACCCAGTCCTCTTCCTTGAGGGACTGACCAACGGACAGGCCCTGAGCCAGGAAGAAGGTGTAGGCCATACCGCCACCGATGATCAGGGTGTCAGCGGAGTCGATGAGGTGATCGAGAACGCCGATCTTGGAGGAAACCTTGGAACCGCCGACGATAGCGACGAAGGGACGCTCGGGCTCGGCGAAGATACCGGTCAGCGTGTCGACCTCCTTCTCAAGCAGGAAGCCAGCGACGGCAGGCAGGTAAGCGGCGGGGCCCACGACGGAACCCTGGGCGCGGTGAGCGGTGCCGAAGGCATCGAGAACGAAGACGTCACCATAGGAAGCGAGCTTCTTGGCGATCTCGGGATCGTTCTTCTTCTCACGCTTGTCAAAACGGACGTTCTCGAGAACGAGAACCTTGCCCGGCTCGACGGCGGCGACAGCCTCGGCAGCCTTCTCGCCGTAAGTGTCGGCGACAAAGGCAACGTCGAGACCAGAGAGCTCAGCGAGCTTCTTAGCAACAGGCTCGAGGGAGAGCTCAGGCTGGAAGCCAGTACCCTCGGGGCGGCCGAGGTGGCTCATGAGGATGACGCGAGCGTTGTGCTCAACGAGGTAGTTGATGGTGGGCAGGGCAGCCTTGATGCGGGTGGTGTCGCCAACGACGCCATCCTTGATAGGCACGTTGAAGTCAACGCGGACGAGAACGCGCTTGCCGTCGACATCGATGTCGCGGACGGTCTTCTTGGTAAAGGCCATGTTTGCTTCTACCTTTCGTACGTGTCTGCCTCCCATTACGGCAGACGATTTCCTATAAAAAGGGCGCGACCCTAGGGTGTAAGCCCTATAAGGCCGCGCCCTTCTTTAGACGCTCAACGAGCTATTCGCTAAAAGCTAAATTAAGCAACGAACTTCTCGAAGTACTTGATGGTGCGGACCATCTGAGAGGTGTAGGAGTTCTCGTTGTCGTACCAAGAGGTGACCTGAACGAGGGTCTGGCCGTTGCCGAGGTCAGAGCACATGGTCTGAGTGGCGTCGAAGATGGAGCCGTGGGTCTCGCCGATGATGTCGGTGGAGACGATGTCGTCCTCGTTGTAACCGAAGGTCTCGGAGATGGTGGCAGCGTAGGCCTTCATAGCAGCGTTGACCTCGTCGACGGTGACCTTCTTGTCAACGACAGCGTAGAGGTTGGTGATGGAGCCGGTCGGCGTCGGGACGCGCTGGGCGGCACCGATGAGCTTACCGTTGAGCTCGGGGAGAACCAGGCCGATAGCCTTGGCAGCACCGGTGGTGTTGGGGACGATGTTGACGGCGCAGGCGCGGCTACGACGCTTGTTGCCCTTGCGCTGCGGGCCGTCGAGCGGCATCTGGTCGCCAGTCCAGGCGTGAATGGTGGTCATGATGCCGGACACGATGGGAGCGAAGTCGTTCAGACCCTTGGCCATCGGGGCGAGGCAGTTGGTGGTGCAGGAAGCAGCGGAGATGATGTTGTCCTCAGCGGTCAGCGTCTCATGGTTGACGTTGTACACGATGGTGGGCAGATCGCTGCCGGCCGGAGCGGAGATGACGACCTTCTTGGCGCCAGCGTTGATGTGGGCCTGAGCCTTAGCCTTGCTGGTGTAGAAGCCGGTGCACTCGAGAACGACGTCGACGTCAAGGTCGCCCCAAGGCAGGTTGTTAGCGTCGGCCTCCTTGTAGATCTTGATCTCCTTGCCGTCAACGGTGATGGAATCCTCGCCAGCAACGACCTCGTGATCGCGAGCGTAGTTGCCCTGCGTGGAGTCGTACTTCAGCAGGTAAGCGAGCATATCGGGAGAGGTGAGGTCGTTGATAGCGACGATCTCGGAGCCCTCATGACCGAACATCTGACGGAAAGCCAGACGACCGATGCGACCGAAGCCGTTAATAGCAACCTTTACTGCCATTGTGTCTCCTTTCGTAAGGCCCCCGCGAGCTACAGCGCCCGCCGTTGAGGCCCACAAACTAACCACTCGCCTAATATACCTTTTTTTTGACTTGAATTTCACGAGAATGCTCGAAATTGAAAATCAAATTTACGTTAAAACGTTTTAAATACTAAAATAGCAGCTAAATCCATATATAAGTCGTTACTTCAAACTACCTGTTTGCTTCAATGAGCTTTTCAAGCCGTAAAACACGATGGTAGAGGGCTGACTTCGACAAGGGAGGGTCAGCCATCTCCCCCAAATCACGCAGCGACAGATCGGGATAGCGCTCGCGCAGGTCGCAAAAGACCGCCAAGGCATCCGGAAGCGCATCACGAAGGCCACGCTGCTCGAGCTCATCGATAAGCGCAAGCTGATGTTGGGCGGCACCGGCGCTTCTGGTCTGGTTGGCGAGCTCGGCGTTCACGCGACGGTTCACATCGTTCTTAACCAACTTGACCGCGCGCGCCTCCTCAATCTCGGCAACGCTGCGCTTGGCGCCAATCAGCTTTAATAGATGCTCGATTTCCTCGGCGCTCTTAATGTACACGGCATATGACCCCCGCCGTGCATTAACACGAGCATGGACCCCAATCTGCTCCAACAGATCGCAAAGCCCCTTGGCATATTGCTCGCCCTGCACAGCAATCTCCAAATGAAAATCGCCGCGTGGATCGGCCACGAAGCCGCCCGCGATGAGCGCGCCGCGGATATAGGCAAGTCTACAGCAAGGACGGGCAACGATATGTCGGGGTACGCCGGCGACAAGTCCTCCCCTACGTTCGAGGATACCCAGCAGAACCAAGGCCTTATCCAGGTCTGGCTGATCAGGCAAGGTGATGAGGTAGTTTCGAACCTTATGCAATACAGATTTACGGACGGTGAACTCCGTTTTGAGCTTAAGGATACGATGCGTCAGCGTGATCATCGTGCGCGCGACGGCTCCCGTCTCAGTCGCAACCGTCAAACGATACCGCCCAGAGCCGGTAAGCGAGAGCGTACCGCTCACGCGCGTGAGGGCGGCAAGCGTCGACAAGTCGCAGTATTCACATTCGGGTTCGCAGCGCGCAAGCTCGTCGCGCACCTCAGCGGTAAACGACATGCAGGCCTATGCCTTCGTGTTGGCGCGCGACAGGTCGCGGTGGGAGATGCTCACATGATACTGAGCGCCTTCCAGGTAACGGGCCGTGGCCTCGGCAATGGCAACGCTGCGGTGCTGGCCGCCCGTGCAGCCGATGGCGATAGAAAGCTGCGGCTTACCCTCCGCGATATAACCGGGCATGACCGTATCGAGCAGCTGTGTCCAAGCCTTCCAAAACTCCTGCGTCTTGGGATGGTCCAGAACAAAATCGGAGACCTTTTTATCGAGACCGGTCATCGTGCGCATCTCGGGATCGTAGAACGGATTGGGCAGGAAGCGGACGTCGATCATAATATCCGCTTCGACGGGCATGCCGTGCTTAAAGCCAAACGAGAACACGTGGACGTCCATGAGCTGCTGGTCGGACAGCTCGGAAAATGCCATACGTAGCTTGTTGCGCAGCGCAGAGGTACGCAGACGGCTCGTGTCGATAATCATATCGGCTCGGTCGCGCACGCCCTGCAGCTGAAGGCGCTCGCGCTGAATGGCATCGGCCGTAGTCTCCCCCGGCTTGGCAATGGGATGACGGCGGCGATTTTCGCTGTAGCGACGAATCAGCACCTCGTCAGAAGCCTCCAGGAACACGATGTCGCAGCTCATCTCGCGCTCTTCGAGCGCGGCGACCGCATCGAGCAACTCGTCAAACAGTCCCTGGCTACGCAAATCGCAGGTGACGGCGAGATGCCTGCCCACGCCCGTATTGATGCCGACGAGCTCGGCAAGCTGGGCGATGAGACGCGGAGGCAGGTTATCGATGCAAAAATAGCCCATATCCTCGAACACGTGCATGGCCTGTGTGCGGCCCGATCCGGACATTCCGGTGATGATGACGATATCGGGGATGCGCTCCGAGCGCTCCGCCGCATCCATGGCATCTCCCTTTTGCATGTGCTGCCTCCCAAAAACAAGCGCGGGACCCAGCAACCCGGATCCCGCGCGGTCAATTGCCTATATTGAGTATACCGCCCCGAGCGGATACGAGGCCTGTCTTACGCCTCAAGCGCAGCCTTGAACCAACTCGTAATACTCGTGGGGTGCGTGATGGCGGTGCCGACGACAACGGCCCAGGCGCCAGCATCGATCGCGGCGCGAGCCTCCTCGGGCGTGTGCACGCGGCCCTCGCAGATGATGGGAAGACCGGGGAATTCCTCGGTCGCCTGACGCAGGAGCGGCAGATCGGGGCCATCGGCCATGGTGCAGTCGATGGCAGCGACACCGTGAGAAAGCGTGGTAGATACAAGGTCGAAGCCCATATCAACCGCACGGCGAATATCCTCGATGGTGGCACAATCCGCCATCAGGAGCACACCCTCCTCGTGCAGCGGACGGAAGGTATCCTCGACCGTCTTGCCATCGGGGCGCGGACGATCGGTGGCGTCGATCGCCACGATATCGGCACCGGCAGCAACGCAGGCGCGAGCGTGACGCAGCGTCGGCGTGATGTAAACGCCCTCGTGCCCATCCTTCCACAGGCCGATGACGGGAACCTCACAGCGACCCTTAATGGCGGCAATGTCGGCAAGGCCTTGGCAGCGAATGGCGGCGGCGCCGCCGAGCTCGCAAGCGCGAGACATTTGAGCCATGGTCTCGGGCGTACGAAGCGGCTCGCCCATATACGCCTGAACGCTCACGACGAGCTTGCCCTTCAGGGATTGAATCAATGGATCGACGGTCATAAGGCTGTAACCTTTCTCAGAACAGCCTCCCGAGGCGTGTTGTCTCGGGAGGCTCCTACAGAAGATACGTTTACTTCAACGAGGCAAGAAGATGCTCAGCGGCACCGATGAGCGGAGCATCGCCCTCCAGAGAACCGATGAGGATCGGCGTGTCCTGAAGCGGATCGAGCGCCTGGCTGGCATAGCCCTCGTGTACCGAATCCTTCCACGTCTGTGAACGCCAATCGGGACCTTGGTGAATCACGCCACCCGAAAGCACGATGACCTCAGGGTCCAGGATGTTAGCGAGCGAGCCCAAGCTGGCACCCAGCGCAAAGCCGGCGTCATGGATGACCTCGGTCGCCTTTGCGTCGCCCGCACGGCACAGGTCGTTCACATCGCGACCGACCGAAGGACGGCTGGGGTCGACGCGACCAAAGCGCTCATCGTACATACGACCAATGGAAGTGCCCGAAGCAACCGACTCCAGATGGCCGGAACGCCCGCAGGCGCAGGGAATACCGGCGGCAGCCGAGCACTCGATGTGGCCCATATGGCCAGCAGCACCATGGAAGCCTTGCATCACGCGGCCGTTCTCGACATATGCGCCGCCGATGCCCGTACCGATGCCAAGACACAAGACGGAGAACTTGCCCTTGCCGACGCCCCAGTGGGCCTCGCCCAGAGCATGAGCCTGCACGTCGCCTACAACGGCAACGGGAAGACCGAGGTCCTCGCGCAGGCGCGGCCCCAACTGAACACCGGACCAGTCGGGCATGATCTCGTTGGCATACGCGATGGCGCCCGTCTTGGGATCGACGACGCCGGCAGCACCGATACCGACGCCAAGGACCTCGACATCGGGATTCGCCTCGAGAGCAGCCTTGATGGACGCCTCGATACGCTGGAAGACGGCCTCGCCGCCCTCTTGGGCCTCGGTGGGAACCTCGGCCTCAAAAACAGGATGGGGCACACTACCGTCAGCCGGGTACTCCATGATGGCAGTCGCGATCTTAGTTCCGCCGATATCGACAGAGCAGACGTACTTGTTCTCCATGTCGCTCTCCTTAGGAGATAAAAAACAACTACAGGAAATGCGCCGTCAGGCTAGCCGTCACAGCGCGGAAAAGGTTTTCCAGGTGCCCGAGATCGCCAAGAAACCGTGTGACCATTGATCTAATGGGTCATGGCCGCACGGTTGAACGGCGAGGTCGGGTGCCCGGGGAAGCTTTACAGGAGACCGTTGTCCTGGAGGACCTTCTTGATCGCCTCGACGTTCTCGCCGGTCATGGCCTTCACCGGGCGCGGCATGGTCGGGCTGTCGAAGATACCCATGAGGTTCATAGCGGTCTTGAAGGCGCCGACGCCACCGGCATAACCCTGGACGCCCGAGGTGACATCCCAGATGTGCGAAATCTCATTGAGGCGATCCTGCTCGGCCTTGACGGTAGCCCAGTCACCAGCCTGAGCGGCCTTCCACTGACGCACGTAGCCCTCGGGCTCAACGTTGGCGAGACCCGGAACGGAACCGTCGGCGCCACCGAGGTAGGCGCCGTCGACAACAACCTCGTGACCGGTGAGGATGCTCATCGGATGGCCGTTCTTCTCGTTCTCCTGAACGAGGTAGCGGAACGAGATGTCATCACCCGAGGAATCCTTGACGCCGGCCAGAACGCCCTCGGCACCGAGCTTGGCAAGGAGCTTCCACGGGAGCTTGGTGTGGACACACACGGGGATGTCATAGGCGAAGATGGGCAGGTCGAGTTCCTCATGCAGGATGCGGAAGTGCTCCTCGACCTCGGTCATGCCCTGCAGGGCATAGAACGGGCAGGTGGCGACAAGCGCATCGGCGCCCAGCTCCTGAGCGACCTTACCGTGCTCGATCATGCGCTCGGTCTCGGTGTCGATGATGCCGACCAGAACGGGAACGCGGTGGTCGACGATACGGACGGCCTCGGAGATGATCTGACGGCGACGCTCGTCGGTGGAGAAGACGACCTCGCCCGAGGAGCCCAGGAAGAACAAGCCATCGACGCCGGCATCGATCATGCGGTTGATGCTGCGCTCAAAGGAGGCAACATCGAGCTGGTGGTCTTCGGTATCGGGAACAACGACGGGAGGGATAACGCCGGTGAATTTCTGAGTTGCCACAAGAATCTCCTTAGTTGTCTGGTGGGCAGCCCTATGCCGCCCACTCTTGTTGGCAGTGTCCAGGCCGTCTAGGCCAAAGAACACGAGTAGAACGTTTGGTTAAAAAAGTCGACGACTTCGTTTTCGAACGCATTGATGCGCTCGTGAGCGTATTTGGCATAGATGATATGTCTCCGGTCACACTCAAGACCGTTGAATACGGCAAACTGATCCTTGGGATCGCTCACGGTATCCATGAGCGATGTGCCCATGAGCACCGATCCGCGCACCCGAGACGACAGCGCCTCGAGGCCGCCAGGAAGCGGATTGGCAACCGCCGTGCAGGCGAGACCCCGCTCGTCCAGAGCAGAAACCGCCAGCGCGACTCCGCCGCCTAGACCCTCGCCCCATGCAAAGATGCGGTCGGGGTCCATGCCATCAAGATTGCGCGCCACCTTCGCCAGCGCGCGACCCCAACGGACGCGCTCGACAAAAGCGGGCGAAGAAATCCCCCGCTGCAGGTCGTCCGCACCAGCAACATCGTCATCCAGCGCGAGGACGGCATACCCCATGGCGGCAAATCTCGTCATGTGATGCCAGCCGCGCACAGGCCGATCGATGTCGTGGAACATCAGGCACAACGGCACGCGCTCAGATACTCGGGCGCGACCGACAGGCTCGATCAAACGAGCGTGAATCGCATCGTCACCGAGCTCAAAGGAGACCTCCGAGTAACGGGCGCAGGGGTTAACAAAGTCAATCGCCGTAATGGCCAGGCCTTGAATCTCAAGATTCGAAGCGCATGTCTCTAAATCAGAAACATCTGCTTGGACATCACCGCACCAGTCCCGATATTCTGCGAGCCTTGACGAAACCGTTCCAGGAATTCCCACGAGCCCGGGGACAATCAGCTCGTCAACATTGTTCTCGCACTTAGACATGAGCCTCCCCTCCCTTGCAGAAAAACGGAATGATCAAATCGTCAAAATCCTGAATCTCCTCGTGGCCAAAGCCTTCAAAGAACTCATGACGCTTTTCGCAGGTCAGATTGTTATAGACCGCAAACTGCGTCGCTGGCGGACAGACGATATCGGCTGTGCCGGTGCCAAACAGCACGGGGCATTTGACCATAGGGGCAAAGTTCTTGGAATCGAAGTACGCCAGCTTGGCATAGGCTTCGTCAATACGAGTCGAGTCCTCGTCAAACCAGCGAGACCAATAGCGCAGGCCCTCGTAGGCAATGTCGTCGGCATCCAAATCCCAGACTAGGCGGAAATCTGACAGGAAGGGATAGAGGATGGCGGCACGATTGATAAGCTCGCTGTTAAGCGCACAGGTCGCAATGCCCAAACCGCCGCCCTGAGACGCGCCGTTCACAAACACACGGGCAAGATCGATGCCCTCGAGCTCGCGAACGATGCGGCACAGGATGCGAATATCTTGGTGCAAGCGGACATAGTAGAGGTTGGCCGGGTCGCCGTCGATACCGGCGACGATATGGCCCGCGACCGTTGTGCCCTCAAATCCACCAATGTCCTCGGAGGGACCTCCTTGGCCGGGGCAGTCGAGGGCGATGAGTGCCATGCCCATGCCCGCAAACGACGCCTGCTCAAACCAGCTGCGGCTTGCACCCGGATACCCATGGAACTGAAGTACCAATGGCACGGGCTCGTCCGAGACGGGTTTAAGGTACTTGGCATGCAGGCGCGCGCCACACATGCCGGTATACCAGAGGTCGAAAAGCTGGCAGGTCGCGGCATCGGCGACCGATGCCGTATCAATCGCATAGTCAAGCCCGACGGCGTCGGCCTCGGCCATGCGATCCTTCCAAAAGAGATCGAAATCTGATGGACGGGGCATGGCGCCTCGATATTCACCAAATTGATGTTGTAGCTCCTGAGCACTTGGCATGGCTCGTGAACCCAACCTTTCGAAATCGCAACGGAGGTGCGCCCGGCAAGGGAACCGGGCGCACGGGAGGGAAAGCGAGGCTACTCGCCGAGCTTGGGATGCAGCAGCGACGGCGCAGCGCCGAGCAGCATCTTGGTGTAGGGGTCCTGGGGGTGCTGGAAGACCTGCTTGGCCTCGCCCTGCTCGACGATCCTGCCGCCATTCATAACGATGATGTCGTCAGAGATATAGCGGACCGTCTGGATGTCATGGCTGATGAACACCATGGCCAGGCCGAGCTCCTTCTTAAGGTCGGTCAGCAGGTTCAGAATCTGCGCGCGGACCGAAACGTCCAGAGCCGAGGTGGGCTCGTCGGCGATGATGGCATCGGGGTTCAGCGACAGGGCACGGGCAATTGCGACGCGCTGGCGCTGACCACCCGAAAGCTGGCCGGGAAGAACCTCGGCAGCGGAGCTGGGCAGACCGGTGAGCTCCAAGAGTTCCTTGACGCGCTTCTCCTGCTCGGCCTCGGTACCCAGGTTGTGGACGCGCATGGGGTCGAGCAGTTGCTCGCGAACGACCATGCGGGGGTTGAGCGCCGTGGCCGGGTTTTGAAACACGACCGAGATGACGCGACCCATGTGGCGACGGTCCTCGGCGGTACGTTTGGTAACGTCCTTGCCCTTAAAGTAGACCTTGCCGCTCGTGGGGGCCTGCAGGCCGCACATGACGTTGGCGGTGGTGGACTTACCGCAACCGGACTCGCCGACGATGCCGATCGTCTGACCGGGCATGAGCTTAATCGTTACACCCTGGACGGCGTGAACCAGGTTGGGGTGCAGAATCGAGCCGGTACGGGTCCTAAAGGTGACGTGGACGTCATCAAGGAAGATGATCGGCTCGACGCCGTTGACTGCGGTCTCGCTCATCTACATCACCTCCGCGTGAGGGGTCAAACCATTTGCCTTGAGCACCTCGTCGGGGAGCTCGGAATAGAAGTGCTCGGTGCCGGGCACGCGCTTGAAGACCGGACGGGTGTCCAGGCCAATACGCGGATGGCTCGAGCGGGGCGCGAAGCGATCGCCCTTGGGGAAATCGCGCGGACTCGGAACGGCGCCGGGCACCTGGTGCAGGCGGCCCGAACCGCTCTCGATGGACAGAACGGAACCCAGAAGACCGCGGGTGTACTCGTGGATCGGGTTAGTGAGCAGCTCCTTGGTGGGTGCCTGCTCGATAACCTGGCCAGCGTACATAACCGTGATGTTGTGGGCGACCTCGGCGACCAGCGCCAGGTCGTGCGAAACGAAGATCATGGCAAAGCCGAGCTTGGCCTGAAGATCGTTGAGCAGCTTGATGACCTGCTTCTGGACGGTAACGTCCAGAGCGGTCGTGGGTTCGTCGCAGATGACCAGCTTGGGGTCGCGGGTAAGGGCCATAGCGATCAGGACACGCTGACGCTGGCCGCCGGAAAGCTCGTGCGGATAGCTCTCGAGCGTGCGCTTGGGATCGAGGCCGACGAGCTCCAGGAGCTCCTCGGCGCTGCGGGTTCCGCCGCGCTTGGTGAGCTGCTTCATCTGGGCAGAGATGAGCATGGAGGGGTTGAGCGAGGACAGGGCGTCCTGATAGACCATAGCGATATCGGTACCGCGCAGGCCGAACCACTCCTTCTTGCTCATCTTGAGCAGGTCACGGCCCTCCCAGAGGACCTCGCCGGAAAGGTGCTCGTCATCGTCGGTCAGGCCCATGATGGCCAGCGTGGTGATGGACTTACCGCAACCGGACTCGCCCACCAGGCCCATGGTCTGACCAGGACGGACGTCAAAGTTGACATGGTCGACGACGTTGATATCACCGTGATGCTCAAACTGGATGCAGAAGTCACGGACCGAGAGAATCGGTTCAACAGACTCGTCGGGCACATGGCGATCGTCACGCTTGAGCTCGACATCGCGCAGGGCGCCAAGGCGAGCGGAGAGGGACTGGGCCTGCTCCTTGTAGGCTCGAACGGGGTCGGAGACCAGCAGGTCGGCCTCGCGACGCTTGGAGGAATCGGTGGGATCCAGGGCGGCGGAGGGAGCAGCGGCCATGGCGTCGGTAATGCCCTCGGAGAGGATGTTGAGCGCCAGGCAGGTGATCATGATGGCCAGGCCCGGGAACAGTGCCTGCCACCAACGGCCGGCGAGCACGCCGCCGCGGGCGTCGGCGAGGATGTTGCCCCAGGTAGCGGTGGGCTCCTGGATACCAGCGCCGATGAAGGTCAGCGAGGCCTCGAAGATGATGGCGTCGGCGACCAGGGTAACGGTGAAGACCATGATCGGGGCGATGCAGTTACGCAGAACATGCTTGATCAAAATCCACGGAGCCTTGGCGCCGGAAACGATGACCGCGCGGACATAGTCCTCGCCGTACTCGGACACGATGTTGGCGCGCACGATACGGGCAATCTGCGGAGTGTACATAAAGCCGATGGCGAAGATGATCGACGGCACGGAGTTGCCCAGGATGGAGACAAAGACGGCCGCGAGGGCGATGCCCGGGATGGACATGATGATGTCCAGGATACGCATGATCGTCTCGGAGACGGCCTTGCGCGAAACCGCTGCAAGGGCGCCCACGACCGAGCCGCAGACCAGAGCCATGGCGGTGGCGCCAAAGCCGATAATCAGCGAGTAACGACCACCGTAGAGCATACGCGACAGAATGTCGCGACCCTTATCGTCGGTACCGAAGATAAATCCGTTGCCGGGAGCCTGGCGAGCCGTAAAGATCTCGACCGGGCTATAGGGGGCAAGAAGGGGCGCCAGAATCGCAGTCAGGGCGACCAGCACCAGCACGACGGCGGCAATCTTAGAAGACAACGTCATCTTCTTCCAGCCACCGAGCTTGAGCCCCTTGGAGGCAGCCTTCTCGAGCTGCTCGGTTTGCTTCTCTCGAATCTTTACCATAATCTACACCGTCCTGATGCGCGGGTTGATGAGCAGGTAGAGCATGTCAACCACGATGTTGATGATGATGAAGGCGAGAGCAACGACGATAACGACGCCCTGAACCAGGTTCGCCTCGTTGCCCTGAACGCCCTGCAGAATCGCAGTGCCCATGCCGGGGAGGTTGAAGATAACCTCGATGACGACGGCGCCGCCCATGAGGTAACCGATCTTAAGACCGAGGGTGGTGACCGGGGTGATCAGCGCATTGCGAAGAACGTTGATGCCGACGACGACCTTCTCGGGAACGCCGGCGCCGCGAGCCATACGGACATAATCCTTGTCGAGCTCCTCGACCATGGCGGTACGCACGATACGAGTCATCTGGCCCGTCAGCGGAAATGCCAAGGCGATAGCGGGCATGATCATACGTCCAAGATAGCCAACCGGATTCGTGGTGAAGTGAGGCAGAGCACCCGATGCCGGGAGCACCTTAAGGTAGGAAGAGAACAGCAGGATCAACAGAACGGCAAGCCAGAACGACGGGGTTGCCAAGCCGGCGATGGAAAAGACGCGGATCACTTGGTCCGGCCATTTGTCGCGATACAGTGCCGCGATGACGCCGAGCAAAAACGAAACGACCGCACCGATGGCAAGACCGATAAAGGTCAGCTGCATCGTGACGGGCAGGGCCGTGGAGATGCGCTTGGCAACGGAGTTGCGAGCAGCACCATAGGTGCCCATGTCGCCATGGATCAAATCGCCCATATAGCGCACGTAGCGCACGGGCCAGGGGTCGTCCAGACCATACTTCTCATGGTACTCGGCAACCGCCTCGGGCGAGGCACCGTCACCCAACGCCGTGTAGGCGGGGTCGGTCTTGGAGAACGACATAAGGAAGAACACCAGGACGGTGACGCCCAATGCCATGATCGGCAGCGCCACAAGACGCCTTCCAATCAAACGTAGCAAGTTGTTCACGTTCTCTCCCCTTTCTTTTGTCGGTAGGACCAACTGGTATATGAGTACGGGTACTCATTACAAGACCCGAGCGACATCGTTGCCGCCCGGGTCTTTGTTTCAACTATGAGGATACGGCCCCAATGACCGACATCCTGCATACAGACTCAAGCGAGTCTTACGCCTTGACGGTCGCAACGCCCCTGAAGGACATGCTCGTCGTGCCGATGCCCTTGAAGCCATCGAGGGCCTCGCCGTTGGGCGCAGTGGACGGATCGTCCCAGGAAGCGGAGACGGTCTTGACGTGGACAACGGGGTACAGAACGGCGTTGTCGGCAATGATGTCGAAGCACTCGTTCCACTTCTTCTGCTGCTCGTCGCCCTCGGCGGCAAGAGCCTCGTCCATGAGACTGTGGAGCTTCTGCCACTCAGCGGACTCCTTCCACGGGCAACGGGTCTGCATCCAGACGTTGTCGCCGTACCACCAGTTGAGCAGCAGGTCGGGGTCGGCGCCGAAGCAGGAAGGATCGCCAGGGGCAAGGAGGATATCGTAGGCCTCGCCGCCGTCGATGGCAGCGTAGGTGGCCGGCGAGGTATCGGTCTGGATGGTCACATCGAAGCCGAGAGCGTCGAGGTCGTTCTTGACCTGGGCGGCCATGCCCTTAATCTGCTCGTTGTCGGTGGTGCGCAGGGTGATGGCACCCGGGGTGATGCCAGACTCCTCGATGAGCTTCTTAGCCTTCTTGGCGTCGGTCTTGTACACCGTGGAAGCCTCATGATAGTTGGTGAAGCTCTTGGGCAGGTAGCAGCTGGCAGCGGTGGCAAGGCCGGCGAAGGTGTTGCTGACCATCTTCTCGGTGTCGAGCGCATACATGACAGCCTGACGGACCTTGACGTTGTTCCAAGGCTCCTTGGCGACGTTGAACATGATGAAGCGGGTGCCGAAACCCTGAACGTTATCGATCTTGCAGCCGGCGCTCTCAAGCTGGTCGACGGCGTCAGCGGTAACGAGCTCCATAACGAGCGTGGAGCCCTCCTGCTGAGCGGTAACGCGAGCGGTGGGGTCGGTCAGGATGCTGTACTGGATCTTCTTATCCTCGGCAGCATACTCACCGTTGTACTCAGGATTGGGAACCAGGGTAATCTCGGTATCGGAGATAGAGTCGTACATCCAGGGGCCGGAGCCGATCGGCTGCTTGGCGCGATCCTCCTCGGTCTGAGTGGCCGGGGTAACGCGGACGATGGCCAGACGATCCTTGAGCAGGGAGAAGTTGGGGACCTTGGTCTTGACCGTCACGGTGCTGGCGTCCTTGGCCTCGATGGACTCGAAGGGCTGGAAGAACGGAGCATAGGTAGCGGAAGCGGCGCAAGCGGTGTAGGAGGCAACGACATCGTCAGCGGTGACCTCGGTGCCATCGGAGAACTTGGCGCCCTTGCGGATGGTGACCTCGAAAGTGGTGTCGTCCACGGACTTAGGATCGTCGGTGGCGAGCTCGTTGAAGGTGCTGTAGTCGTGGTAATCGATGCCGTAGAGGCCCTCGACGACGTGCCAGTTAGCACCCAGGCCCACAGCGGAGCCGGTGCTGGCGGGATCGAAGCTGGACGGAGCGTAAGCGGAACCAGCGGTGATCACGCCGCCGCCACGGTTAGCGGAATCGGTGGAACCGGAAGCGGAACCCTCGTCGTTAGAGCTGCCACCGCAGCCGGTGAGACCAAGCCCTGCGACAGCAGCGACGCTGCCGGTGAGGCCGAGGAACGAACGCCTGGACATACCCTTGTTGATGATGGCCATGTCTTCTCCTATCTCAATAGAGAATCTTACTCGGGAGCATCTAGACTTGCCCCCGCGCAACTTGCGGACGATATATACCTTACCTACCGACGAACCCAACTGAGGTGCCGCGCTCGGCGACCGATACATACATACGCTTGAACGGTATTTACTACCGTTCACCGAATTCGTTGACAAACGATTCGCCAGACAGTATGTATCGGCGAGGTGAGATATCAGTCTTCGTCAACCCGCAGGATAGCAGGGTTTTCGCTTGGGTTAGTCAAACGTTTTAGCGTTAATAAAACCCGAAACCAGCAGGCAATCATGGCGAAATAAATGGTTGAAAATCGGCCAATCATGTATATCAGTTGTTTAGAAGCACGTTTAGTTTTCGGAACGGTTGGCCGATGCCTGGGCGCGTTCGGCATTCCATGCAACAAGTGCCTCGTGGACCGCTTTGGCGACATCGGCCGGAACGCCTCGAACTTCCGCGATCTCTTGCTCGCTCGCCGCGCGCAAACGCTTCATCGAGCCAAAATGGCGCATAAGGGCACGTTTTCTGGTGGGTCCCACGCCTGGAACGTCATCGAGTACCGAAACCGTCATGGCTTTATCGCGCAATTCGCGATGGAACGTGATGGCAAAACGGTGCGATTCATCGCGCACCTGTTTGATTAGATAGAGCGACGCGGACCCGGTCGGAAGCACGACTGGAGTCTCGTCCCAAGGCACGAAAACCTCCTCATCGGCCTTTGCCAAGCCACAAACTGGTATATCGAGCCCAAGAGCCTCAAGTTGCTTGATCGCAGCGGTCAATTGCGGCTTACCGCCATCGACAACGAGCAAATCGGGGCGCGATCCAAAGCGCTCGTCGGCCATGCGCTCGGGAGCATAGCGTCGTCCCAAAACCTCGGACATCGACACGAAGTCGTTTGCCTCGTCCAATTCGGCCTGAATTTTAAAACGACGGTACTGGCTCTTGTCGGCGCGTCCGTTGGTAAACACCACCATCGAGGCGACGGTAAAGGTTCCGTGCAGCGTCGAGATATCGAAGCACTCGATACGCATCGGCGGCGCTGGCAGCGCCAGCGCGCTTTCGAGCTCCAGGAGCGCCTGATTGGTGCGGTCGTCAGCGTACCCCGTTCGCATCATGTAGCGCATGAGGGCATGGCGCGCATTTTTGGATGCCATATCGAGCAAACGGTGCTTTTCGCCACGCTGCGGCCTATGGAGATGGCAGGAACGCTCGCGCTTGCCCGCAAGCCATTCCCCCAGCGCCTCCGCATCCTCAAGCTCGACGGAAAGGTTGACCTCAGCTGGAATATCAGCCGTCTCGTCGTAATAGCGCTTAAGAAAGCCCGACTGGAGCTCTTCCTCGTCAACATCAAGACCCTTGTCGAGAATGAACTCGCAGGTGCGAACTGTTCGGCCCTCGCGAACGACGAAGACGCAAGCGGCGGAGATGGTCTCCTCGCGATAGAACCCGATGACATCGATATCGACACTGGAGGGAAAAACGACTTGCTGACGATCGTCCAGACCCCTGATGACCTCCAAACGACGTTTGACGCGTGCCGCGCGCTCAAAGTCGAGCGCCTCGGCGGCATCCGTCATCTCGGAGGTCAGCTCATCGACGACATCCTTGCGATGGCCCGACAAAAAGCGCTCGACACGCTTGACGTTCTTGGCATAGTCTGCCGGGGAAATCGCGCCGACACACGCACCCGGGCCGCGCCCGACATGGTAGTCAAAGCAGGGACGCCCGTTTTGCGCGCAAATCATATTGACGATGTCTTCCTCGCCCTTGTGGGACTCAACGATACGGCGACAACGACGCCACTCCGCACAGGATGCGGAGCAGATGGGAATAACCTTGCGCAGCGTATCTATCGTCTCACGTGCCGCACGGCTATCGGTATAGGGTCCAAAATAGCGCGTTCCCGGCTTATGACGCTCACGCGTATATTTGATAGCGGGATACAGGTCGCCCTTTGTAATGGCGATAAAGGGGTAGCTCTTGTCATCCTTGAGGTCGACGTTAAAGTACGGATGGTACTGACCAATCAAATTGCGCTCGAGCACCAACGCCTCATGCTCGGTCTCCACCACGATATAGTCAAAGCTCGCCACCAGCTGCATCATCAGCGGAATCTTTTGACGCTCATCCTGCAGTGTCACGTATTGACGCATGCGGGCGCGTAGGTTTTTCGCCTTGCCCACGTAGATGACATCGCCCTTGGCATCCTTCCAAAGGTAGCATCCGGGCTGTGTGGGAACGCGCGAAACCTGCTCGGCAAGCGTTGGAATGTTGTCGTGACCGGCCACGCGCACCTACTTGCGACGAAGCAGCGCCGAGACCTCGGGCATCTTAAGGACGACGGCAAGGCCAAAGGTAACAGCAAGCGAGACGACACCCGCAACGCAAACATAGCCAAGAGTAATCAGAATCGAACCGCCAAGCGCCCCGACAAAGTGCTCAAGCGCCCACATGACGCCGGCGCCTGCGGCAGCACCCAGGCCACCAAGCAAAAGGCCAAAGAAACCGCCATGTAGGATAGATTTGACCTGAAGGCCACGCAGACGACGACGCAGCCACCACAGCGAACAACCGACCAAGATCACGTAGTCGACGACATACGAAAGCGCGATTGCCGGCATGCCGAAGCCCAGCACAACGCCAAACAGCAGAACCGAGCCGGCCTGGCCGATGGCAGAATACAGGCAATAGCGACTATAGGGCTTCATGTCGAGCAAGGCAGAGAAGCTCTTCTGCATCAACACGACCACGCCGTAGAGCGGCAGCGAGAGCGCCAGGTAGACAAGGTACTCGGACACCAGCGTCACGCCGGATTCATCGAACTTGCCAGCACAGTAGATCATGTTGAGCGGACGCGCGAAGACAATCAGGTACAGCGCGAACGGAATCAGGAAGAACAGCATCTGGGCGACGCCACGCGAAATGCCCGTGCGAACGCTGTCGTAATCCTTCTCCTGCGCGTCGTGAGAGAGCTCGGTATAGAGCGCCGTCGAAAGCGAGGCGGCAATCAGCGCGTAGGGCAGCGTGTACCACAGGCGCGCATAGGCGATGACGGAAGGACCAGTCTCGGGCTGGACCACCAGCGCGGCAGCGTTGGTGATAGAAGTCGAGACAAACATGCACACCGTGGCGAGCAGCGTCGGGATACCGAGCGCAATCGTCTGCCGCAGTGCGGGGTCCTTAAAGTCGATATGGATATGGGGATGCACGCCGTGCTTGCCAAGCGCGGGGATCTGACATGCCATCTGAACAAAGACACCGAGGGTCGTACCGGCCGCAATCAAGATGATGCCGGCACGTTCGCCAAACTGTGCGGACACGGGCGCAAAACCCATAAAGCTCGCAATGACGATCACATTGTTGAGGACCGGAGCAAACGTCGACCAGAAGTAGTCGCGGTGTGCGTTGAGAACGCCCGAGAACACCGAGCCCAAACCATAAAACAGAATCTGGATGGCAAAGAAACGAAACATGAACGCAGCGGTATCCATGCTGCCGCCGTCACCCGAAAGGAACGATTGCGTCCAGATAAAGCCCGGGGCGAACACGGTCCCCAGCAACGAAATGCCACCCAGCACCAAAAGCAGAATGCCGAGCAGGTTGCCCACGTACTCGTTTGAGGCCTCGCGACCCTGCTCACGCCTCACGCCCATGTACACGGGCAAAAACGCCGTCACGAGCATGCCGCCCATCACGAGTTCGTAGAGCATATTGGGCAGGTTGTTGGCGACCTGATAGGAGGACGAGAGTAGCGACATGCCGATAGCGGCCGCCATTGCCCACGTGCGGATAAAACCGGTGACGCGAGACACGATAGTCAGGATGGTCATAAGCCCGGCGGAACGACCAACCGTGGAGTAGTCCGACGAGCCCATGTCGTCAGTGTCATCTCGCGACGAAGAAGCTTCGGATGAGGGTGTCTGAGGCGCAGATTCTTTTGCAAAATGAGCTCCGCGCTTCAATTCTTCCTGCGGCATCGCTCAGTCCTCTCTCGTAATCGCGGCAACCGTCGCCCCGCAAAATGCAATTAAATCATCGGGTGCAAGCTCGAGCTGATAACCACGCTTGCCTCCCGAAATAAAAATGGTATCCCAAAGGACACATGTCTCATCAATGAGCGTCCGGTAGCGTTTTTTCATACCGACCGGGCTGCAGCCGCCGCGAACGTAGCCAGTCGCCGCAAGCAAATCCTTCACATGCATCATGGCCAAGGACTTCTCCCCCGCGGCACGCGCGGCGGACTTTAGATCGAGCTCGTCGGCAACAGGGATGCAGCACACGACATAGTCGTTGGACGGTGTCACACAGACCAAAGTCTTAAATCCTTGACCGGGCTCCTCGCCAAGCTGCTCCGAAATCGCGACCCCCAGGCCCACCGACTCATCGCCATCGTCTTCGTACGTATGTAGAACATAGGAAATGCCGGCGCTTTCCAGCTCGCGCATCGCATTGGTTTTTGGCGTCTTTACAGCCTTTGCCATGACATATCCTTTCCCTCGCATTCGGACGTAAGGATTAAGTATATGTCCAATTCGGCTGCATACGTCACTTCGGCACAGCAAGCGCCATCGAATCACAAGGAGTCGATGGCGCCCATAAACTGAATCGCCTATTTATTGAGCATCAAGTTGAGCCTGGCGCTCCCGGTCACGCCTGAGCAACGGCGCCAAAAACTTGCCCGTATAACTCTGCGGACAGTCCGCAACCTGCTCCGGTGTACCCGAAACCACGACGGTTCCGCCGCCGTTACCGCCCTCGGGACCCATATCGATCAGGCGGTCGGCAACCTTGATGACATCAAGGTTGTGTTCAATCACCAGCACCGTGTTGCCCGCATCGACCAAGCGCTGCAGTACATCGAGCAGCTGGCGGACGTCCTCAAAATGAAGGCCGGTCGTCGGCTCGTCCAAAATATAGAACGTCTTGCCCGTCTGGCGTCGATGAAGCTCCTTGGCGAGCTTTACACGCTGCGCCTCGCCGCCCGAAAGCGTCGTGGCGGGCTGGCCCAGGCTCACGTAGCCCAAGCCTACATCGTACAGCGTCTGGAGCTTGCGCTTAATCTGCGGGATATTCCCAAAGAAGGCCAGCGCCTCGGTAACGCTCATGTCGAGCACGTCCGAGATGGTCTTGCCACGATAGGTGACCTCGAGTGTCTCGCGGTTGTAGCGTTTACCGCCGCAAACTTCGCAGGGAACGTAGATATCGGGAAGGAAGTGCATCTCGATCTTGATCTGTCCGTCGCCCTTGCACGCCTCACAGCGCCCGCCACTCACATTAAAGGAGAAACGACCTGGCGAGTAGCCGCGCGCCTTCGACTCCGGCGTACTCGCAAACAGTGCGCGAAGATCATCCCACAGGCCGATATAGGTAGCAGGGTTGGAACGCGGCGTGCGGCCAATCGGCGACTGGTCGATATCGATAACCTTATCGATACACTCGATGCCCTCGATTTTCTTATACGGACCCACAGGGCGCGTCGAGCGGTGAATGGCATTCGTAAGGGCAGGCGCAATGGTGTCGGTAACTAGGGAGCTCTTGCCCGATCCCGACACGCCGGTAACAACCGTAAGCGTACCAAACTCGATCTTGGCAGTAACGTTTTTGAGGTTGTTGGCTCGAGCGCCCGTAATTTTAAGGCAGCCGCGACCGGGTTTGCGCCGTTCATCAGGCACCCGGATCATTCGTTTGCCGGTCAGATAAGCGCCCGTCATCGACTCAGGACACGCCATGATATCGGCAGGCGTTCCCGCCGCGACTACGTGTCCGCCGTTGACGCCGGCGCCGGGCCCCATGTCGATCACGTAGTCGGCGGCACGGATTGTATCCTCGTCGTGTTCGACGACGATAACGGTATTGCCGATATCGCGCAGGCGCTCGAGCGTCTTGATCAGGCGCTCGTTGTCACGCTGATGAAGACCGATCGAGGGCTCATCCAGAATATAGAGCACGCCCATGAGACCCGCGCCGATCTGCGTTGCCAGTCGAATACGCTGTGCCTCGCCACCGGAAAGCGTCGCCGAAGCACGATCGAGCGTCAGATAGTCGAGTCCAACATCGACCAGAAAACGCAAGCGCTCCAGGATTTCCTTGACGATACGGCCGCCGATAAACCGTTGACGCTCGGTAAGTTCCAAGCCCTCAAAAAACTCGAGCGACTCACGGCACGACAGGCAACAAACCTCGTAAATGGACTTGCCGCCCACGGTGACGGCGAGCATCTCAGGGCGCAAACGAGCGCCGTGGCAGCTCGAGCACGGTTCCTCGCGAATGTACTTCTCCAGGCGCGCCTTGGTGTTCTCGTTCGTCGTCTCGGCATAGCGTTCGTACAGGATGTTGCGAACGCCCGAAAACTTTGTATCCCACTGGCTACGACGTCCGTCGAGCTTTTGGTAGTCGACCGAGATCTTCGTATCGCCCAGGCCATCCAAGAATGCACGACGCACGCGAGGGGGCAAGTCCTCCCACGGCGTATCGGCGCTCACCTTAAAGTGTTTGCAGACCGCAGCAAAAATCTGCGGATAGTAGTTCGAATTGCCAAACAGGCTACCAAAGACTCCGTCGGCAATGGACTTCGAGGGGTCCTCAATCAGCGCCTCGGCATCAACGGTTTTCTTAAAGCCCAGGCCGTCGCACTCAGGACATGCGCCATAGGGAGCGTTGAACGAAAAATCACGCGGCTGAAGATCGTCAATGGAGTGTCCATGCTCCGGGCACGCCAAGGCCAACGAATACTCCAGCAGTTCGCCCTCGGTCCCCTCGGGAGCATCGCGATCGGGCAGCATGTACACGTTTACATTGCCGTGCGCCAAGGCAGTCGCCTGTTCAACAGACTCGGCGATGCGGCCCAGAGAGTTTTCCCGAATCACGATGCGGTCGACCACGACCTCGATATCGTGCTTGAACTTCTTGTCCAGATCGATCGGATCGTCGAGCGAGCGCACTTCACCGTCGACACGCACGCGGCTAAAGCCCTCGGCGCGAAGGTCCTCAAACAGTTTGGTGTACTCGCCTTTTCGCCCGCGCACCACCGGTGCCAGCACAAACGCGCGGCGGCCCTCCCCCGCCGCCAAGACCTTGTCGGCAACCTGGTCGGTCGTCTGACGCTCAATGACGCGGCCGCATTCGGGGCAGTGCGGGGTGCCCACACGGGCGAACAGCAGGCGCAGATAGTCATAAATCTCGGTTACGGTGCCAACCGTCGAGCGAGGGTTTTTAGACGTCGTCTTTTGGTCAATCGACACCGCCGGCGAAAGGCCGTCGATTGAATCCAAGTCGGGTTTGTCCATCTGGCCCAAGAACTGGCGCGCATAGCTCGAAAGGCTCTCAACGTATCGACGCTGGCCCTCGGCATAGATAGTGTCAAATGCCAGCGAACTCTTGCCCGAGCCAGAAAGACCGGTAATGACCACGAGTTGGTCACGCGGAATGGAAACATCGATATCACGGAGGTTGTGCTCACGAGCGCCGCGAATAACGATAGAAGAATCAGACATGGAAGCTCCTTGCCTCCTATTGCATCGAATCATACTGTCGATGAGTTTAGCGCACTCGACGCGCACAGATGTTCGTAATACAAGATTCGCAGACCTTTAGCTTTGCGTATCGGGCGCTTTGTTTCTCGAAATGCCGTGGAAAGGTTACAGTAATCTAATACTGAACTTAATTTGCCGTAACAGAGGAACGTCCATGACCGAAGATATCCCCCTTGAAATCACTTCGAGTGACATGGCCAATCTGCCCATATTCATCGCCATCCTTATCGTGGCCACCGTCGTCGTGCGCGTGTATTTTTCAATCAAACACAATGAAAAGCCACCCATTGCCCGCGTCTTTTGGTGCGCGACGCTCCTCATCCCGCTCGGCATGGTAGCTGCATGGATTACGAATCAATTGCTCGTAAATGAGGACAGTTCCCTATGGGTCCTTTCTTATTCGGCGCTCGGTGCTGCCGCCGTCATACTTCTTGTCGAGCCCTTGGTTTCGGGACTTATCGACCAAACCGATCTTGCGACGGGAACGGTTGCCTGTATTTGCCGTGACATCCTTGTCATCGCCGCTGTTTCAGCGCTCTCGTTCGTTTCACTCGAAATTGCCTGCAACGAAACGTTCTATCGCATTCCCGCCAACTCATTCGGGTTTTCCGTCGGGCTGCTCGCGACGGTTCTGCTCTCCCTTTATTTGCTGGGACAGCGTCATGGAGGCGTCATGGCCCTCGTGCCCGTCGCCTGCTGCATCCTTGGCATTGCCGAGCACTTCGTCATAACGTTTAAAGGCGAAGCCATCCTGCCAAGCGATATCTTGACCCTTGGCACCGCAATGGAGGTGAGCGAGGGATACGAGTTTACCTTTACCGCCGGAATCGTAACCTCTCTCGCCCTGCTGGAGATTTCCCTGGGGCTTCTTTCGCTTATCCGTCCGCGAAAGCTCCGTACGCCCACCCATGTCTTCCCCGCAATCGCCGCTAACCTCTGTGCTTTTCTGTTAGTGACCGTTGTGGGGCTCTCGGGCTTTTCCAGCATCGACTTGGAGCAGGCGCTGAATTTTGGATTTGACCGTTGGCAGCCCATCACCACATATGCGTCTCAGGGTTTTATCACTTCGTTCACCGAAATGGTCAACGAGTTGCCCATTGAGAAGCCCGAAGACTATACGCCCGATGAGGCGCAGAGCATCGAGCAGGAGCTCGCCGCCACCTACGACAGCACGTATGGCTCGAGCGAGCAGCGCGCGGCGGCCGTTGCCCAGTTCAATGAAATCAAGCCGACGATTGTTGCCGTCATGAATGAGAGTTTTAGCGACCTTTCGTGCTTTGAGCAGCTCCAGGCGGCCGGGTACACCGGCCCCGCATTCTACAACTCGCTTCCCGACACACTTGTTCGCGGCACCATGCTCGCTTCGGTCGCCGGTGGCGGAACGGCGAACTCCGAATTCGAATTTTTGACCGGAGCGACAACGGCCTTTGTCGGATTAGGCAAAATCCCCTATCAGCTATATCAGATGAATGGCGTCGACAGCCTGGCAAAGGACCTTAAGGAGCTTGGGTATACCGCTACCGCTATGCACCCGCAAAACCCCGTCAACTACCATCGAGATAAAATCTATCAGCAGCTGGGCTTTGGAGACTTTCTTTCAATCGGCGATTTCGAAGGTGCGCCCTGTTACCATGCCGGCGTATGCGACTACGCCACCTACGACAAGATACTCGACCTGCTTAGAACCGACGAAGCCCCGCAGTTCATCTTTGACGTCACGATGCAAAATCATGGCGGCTACGACTATGGCACCGTTCCCGCCGAGGAGCTTACAAACTATTGGGTCGAGGGAGCCAGCGAGGGTGCCAATAGCGCGCTCAACACCTATCTTACCTGCATCAACGCATCCGACCGGGACCTCGAGTACTTTATCAACGAGCTCCGCAATATCGGCAGACCGGTTGTCCTTGTCTTTTTTGGCGACCATCAGCCGAGCGCCGCAACGACTCTCAACGACGAGCTGTACCCTCAGGAAGATACGGCAAGCCACGCTTTCCGTATCTATCAGTCGACATATTTTGTCTGGGCTAACTATGAAATCGCCGGCAATACCGAGCTCAACGTCTACGACACCGTCGGGGCAAACGAGGTTGCAGCCATTACCCTTAATAAGATCGGCGCCCCGCTCACCGACTATCAAAAGGCTCTGCTTGCAACAAGGTCAGATGTGCCCACCATCAATGTCGCCGGCTACCTCGGTACCGACGGGCTGCGCTACGACTTGGAATCTGAAGACAGCCCATACGCCTCGACGATCAACAAGCTGCAGCGCATGCAATACCTCGAGTTCGCCAGCAAAGTTCAGTAAGCCCGCCCATTCGCTTGGACCCATCGTATTGCAAGCACGCTCGGCCCAAATGCATCGTAAATGACTCCCGCTCGCAAACGAGGGTACAATGACGCTCGTGTCACATCACGGGGCCCCGGCCCCAACATATACAAAGGAGTCATACATGGGTTGCGAGCACGCACAGGCCGCCGGCGGACAAACGTCGCCGTCGCAATTTGAGGAGAATACGCTGTCCGAGGTCAAACGCGTCATCGCCGTGCTTTCCGGCAAGGGCGGTGTCGGCAAGTCGTTTGTCACCGGTGCCATCGCCACCGAGCTTGCCCGTCACGGCCACAAGGTCGGCGTCCTCGATGCCGACATCACCGGTCCCTCTATCCCCAAGATGTTCGGTATGAGCGGACGCCACGTCCATGCCCTTGGCAACCTCATGCTGCCTGAAATCTCCGAGCACGGCGTCAAGGTCATGAGCTCCAACCTTCTGCTCCAAAACGAGACCGACCCCGTCCTTTGGCGCGGTCCGGTCATCGCAGGCGCCATCAGGCAGTTCTGGAGCGAGACCTCGTGGGGCCCCATCGACTACCTGCTGGTCGACATGCCTCCGGGAACAGGCGACGTCGCGCTCACCGTCTTCCAGTCACTGCCCGTCGACGGCATCGTCATCGTCACGAGCCCGCAGGATCTGGTCTCGATGATTGTCGCCAAGGCGGTCAACATGGCCGAGAAGATGAACGTCCCCATTCTGGGCATCGTCGAGAACATGAGCTATATTGAGTGCCCCGACTGCGGCAAGAAGATCGAGGTCTTTGGCAAGAGCAAGCTCCCCGAGGTCGCAGAGCGCTATAACCTCGACATCTTGGGCACGCTTCCCATTAATCCGGCACTCGCCGAGGCCTGCGATAAGGGCGAGGTTGAGACCGCGCTGCCCGATGGCATGTTGCCCAAGGCAGTCTCTGCCGTCGAGGCTATTACCCCGCACGAGACCGACGAGGCCTAAGTGAACACGAGCGCCTTCTATGACGTCCTGGTAATCGGCGGCGGGGCTTCAGGCCTCGCCGCCGCCATTACGGCCGCACGTGCTGGCAAAAGCGTCTGCATCGTTGAGCGCGATGTCGCCTGCGGCCTTAAGCTCCTTGCGACCGGTAACGGCCGCTGCAACCTCTCCAACGAATCGATTGATCCTCAGCGGTATAACCACCCCGCATTCGTCGAATCTGTCATGGGCCCCCAACCCGAACAAGAGCTTATGGGTTTCTTCTCCTCGCTGGGCATCATGACAACCTCCGAGGAAGGCCGACTGTACCCGCGCTCCCTTCGCGCCGAATCGGTGCGCGACGCGCTTCTCAACGTTTGCGACCGCCTAGGTATCACCTTAATCTGCGGAGCCAATATTGCCACGGCGCGCAAAGCTTCCGAAGGCTGGACACTCCAAATAGACCGTCCAGCGCGGGCACTCAAGGCAAAAAAGCGCGACGACCGAAAATCGGAGCTCCGCTCGCTTCGGAAAGCGCTCGCCGATGTCCCTCGCAAGAACGAGGCCCTGCAGGCACATGCCGTAATTATCGCCACGGGTGGCAACCCCACTGGTATCGCCGATACGTTTCGCCTCCCCCTCACTTCGCTGCGCCCCATCCTCTGCCCCGTATCGGCAACGGTCGTCGGCGATCGGGCGGCAATCAAGACGTTGGATGGCCTGCGCGTCCGCGCCCGCTTGACGCTCGCCCGCAATCATAATGAGCTCTGGCACGAAGACGGTGAAGTCCTGTTTCGAACCTTCGGTATCTCGGGCGTCGCTGTCTTCAACCTCTCCCGTCGTATCCAGCACGGCGATACGATCCTGCTCGACGTTTTCCCCGACCTCTCCAAAGACGAGCTGCTCGATATGCTCAACCGGCGCGTTGAGCTGCTCGGCGGCTTTTCGCCCCGCGATCCCCGTTGGCTCGACGGCATGCTCGCCCCGCAACTCTCCCGCGTCGTCTGCACGGCGTTCGAGCAGTGCCATCCAGGCTCCAACGATGTCATCCACCTGGTCTCGATCCTCAAGCACTTTAAGTTGCTCGTCGAGGGAACAGCCGAGGAGCGCTCGGCGCAGGTCACGCGTGGTGGCGTATCTGTCGAGAGCATCTCAACACCCAGTCTACGCGCGAGCAGCGCTGTCGACGCCCCGCTTTACGTCTGCGGCGAAGCGCTCGACATCGACGCCGATTGCGGAGGCTTTAACCTTGCGTGGGCCTGGCTCTCGGGCATTCGCGCTGCAAGCAGCCTGTAGCCGCGCAGTCTATAATCAAAAACGCATTCGGGCCGTCTGGGATACCGGACGGCCTCTTTCTTGCCTCTAAGGAGACCTCGATGATCGAAATCACCCAAGTCAACGTGTCGCTCGATGAAGCCGGCGATGAAAATACCTGCCTCATTGTTGGCAAGCGAGTCGCCAAGCGCATCCTACGTTGCAAGGACTCCGAGATCAAGTCCATCGAACTCCACCGCAAGTCAATCGACGCTCGCAAAAAACGAGACGTCCATTTTATCCTGAGCTTTCGTGTTGAGCTGACTAGTCCCCACCTCGAGCGAGAAGCGGTCGACAGCGTTGCCGAGCGTGACCGCTCGCGCGTACGCGCGATAGAAGACGATGAGCCTTCATTCCCCTCCCCCGTCTCCGACGCACCTCAAGAACGCCCTGTCGTTGTCGGCGCCGGATGCGCCGGCCTTTTCGCTGCGCTCACGCTCGCCAAAGCAGGTCTTAAGCCCTTGCTTATCGAGCGCGGCGACCCGGCATTTCGCCGCTCGCAGGCGATCGACCTCTTTCTAAAGGAGCGCATCCTCGACCCCGAGAGCAATATTCAGTTTGGTCTGGGCGGCGCGGGGACCTTCTCGGACGGCAAGCTCAATACGGGAACAAAAAATCCCGCCCATCGCCTTATCCTCGAAACCTTCGTCGAGGCGGGTGCGCCCCGCGATATTCTGTGGGATGCCAAGCCGCACATTGGCTCCGACATCCTTCCCAAGGTTGTCACCGCTATATCCCAGCGCATCGAGCAGCTCGGAGGTGTCGTCCGTTATCGAACGAAGCTCGTCGACATTCGCATCGACGCGTCTGGCGCCATCACCGGTATTGATGTCCAATCGTCCCAAGACGCCGCTTACGAGCCAATCGAGACAAAGCACCTCATCCTCGCCTGCGGGCATTCTGCTCGCGATATTTTTGAGCTCCTTAAGGACCACAACGTGGCCCTCGCACAAAAGACCTTTGCCATGGGCGTTCGCATCGAGCATCCGCAACGCGACATCGACAGAGCCCAATATGGAGCCTCGGCGGGACATCCAGCGCTCGGGGCGGCCCCCTACAAACTTGTTGCCCATCTTCCCAACGGCCGCAGCGTGTTCTCGTTTTGCATGTGCCCCGGCGGACAGGTTGTTGCCGCCTCTTCAGAACCGTGCCATCTGTGCGTCAACGGGGCCAGTCTCAATGCCCGCGACGGACGCAACGCAAATGCCGCCCTGCTCGTTAACGTCACGCCTGAGGACCTTCCCAACGATGACCCGCTCGCCGGCATCGAGCTCCAGCGTGCCTGCGAGGCGGCCGCCTATCGCCTGGGCGGTTCCAACTGGAACGCACCGGCACAACTCGTCGGAGATTTCCTCGCAGGACGCGCCAGCAAGGCGCCCGGAAAGGTAAAGCCCACCTATCCGCTCGGTGTGACCTGGACGGCAATTGACGAAGCCCTACCGCAGCATATCGTCGAGTCGCTCCGCCTGGGACTTCCCCTACTCGGAAAAAAGCTACGAGGCTACGACCGTCCCGATGCCGTTCTTACCGGCGTGGAGACTCGTTCGAGCTCACCGGTCACTGTTACCCGAGACCGAACGTGCCATGCCGTGTCGACCCCGGGCCTCTACCCTTGTGGTGAGGGAGCTGGATATGCCGGCGGCATCATGAGCGCGGCCACCGACGGCATCCGTTGTGCTGAAGCCCTGATCGCAGACCTCTAACGCACAAATTCCAGCGCGCAAAAGACATAGGCCCCGAGCTCCACAGAGAACTCGGGGCCTGTTCGCTATTTCTTAAACCGTGCACCCTGGCGTTTTCTGCCCGATGCGAACGTGGAACCCTTGCGGGCCTGTGAACGTAAGCGCTCGATCGTCTCGTCCTCAGACGCGCCCTCGAGCATCGCCCGAATCTGAACGACGGCATCGCGCAGGCGCGCCGCCTCCTCAAAGTCCATGGCGGCAGAAGCGTTACGCATATCCTCTTCCATGGATTCGACAATCCGCACAAGCTCGTCATGCGGCAGTTCTTCCAACTGCTCCGCAAGTGTCTGCTCGGGCGCCACCGTTTCCGGCACGCCGCCCTCGCCCGACTCATCGGGCGTATAGAATGCGCCATGGCCAAGAGAGTCGCCCTTCGAGCGTCCCTTGGAACCCACGGTTTTTTCGGCCTCGGCAATAAAACTTGAGATGTCGTTGATGGCCTTGCGCACCGTCTTGGGCACGATGCCATGCTCTTCGTTATATGCCATCTGAATCTCGCGACGGCGCTGCGTCTCCTCGATGGCCTCTTTCATCGAATCGGTCACAACGTCCGCATACATGATGACTTCGCCATCGGCGTTACGGGCCGCGCGGCCAATCGTCTGAATCAGCGAACGGCGGTTGCGCAAGAAGCCTTCCTTATCGGCATCGAGAATTGCCACCAGTGAGACCTCGGGGAGATCCAAGCCCTCGCGAAGCAGGTTGATGCCAACAAGGACATCGATCTTGCCCTCGCGCAGCGTTCGCAGGATCTCGACACGGTCCATTGTCGCCGTATCAGAATGCATGTAATTGACCTTAATGCCCGCATCAAGCAGATGGTCGGTCAGGTCCTCGGCCATGCGCTTGGTCAACGTGGTCACCAGCACGCGCTCCTTGCGGGCAACGCGCTCGCGAATCTCGTCCTCAAGATCGTCAATCTGACCGCGAACCGGACGCACATCGATCTTGGGATCGAGCAGACCGGTCGGACGAATAATCTGCTCAACGTCGTTCTGGCTCACCCGCAGCTCGTAATCGCCCGGCGTGGCCGAAACATAGATAAACTGGGGTATCCTTGCCTCAAACTCATCGAAACGAAGCGGGCGGTTATCGAGCGCCGAGGGCAGGCGAAAACCGTGTTCCACCAGCGTCACCTTACGCGAGCGGTCACCTTCGTGCATGCCGCGAATCTGCGGCACCGTCACATGGCTCTCATCGATGATGCAGAGCATATCCTTGGGAAAGTAATCGATTAGGGTAAACGGCGGCTCACCCGGCTTGCGACCGTCCAGATGACGCGAGTAGTTCTCGATGCCGTTGCAAAAGCCCATCGTCTCGAGCATCTCAAGATCATAATCGGTGCGCTGCTGCAGACGCTGCGCCTCGAGCAACTTGTCGGTCGCCTTGAGCTCCGCCACGCGCTTCTCGCACTCTTCGCTGATCGATTTCAGAGCCGCCTTGACCTTCGGCTTCTCGGTCACGTAGTGCGATGCCGGCCATACGGGGATTGCCTCGTACTCACGAAGCATCTCACCGGTGACCTCATCGATCTCGGCAATCAGCTCGACCTCGTCGCCAAAGAACTCAAACCGCAACGGATGCTCGGCATAAGGCGGATACACGTCGACAACATCGCCGCGCACGCGGAACGTGCCGCGTGCCAGGTCATAGTCATTGCGATCATATTGAATGTCGATAAGTGCATGGATAAAGTCATCGCGCTCGAGCGGCACCTTCTTGTCGACGTTTGGAGCCAGACCCGCATAGTCCTCAGGAGAGCCAATGCCATAGATACACGAGACCGATGCGACAACGATCACATCGCGTCGAGAGAGCAGCGATGCGGTCGCCTGATGTCGCAGCATCTCAACCTCTTCGTTAATCGAGGAGTCTTTCTCGATATATGTATCGCTTTGCGGCACATACGCCTCGGGCTGATAGTAGTCGTAGTACGAGACGAAGTAGACCACAGCGTTGTTGGGAAAGAACTCTTTGAGCTCGCTCGCAAGCTGAGCGGCGAGCGTTTTATTCGGAGCCATGACCAGCGTCGGCTTTCCCAGGGCCTCAATAGTCTTTGCCATCGTGAAGGTCTTGCCCGAACCAGTCACGCCCAGCAAAACCTGATAGCGGTCTCCGTCCCTCACACCCTGCACAAGCGACTCAATGGCTTTAGGCTGAGAGCCTGCAGGGTCATAGGGAGACACGACCTTAAACGGCACGTCAGAGCCTTCAACGCCAAAGCGCTTAAGTTCACCACCAACGCGTTCTACTTCAAATTCCGCCATGGATACTCCTAACTCATATATCTGCAGTATACGCAGGCGGCAGGCATAGTCCTATACGAACCGATCGGGATAGAGGGTCTTGTAGCGAGCCCAGGCATTATTGACACGAATCAGATACGCCTGCGTCTCGGGAAAGGTGATTGCATTATGAAGCGACGTACCCTGCTGCGCCCATCCGTCGACATTGCCCATGCCGGCGTTATAGGCGGCAATGGCACTGTCAGTCGACCCGTTAAAATACGCTAGAAGATACGAAAGATACGCACAGCCAAACTCGATATTCGTAGCCGGATCGTTAAGGTTGTCGGCCGAATACTCGCCACCGTCAACAAGGCCCTTGGCGATCATATCCTGGGCAGTCTCGGGCATCAGCTGCATCAATCCCTGAGCACCTTGATTCGACTCGGCCTCGGGATCCCAATTCGATTCCGACTTAATGACAGCGCACACCAGATACGGATCCAGATTATGCGAAATACTGGATTGCTTTACATACGCTTCGTAGTCAATCGGATACAGCGGCTTAAAGAAAGCAGCAGGAGCACACGAGTAGACGAGCGAAATAAGGCCGAAGACGAACACAACGGCAAGTGGCGCCACGCGATACCACATAAAGAAACGTGCCTTAGGCATCGGCCTCCTCCTAATCCGCAGCGTCTATAAACCCATGGCATGCAAGCCATGAGTCAAGCTGCTCAAAGAGCGAATTATCGCCTGCCGCATTGTCAATCACCGTTGTAGCGAGATTGCACAGCGCAGACTCATCGGGCTGACAAGCAGAACGGGCATCGAAATCAGATGGCTCCATGCCACGTTGAATAGCGCGCTCGCGACGAACTGACAAAGGGGCGCTGATGACCAGAATTTCATCAGCCAAGCCAAATGCATCCTCAAAACCAGTCGGAGCAGAAACCTCGACCACCGCAAAGGGATAACGGGGAGATGAAACCGTACAACAAACCGGATCGAGAATCCTAAGCGAAAGCTGTTCAATCAGAACGGGATGCACGATGCCATTGAGCCGTGCGACCGAATCAGGAGAAGCGAAAGCTCGAGAAGCGAGGATGCTGCGGCGAATGCCGCCTTCCTCATCCAAAATGTCCCAACCGAATTCATCCGCGAGAGTATTGACGATATCAGAGCCCGGCACATACAGCGATTTTGCAAGCTCATCCAGATCGATTAGCATAGCGCCACGAGATTCGAAATAGCGGCAGGCAGTCGACTTACCCGAAGCAATATTGCCCAAGACAAATACGGTAAACATCAAGCCCTCCCTAACGCCAATGCGAGTAATTATCGCTCAAATACACTAGAAGGACTCAAAATACAGCCAAACAGTAAGAGCGCATACGGGGGAACTAGGTCCCAAAGTACAACGTGTATACAACGCAAAAAAGGGGGAGGCCGCGAGGCCTCCCCCTTCTCCAGTTTCGGATGACGGCTCAGTGCCGTCCACCGGTCAGCGGCGCCCTGGCCTCCCACGGGCTGACCCCGCAGTACTCTCGGCGCGATGGGGCTTAGCTTCCGGGTTCGGAACGGGACCGGGCGTGCCCCCCATGCTCTGGCCGCTGACCGGTGGGCGGCGCCCACCGTTACGGTGTCCTGGGTCTCACTCTACACGTGCCCTGGGGGCCGCATGGCGCATAGGGGAGGTGACTCGGGGGCATCCTCGTGCCCGGACCGCGCATGAGCGCATGTCCCGCGGGCCGCGAGGTGCGGTTCCGGAAGAGCTCGGGCGATTAGTGCGGCTCGGCTGAGGACGTCGCCGTCCTTGCACCTGCCGTCTATCGACCAGGTAGTCTACCTGGGCCCTTACCGGAAGGAGAACTAATCCCTGGAACGGCTTCCC
>NZ_WQPK01000017.1 GCF_018785265.1 Collinsella aerofaciens | reverse complement strand
TCAACCGTATTCCAGATTCTAGGACGCCGGGCCGACTCGCTTCGGATGGGGCTCTACACCAACTTTCTCGACACTACCAACGAATACAGAACGATTTGTTGCAAGCTGGCCTCAATGGTGTCTTGACAATAATCTCAAGCTTTAACCTCGGACCCCAATCTGGCTGGATCGACGGTATCGCATGCACATCTGTTGCACATGCTCCAGGAAAATATTCCAGCAAAGAGGAGGCTGTAAAAGAGATATCGCGCGCATACAAAAAAATCCACTACGACCGCGTCTGCACCTATCACTTGAAGGCGTGGAGGGAGAGACAGCCCTTTCAAAATCCCATCCTAACGATTCAAGACTGCTCCGCAGATGGCAACCCACTTGGCCCCTGGATCCTCTAAAGCATCCGTCATACGAAAGCAGGTCAATAGGCTGCGCGCCACTCTCTGATGACGCGCAGCCTATCTCATTTCCCCCGCGCTTTACCGAGCCCGACTCACACCTCATAGTTGGCACCGGTTTTCAAAATGCAAGATTCCGCATACAAAATCACTTCTTCTGTCTAGGTGGCAGACCTACGATTTTTGTAGTAGAAAGTTCCTCTCAATGCCTTCAATCTATTTCGAGATTGAGAAGAACTTGCATCGGGTTTCATAGAAGCGATATAGATGATACGTTTTGTCCTATCTATATTCCGACATACATCAGGATGCCTCGTCTTTATCGTCATTTCAATAGTCGGCTTGGCCCTTTCCCACATTGCCCCCTTTTTGAACGGTAAATTAATTGACTTCCCGCACGTGGACCTCGTGGACAGGCCCCCTTGTGTAGCTGCACCCGAGGCGCCTCCCCGTCGCCCTCCAGCGCCGGGGTTCCCCTCCATCACGAAGAGGTAATCCCCGTCCGGCCTCGCCGTCTCTGCAACGCCGAGCCTCCCGAGCGACTCGAGGAGGGCGGGCTCGTCCCAGGAGAGTTGACAATACTATAGAGACACGTCCCAAATTAGCTACTCAGTAGTTACTGCTGCTGCGCGCGGCGAGCGGCGCGGCGGGCCCTTGATTCTTGGATCTCCTCCAGATGAGCAATAATCTCGGAGGCGCTCTCCTCGATCGCCTTGCCGTCGGTGCGCACCACAAAGCAACCCAGGCGCTTCATGAGCGCACGGGCTTCCTCGAGCTCGCTGCGCACGCTCTCGGGCGCGGCGTAGGAGCCGGCGACGGCACGCGCATAGTCATCGCCCAGACGGCTATCGCGAATCTCGGAGATCACATCGACGGTCGAAATCAGACCGAATAGGCGCATCGGGTCGACCTCGTAAATCGACTTGGGCGGCTCCATACCGTGCGCCAGCGGAACGTTGGCGACCTTGTAGCCCTGGTAGGCCAAATACATCGAAAGCGGCGTCTTGGATGTACGCGACACACCCAGCAGCACGATATCGGCACCCGAAAGATCATCGCAGCCACGTCCGTCATCGTGCTCGACGAAATACTCCATGGCCTCAATGCGATGGAAGTACCGGTCGTCTGTCTTATGGATTACGCCGGCCACGCCTTTGGGCGGCACGCCGATAAGCGACGACAGCACGGCAAGCGTCGGGCCGATCAGGTCGACCGAGCGAATATGCAGCATGCCCAGATAGTCGAGCACGCGGGCACGCAATGCGGGATCGACGATGGTATGGAACACGGCAATGTCGCGGTGGTCCGCATCGACGCGCTGACCCACAAACGACTTGACCTGCTCCACCGAGGTCACCTTGGGCAGGCGCAATACACGAAAAGCCCCTTCATCAAATTGCCCGGACGCCGCAAGCACCACCTCGCAAGCGGTATCGCCGAGCGAGTCGGAGATAACGATAACGGTGGGACGAGCGGTGACCGGGCAATCCATGCGGGGCTCCTTTTGCGCTTACGCGCAGGCTAGCTTACTTTTTGCGGGCAAGCTCACCGATGTTGGCGATGCCGGAGAAAACGGCCTCGAAGCGGTTGAGCAGCTTAAGGCGATTATCGCGGAGCTGCTCGTCCTTGTCCATGACCATAACCTCGTCGAAGAAACGGTCGATGGGCGCGCGCAGGGCGGCCAGAGCGGCAAACGCGGCCGGGTAATCCTCGGCAGCGAGAGCGGCGTCGACGGCGGTCTGAGCAGCCTCGGAGGCGTCGGCGAGCGCAAGCTCGACCTCGCCCATCAGGCTGCGGTCGTACTCCGTGCCCAGCTCGAGCTTGGAGATATGCGCGGCACGGGCATAGGCGGTCGCCAGGTTGTCGAAGGTCTCGGCGTCGTTCTTGCGGGCCTCGTCGAGGGCGGCGCAGCGGGCGAAGAAGACGGACGGGGCGATAATGTGCACCGCGGAGACGGCGGCAACGGTATCGGCCGGGATCTTCTCGTCGCGGGCCATGCTCACCAGACGGCCGTGGAAGAAGTCGCGAACCTGCTGGGCGACCTCGGCGGCGTCAAACGCAATGCCCTGCTCGGTATAGAGCTCAAGGGCGAAGTCGATGAGCGACGTGGGGTCGATCGGCAGACGATCGCGCAGGATGTTGATGATGCCGATGGCGGCACGACGCAACGCGTAGGGGTCGGAGGAGCCGGTCGGAGGCTCACCGATAGCAAAGATACCAGCAATGGTATCGAGCTTGTCGGCGCAGGCCACGATGCATCCGGCGGTACCCTCGGGCAGCTCGTCGCCGGCAAAGCGGGGACGATAGTGATCGCGAATGGCGTTGGCGACCTCGTCGTTCTCCCCCATCGCGCAGGCGTAGTAACCACCCATCACGCCCTGCTGGCTCGTGAACTCGACGACGGCGTTGGACACCAGGTCTGCCTTGCACAGGTGCGCGGCGCGAGCAGCGTCGGCGGCAAGATGGGCGCCCAGGTGAGCCTCGCGGGCGATAGCGAGCGCGAGCTGCTCGATGCGCTCGGACTTGGCGAGCACGCTACCGAGCTTCTCCTGGAAGGCAACCTTGGACAGACGCTCACGGAACTCGTCGAGGGAGATCTTCAGGTCCTCCTCGTAGAAGAACTTAGCGTCGTCCAGACGGGCGCGCACGACGCGCTCGTTACCGTCGATCACGCGCTCGGCGTTCTCGGGCTTGCTGTTGGAGACGACCACGAACTCACGCGTCAGCTTGCCCTCGCCGTCATAGATCGGGAAGTAGCGCTGGTTGGTGAGCATGGACTCGCAGATAATCTCGTGCGGGACCTTGAGGAACTCCTCGTCGAAAGTACCGACGAGCACCGTCGGCCACTCGCAGAGGTTAATGACCTCCTCAAAGACCTTCTTGGGCGTATCGACATGGCAGCCGGGGCGAGCGGCCTCGACCTCGGAGATACCGGCAAGGATGGCTTCGCGACGGCGCTCGGCAGAAAGCACGCCGGCGTCCTCGAGTACCTGCTCGTAGGCGGCGGGGCTAGCGACAACGTGGTCACCGGGGCCAAGCACGCGATGGCCGCGCGTAGTGTCGCCGCTCGTCACGTCGGCAAACGACACGGGCACAACATCCTCGCCCAGAAGGCAGCAAATCCAGCGGACCGGACGCACGAACGTCGCGTGCTCGTGGCCCCAGCGCTGACTACGGTAGTTGGGCCACTGCAGGCCGGCGATGGTCTTCTCGCACAGGGCCGTCAGGATCGGAGTAGCCGGAGCGGAAGGAATGTTCTTCTCGGCAAAGACGTACTCACGGCCGTCGGTGTCCTCGCGACGGACCAGATCCTCGGCAGCCACACCGCACTTGCGGGCGAAGCCCTGGGCGGCCTTGGTGGCGTTACCGTCAGCGTCGAAGGCGATGTTGGCCGCAGGGCCACGCTTGACCTCGTGAACCTCATCGGTCGCAGTGGCGACGTTGGCCACGAGCGCAGCCAGACGACGCGGACTCGAGATCACGCGGACCTCGCCATGGGCCAAACCGGCCTCGTCGAGGCCCTTGGCGATCATGGTGCCAAGCTGCTTGACAGCATTGTTCAGCGGTGCGGAGGGCATTTCCTCCGTACCGATCTCAAACAGGAAATCCTTAGCGTCTGCCATGGCTTACGCCACCTCGCCTTCCTGGTCGGCATTCTCGTTGACTCCGGCGACCTCGGCCATATAGGCCTCGCAGCACGCCTTGGCGACGGCGCGGACGCGCAGGATGTAGTTGGCACGCTCGACCGCGGACAGGGCGCCGCGGGCATCGAGCAGGTTGAAAGCGTGGCTGCACTTCATGACACAGTCATACGCCGGCAGCGGCAGCTTGCGCTCCAGGCAGGAATGACACTCGGCCTCGTAGTCGTCAAACTTCTGACGCATCATCTCGACGTTGGCGACCTCAAAGTTATAGGCACTGAACTCGCGCTCGTTCTCGAGGAACACGTCGCCATAGGTCATGGGCGTGCCATCGGGCAGGTAGCTCCACACCAGATCGTAGACCGAGTTGACGCCCTGGGCGTACATGGCGATACGCTCCAGGCCATAGGTGATCTCGACGGGCACGGGGTCGACCTCGATACCGCCCACCTGCTGGAAGTACGTAAACTGCGTGACCTCCATGCCGTTGAGCCAGACCTCCCAGCCAAGGCCCCAGGCGCCCAGGGTCGGGCTCTCCCAGTCGTCCTCGACAAAGCGGACGTCATGGTCGTTGGGGTCCAGGCCAATGGCGGCAAGAGACCCCAGGTAAAGCTCCTGGGCGTTGACCGGCGACGGCTTGATGAGCACCTGGAACTGATAGTAGTGCTGCATGCGGTTAGGGTTCTCGCCGTAGCGGCCGTCGGCGGGACGGCGGCAAGGTTGAGCATAGCAGGTGCGCCACTCGGCGGGACCGAGCGAGCGCAGCGTGGTCGCGGTATGGAAGGTACCGGCACCGACCTCAGAGTCATAGGGCTGCATAATGACGCAGCCCTGCTCGCCCCAGTACTGCTGGAGGCGCAGGATGATGTCTTGGAAGGAAAGCGATGAAGCGTTCATGCCTCTAATATCCCCTCGTCGAAACGATTACACGGTTAGGTACTGTACTATAGCGGTTTTTAGTCGATAGCGCCGATGCGGTTGAGCGGCCAGTAGCGCACAAGCGCCACAGCGATCAAATCAGAGCGATCGACGGGACCAAAGTAGCGTGAGTCGCCAGAGTTCTCTCGATTGTCGCCCATTACCCACACACAGTCATCGGGGACGGTGTAGGGATAGCTCACCTGGGCGGCGGGCGCCTGGACCGAAAGCGGCCAGCTCATGCCGGTCGTATAGTCCTCATCGAGCGCCTGGCCGTCGACGACGACCTTGCCGTCCTGAAGGTCGACCGTCTGACCGGCCGTGGCGATGACGCGCTTTACCAGCACGTCATGCTCGGACGTGACATCGGGGTTGTGGAACACCACGATATCACCCTGTTTGACGGGCTGACCGAGCTCGAGGCTCACCTTTTGTGCCAGGATCTGGTCGCCAATCTCGATCGTGTCCTCCATGGAGCCGGTGGGCACCACAAAGGGCTCGACCACAAAGGTGCGAATCAGGAAGGTGGCCACGAGCGCGATTGCGATGACCGCGATCCACTCAAAGGCGCCCCTCAACGCGGAATGCTGCGATGGAACCATTCTCACTCCTCGCTCTGCGAATACGAAGCGTCCAGAATCTCCTGCGCGTATGCGCGCTCCTGGGGCGTAAGCCGCGCCGTCTCGATCAGGTCGGGACGCCAGCGGCAGGTGCGCTCGATGGCATTCTTACGGCGCCAGGCGTCAACTTTGGCGTGATCGCCACTCACGAGCACAGGAGGCACGCCCTCGCCGTTGAACTCGGCGGGACGGGTGTACTGCGCGTACTCGAGCAGGCCTCCGTCCTCGGCGGTCGAGAACGACTCGTCGACGTTGCTCATCTCATCTCCCAGAGCGCCGGGGATGAGGCGAACAACAGCATCGGCAACGACCATGGCGGGGAGCTCGCCGCCCGTTAGCACATAGTCGCCGATCGACAGACGCTCATCGGCATACGCATATGCGCGCTCGTCGACACCCTCGTATCGGCTGCACACAAACAGCAGGCGCTCGCTTTTGAGCAGACGCTCGGCCACATGCTGCGTAAAAGGCTCGCCACAGGGGGTAAAGAACACCACCGTCGGCTTAGGACCCTCTGCGCTAATGGCCTCGATGGCCTCCGCGATAGGCTCGACCTTCATGAGCATGCCCTGCCCGCCGCCGTACGGCTCGTCATCGACGGTACGATGGCGGTCGTGCGTCCAGTCGCGCAGGTTATACGCCTTAAAATCAAAAAGGCCGGCCTTGCGGGCGCGGCCCAAAATCGATGTGGACATGACGGGCTCAAACATCTCGGGAAAGACCGAAAGGGTCTCGATCAGCATGTTGTCCTCCCTACTTGTCCATATCGATCAGGCCGTCCATAACGTGGACGGAAATTGTTCCTTTGTCGGGAAGATCGAGCACAACCTGCTCGATCACGGGAATCAGTACCTCGCCGTACCGATCACCCTCGACAACCCAAACATCGTTAGCGGGCGTCGACATGATCTCGACGATCGTGCCGAGCGAACCGAAGCGCTCGTCGACCACCTCGCGACCCATCAGGTCGGTATAGGCAGCGTCGAGCGAATCGAGCTCAAAGTCTTCACGATTTGCCAGCACGTAGCATCCCGTGATACCCTCGGCGGCCGTCAAGTCGTCAATGCCCTCAAACGAGACCAGATCGCCATCGCCCGTATCAGTGACGGACACGACCGTGCAAAAGCGGTCGCGCTTGAGCGCCGGCGGCGTCAGGGCGACGCGCATGCCCGGCTCTAATACAGAAGGAAGCCCCCGCAGCGGCTGCGCGAGGACCTCCCCCTTCCTTCCGTGCGGCTTGACCACACGGGCGATGTTTTTGTACTGGGACCTCAAGGTCCTAGCCCAGAACCTCTACCTCGACAGCAGTGTCGAGGCGAGCAGCCAGTGCACGGGCGAGCGTGCGAATGGCCTTGATGGTACGGCCACGACGGCCGATGACCTTAGCGACGTCATCCTCGGCGACCGAAACCTCAATCGTAGAGGCGTCATCACCATCGATGACCTCAAGGCTCACGGAATCCGGGTCGTCGACGATCTGAACAACGAGATATTCGACGAGATCGGCGATGCGATCTGAGAGCATTGCCTCACCCTCGAGCTGTGCAGCGTCAACCTCAGGCACGATTTACTCCTCGGCGCCCTCAGCGGCCTCAGCGGCAGCCTTAGCGGCCTCGGCCTCTTTGGCGAGCTGCTTCTTGGACTTCTTGACGACGGTCTCGGTCTTCTCGCCCTCGTTGGCGGCCTTGACCAGAGCGGCGACGGCGTCGGTGAGCTGAGCGCCCTTGGACTGCCAGTCGGCGATCTTCTCGAGGTCAAGGTTGATGGTCTTGGGGGCGGTCATCGGGTTGTAGCGGCCAACCTCCTCGATGATACGACCGTCACGCGGGGCGCGGGAATCGGCGACGACGACACGGTAGTACGGACGCTTCTTAGCGCCGTGACGAGCAAGGCGAATCTTGACTGCCAAAGGAAACTCCTCCAACCAAGCAGCTTTAGGCTGCAACTACAAACAAACAGTTGAACATAATACGCCATCGACGCGGGCAGGTGAAGTCCGTGAGACCAACTTCTTCGGTGTAGTCGAGGGCAAATCCATATCTTAGACAAGAATTCGGGATTTGCAAGCACATACACGCACCCCACATGAGCTGCGCGGTATACTCATGACATGGAAAGACGCGAACATACATACGGTTATGAGGATGCCATGGGCGTCACGCCGCCTCCCTGGACGGGTCCGGCGGTGGGTCTGATGGACCTTGATGCGTTTTTTGCGAGCGTGGAGATGCTCGATCATCCCGAATGGCGCGGAAAGCCGCTCATCGTGGGCGGAGACGCCGATTCGCGTGGCGTCGTGTCCACGTGTTCGTATGAGGCACGTCGCTTTGGCGTGCACTCCGCCATGCCCTCAGCCGAGGCGCGGCGCTTGTGCCCGCAAGCCATTTGGACGCACGGGCACTTTGATCGCTACCGCGAGGTGAGCGCGCACGTTATGGCAATTCTCGCCGACGAGACCCCGCGCGTTGAGCGCGTATCCATCGACGAAGCCTTCATCGATATCACACCGGGTCGCTTTGCGCCCGAAGACCCGCTGCTGGTTGCGCGGCGTATAAGCGATCGCGTGGCAGAGCTGGGAGTGACCTGTTCCATTGGCGTGGGCTGCAACAAGACGGTCGCAAAGATCGCAAGCGAGCGTGACAAGCCGTTTGGATTGACGATTGTGCGCCCCGGAACCGAGCAGCGCTTTTTGGCCGCGCTGCCGGTATCTGCCATGAGCGGCATCGGACGCTCGGCCGAGGAGCGACTGCGCCGCATGCGCATCTACACCCTCGGCGAGCTATCACGTGCGTCGGAGTCCACACTGGCCTCTATTTTTGGCGTCAACGGCGAACGCATGCGCCAGCGTGCGCTGGGACTCGAAATCTCTGAAGTCACGAGTCTCGATGAAGAGCGCGAGGTCAAGTCGGTCAGCAATGAACGCACCTTTGCGAAAGATTTGACTGAGCGTGGGGATATTGAGGCGGCGATTGCGCTGTTGGGAGAGTCAGTGGGACGCCGCCTGCGCCGTCAGGGGCTGACGGGTGCCACGGTAACGCTCAAGCTTAAGTATTCGTATGGCAGCGGGCGTACGGCACAGCGCCGGCTGCCTCATCCGACCGACGATGAGAACATCTTCGTGGCGGTTGCACTCGAACTGCTCGACAACATCTGGCAGGATGGCATGCATGTTCGCTTAGCGGGCATCGGCATGAGCGACTTCGACCACCAAGGCGGCATACAGACTGACCTGTTCTGCGAGATCGATGACCGCGGAGCCCAATCCAGCGACCGCCGCGACCTCTCCGTCGCCATCGACGCCGTCCGAGACAAATTCGGCGACACCGCCCTTTCCTTCGGCCGCCAATCCCGCTTCAACGATTAACCGCCTTTGGGCAAAAAGAAAGCCGGGCAGGTGCGGAAAACCGCACCTGCCCGGCGATATGCGTGAGGGTAGCTAAACCCCGTCTCAAATGAGCTACTAGAGGAGGTTGAGGGGGAGCTGGGGGGCGTCTCCCCAGAGTTTCTCGAGGCGGTAGAAGTCGCGGGCTTCGGGAGTGAAGACGTGGACGACAACCGAACCGTAGTCCATGAGCATCCAAGTCTTCTGCTCGCGGCCCTCGATGGAGAACGGATGCTCGCCGCAAGCCTCGGCGACCTTCTCCTCGATCTCGTCGACAATTGAATCGACCTGGCGGTTGTTGGCACCGGCGGCAAGCACAAAGTAGTCGCACACATCGGAAAGCTCGGTCAGGTCGAGCACCTGAACGTCCTCGCCCTTCTTGTCGTAGGCGGCCTGCGCGGCGGCGCGGGCGACATCCTCGGCGGCGACACCGCTCGCGGACAGCGAGGCGGCAGTGCGGTCGGACGTGGCGGCGAAGCTCTTGTGCTCCACGCCTTCAAGAATCTGCTCGTCGGTCATGGTCTCGTCGGCCATGGAATACCTCTTTCTAGACAGCCCGAGCTAGCGCAGCTGGGCGTAATGGTTGTAAATCGAAATAGCCGTGGGATAAAGATAGCGCCCGGACTGGATCACATAGACCAAACCCTGCGCAAAACAGGAGAAGAACAACTCGTCGAGCGACGACTCCCCCACCATCTTGCGCAGCGCATGGGCATAGTCGCCGTGGCGGTTGGGCTCGATGGCATCGGCCACAAAGACCACCATATCGAGCGGCGTCATGTCGCAGGCACCCACGGTATGACGGTCGACAGCCTGGAAAACGGCCGGCGACAACTCGGGGAAAAGCTGCGGAAGCTCATAGGCGGCAACAGGACCATGCAAAAGCGGCGTCGCGGCGGAAGGAGAGCCGGCAATCTTAATGCCGTAATGCAGAGCGCGCGTAACCAGCTCGTCGTCGGAGAGCACTTTGTCCCAGTCGTGGATCAGACCGGCAGCAGCGGCATCAAAGCGGTCAACGCCGTAGACCTCGGCCAGATGAAGTGCGGTCTCGGCAACACCCAGCGAATGCACATAGCGCTTGCGCTTATCCTTCATGCGAACATCGAGCAGCTCTTGAATGCGCTTGAGCAGCGCGCGCTCATCGCCCTCAAACTGATCCTCTACCGACAACGTAGACCCCCATCACTCAAAATCTTCTTGGCCCAAATCGGCATATAGCCTGCGTTTGCGAATGTAGCCGAGCACGGACTCGCTCGTAAGATAGCGCACGCTCATGCCGCGGGCAACTCGCTTACGAATGTTCGTCGAGCTGATCGCCAGCGCCGGAATCTGAATATAGCGCACGTCGAACGGCAGCCCCGACTCTTTGATTCGGGCACGCGCCGTATCGATATCAAAACCCGGTCGCGTCGCCGCAATAAAGGTAGCAAGCTCAGCGATTCGTTCGGCATCATGCCAGGTCACAATATCGATAATCGCGTCGGCGCCCGTAATAAAGTAGAGCTTTACCTGCGGCGGGTAAAAGTCGCGAAGGGCATGAAGCGTATCGGCCGTATAGGTTACGCCCGGGCGGTCGATCTCGAACCGGCTCGCCAAAAAGGCCGGGTTCGCGGCGGTGGCGAGGACCGTCATAGCATAACGGTCCTCGGCAGGCGTCACCGGCTTGTCAAGCTTAAAGGCAGGAGAGCCCGCCGGCATAAAGAGCACAGCGTCCAAGTCGAGCGACTCGCGCGCCTGCTCGGCGGTCACCAGGTGCCCGTAATGGATGGGATCAAAGGTGCCACCCATAATGCCGAGCCTAAACTCCTGCCCGTCCTCTAGAGGAAGCTCGGGCAAACCGATTCCACCGCGCAGCGACATGGCTTACTCGCCCTCCGAGGTCTCGGCATCGTCCTCGGCATCCGCCGCATCGACAACCTCGACGCCCTCATCCGCAGCATCGACCACGTTAATGGCTTCAACGGCAACGTCCTCGCCAGCATCCTCGAGCTCCTCGTACTCCGAGAAGTCCTCAGCGCCCTCAAAGTCAAAGGCGCGTTGGCAAATGCGGACCTCGTCGCCCGCACGGCAACCGGCCTTCTCGAGCGCGTCGTCAACACCCATACGCGCAAACTTATGCTGCAGGTAAATGACGGCTTCCTCATTTTCCCAGTCGGTCTGAATGACCATGCGCTCGATGGCACGACCGACCACGCGGAAGGCACCGGGCTCTTCCTGGACAATGCGGAAACGCTTCTCACGCTGCAGGCGACGGCGCTCCCACTCATCGTCGCGCAGAACGACCGGCTCATCGGAGACAGCCAACTCGGCGCGCAGCTTAGCCACCTGCTCGCCCACGGCAAGCATCAGCGTGTTGAGGCCGGCGCCCGTAACAGCAGACACGGCAAAGAACATATGGCCATCGTCGAGCGCCGCACGCTTAAGGTCGGCAATCTTGTCAGCCGTGCCCGGCGCATCGCACTTGTTAGCGACGACGATCTGCGGACGTTCCGAAAGCTCGGCGCCATACTGCTCGAGCTCACGGTTGATGATGCGATAGTCCTCGACCGGATCGCGATCCTCAAAACCACCCGTCATATCGACGACGTGCATGATGAGTGCCGTGCGCTCGATGTGGCGCAGGAACTGGTGACCCAGGCCACGGCCCTCGCTCGCGCCCTCGATAAGACCGGGGACGTCGGCAACGACGTAAGAATATTCGCCGGCACGCACCATGCCGAGGTTCGGCACGAGTGTGGTAAACGGGTAGTCGGCGATCTTGGGGCGGGCGGCACTCATGCGCGCAATGAGCGATGACTTACCCACCGAGGGAAAGCCCACAAGCGCGGCATCGGCCATAAGCTTCATCTCGAGCTCGATCCAGTGCTCCTCGGCCGGCTCGCCCAGCTGGGCGAACGCGGGCGCGCGGCGCACCGACGTCACAAAGTGCGTATTGCCGAGACCACCGGCGCCACCAGGGGCCACGACAACGCGCTCGCCATCATGCACCAGATCGGCAATCTCGAACATCGGGGTCTGCGTCTCGGGGTCGAGCTCGCGCACCACGGTACCCATAGGGACCTTGAGAATCAGGTCCTCGCCGCTCTTGCCGTTACGACGGGCACCCTGCCCGTGCGTGCCGCGCTCGGCGCGAAAGTGATGCTTAAAGCGGTAATCGATCAGCGAAGACAGCTGAGCATCGGCCTGGATGACGACATTGCCGCCACGACCGCCGTCGCCGCCATCGGGGCCGCCCTTGGGGACAAATGCCTCGCGCCTAAACGACATGCATCCGGCTCCGCCGTCGCCGCCGCACACGTTAATGCGGCTGATATCGGTGAACTGTGACAACAGAATCGCCTCCTACAAAAAAGAGGGAGACCCTTGAATCCTAAAACTCAAGTGCCTCCCACATATGTGCTCTATGAAGGGTGAATTACGCGTTCGCGAGCGGGCGTACGCTGACCCTGTGCTTGATACCCTTGTGGAACTCAACGGTACCGTCGACCAGCGCGAACAGCGTGTCGTCCTTACCACGGCCAACGTTCTCACCCGGGTGGATGTGCGTGCCGTGCTGACGGACGAGAATCGTGCCCGTGGTTACCGTCTGGCCGGCATAGCGCTTCGTGCCAAGGCGCTGACCGCGGGAGTCACGGCCATTACGGGAGGAACCGAGTCCTTTTTTGTGTGCCATTGTGTATACCTACTCTTTCGTTACGAGTGTAATCTACTCGGCGACGGGAGCCTCGGCAACAGCCTCAGCCTCTGCCTTGACAGCCTTCTTGGCGCGGGAGGTAGCCTGAACCTTCACGATCTTCAGCTTGGTGAGCTGCTGACGGTGACCCTTCAGACGACGATAGCGCTTGCGCTTGTGGAACTTGAAGACCAGCTGCTTCTCGCCCTTGAACTGCTCAACGATCTGAGCGGTAACCTTGGCCTTGGCCAGCTTGTCGGGATCGGTGACGATCTTCTTACCATCGTTGAGGAAGATAACCGGCAGGGTGACCTTGTCGCCCTCATTGCCCTCGATCTTCTCGACGGTGATGACATCGTCGGTGGCGACCTTGTACTGCTTGCCGCCCGTGTTAACGATTGCGTACATGTTTACTTGCCCTTCATGCATCAGTTAGTGCAACAGCCGAATATAGTAGCAGGCGAAAATACCCCCGTCAACGAGTATGTGGAGCAAATCCACAAGTTCGCACAGGTATGGGGCTGACGAGTCGGCCCTCGTCGTCCTCGCATGCTTGATTCTGACGCTCGACATCGTAGGAGCAGATGGTCACGAGGTCTTGCATACCGGTGGAAACAATAGGTGCATCCACGCCCGGGGTCAAGCCCTGCAACAAAACATCAGCAGCAGAAAGCAAAATTTCCGGACGCATGGAGCCCTCGTTGTCGGCATGGGTGTCGAGCATGAGCACCAAATGGTCCGGGCGCTCCCCCGCCGCGAGCTCATAGCCAACGAGCGTGTGATCCAAATCCAAGCGCTTGCTCTTTTTTCCGCGCGCGTAGTCGATGCCATGGTCCGCGCGCAGTGTGTCGATCGCACGACGCACCTCGTCGGCGCTTACGGGCGCCTCGGGATCCAAGTGCAGGTCGATGCGATACGACAGGCGCGTGAGCTGCGCCGTCAACGCCGGCGTGCGCACGTCGATGTACGCCGCCTCGATGGGCGCCAGATCGGCCGGAGACGCCGCAGCCAGGCGCTCAAACGCCTCGTCGAGCGCCACGAACTCGGTCATAAACAGGTCATACCACTCGCAGGTCGACGACGTACCAACCGGTAGCGCCGAAGAGAAGCCCACGCGCATGTGCGGAGAGAAGCCCTGCGTGACGGCATAGGGAAGTCCCGCACGGCGCACGATGCGCTCAATGGTATGGATCACTTCGAGATGGCCCAGGTACTTAAGGCGATCGCGCTTGCCATAGCGAACACGAAGTCTAAAGAGCGTGGGGTTGTCGGTCAGGCGCTCACTCATGCGCGATCACCCATCAATACATTCTTGGCGTGGAGCGTGGGGCAGATCCCGCAGCCGGTGCACGACGTACGGGTGCAGTCGGGAGTCGTGACGCCCTCGAGCGAGCGACGGTACTCGCGCTCGAGGAAACCGCGCGTGCAGCCGGGGCTCACATGCTCCCACGGCAGGCGCCAGTCCAACTCGTAGGGCAGGTGCACGAGCTCATTGAGGTCGATGCCGTTTTTGGCAGCAGCCTCCTTCCAGTTATCGAGCGAGAAATGCTCTACCCAGGCGTCAAAGCGAGAGCCCGAGCGCCAAGCATCGATGATGACGGGCGTCATGTCGCGACCGGCGCGGGACAGCGCGGCCTCGATGAGCGAAGTCTCGGCATCGTGGTAATGCACGCGGACGGCACGGTTGCGAACGCTCGTGATAAGCAGCTTCTGGCGACGCTTGACGTCGTCGTAGTCGAGCTGCGGGCACCACTGGAACGGCGTGGCAGCCTTGGGGATAAAGACCGAAACCGAGATGGACACCGAGATCGAGCCGCGACGAGCCTTGGGCACCACGGAACGACCGAGCTCCAGCACGTGATCGGCAAGATTGGCGATGGCCACGATGTCCTCGTCGCGCTCGCCGGGAAGGCCCATCATAAAGTAGAGCTTCATACGGTTCCAGCCGGCCTCGAAGGCCGCCTTGGCCGCACGGTCCAAGTCCTCCTCGGTCACGTTCTTGTTAATGATGTCGCGCATGCGCTGGCTGCCGGCCTCGGGCGCAAACGTCAGGCCGCCCTTCTTTTCGCCGGCGACCGACTCGGCCATATCCACGCCAAACGAATCCAGGCGCTGCGACGGAATAGACACGCGAATACCCGTATCCTCCAGGCGACGGTTGAGCCTGCCGAGCACGTCGCGAATGCAGGAGTGGTCGGTCGTGGAGAGCGAGGTCAGCGACACCTCGTCATAGCCGGTCTTTTCCAGACCCTGAATCACCGACGAGACGATCTGGTCGGCCGAGCGCTCGCGCACCGGGCGATACGTCATGCCGGCCTGGCAAAAACGACAGCCGCGGGCGCAGCCGCGCAGGATCTCGATAGACAGGCGGTCGTGGACGAGCTGCGCATAGGGTACGCACGACTGCGACAGCGGATTCGTGGCGCCGAAATCCTCGACGACGCGTTTGTAGACCACAGTAGGCGCATCCTTGCCTTCACGCGGCACGGTGTAGCCATGCGGCGAGCAGGGCTCGTCGTGACGAACCTCATAGAGCGACGGCACGTAGTTGCCGGCAATGGATGCGAGCTGCTCGACAATCTGCGCGCGCGGGACTCCTTCGTCACGCAGGCGGCGATGCAGCTGGCAGGTCTCGAGCAGCGATTCCTCGCCCTCACCGATGAGGATGGCATCGAAGAAGGCCGCGTACGGCTCGGGGTTGTACACCGAGGGGCCGCCGGCGATGATGATGGGGTCATCTTCACCTCGGTCGGCCGCTAACAGCGGAATGCCAGCGAGGTCGAGTGCCTCGAGGAAGTTCGTCACCGCCATCTCGTGCGGCACATGCAGACCGACGATATCAAACGAAGCGACCGGCGCTGCACCCTCAAGCGAGAGCAGCGGAATGCCTGCCTCGCGCATAGCGTCACCCATATCGGGCCACGGCACATAGCCACGCTCGCAGGAGATGCCCTCGGCCTGGTTAAGGATGTTGTAGAGGATGGCGATGCCCTGGTTGGGCAGACCAACCTCGTACACATCCGGGTAGATCAGGCAGCAACGGTAGTCGGCATCGGCCTTGGAAAGCGTGCCCCACTCGTGATCGATATAGCGACTCGGCTTCTCGACCTTGGCGAGCAACGGCTCAATTAAATGAAAACAGTCTTGGTATGCAACGCGCAACGGAAAACCCCTAAGCAGCGAGATCTGATGCGTCCTGATAGGACGCCATGGGACGGGTAGCGCCCGCGACCGTGGTCACCAGATCGCGAACGCGGGAGAACGTGGCAGTGACCGCCTCGTTGGCACGGCTGTAGTCGACATCGCGCTCGTAGAGCGAAACGAGCGCACGGCCCATGCCATAGGTGCCCGCGGCAGCAGTGAGCGCCTTGACGGCAAACCCAATATGCGGCGTCTGTTTAACGAGCGCGCGGGTAACCGCGCGGATCACAAGACCGCCGGCAAGCACGCCCGCGACCTCGTAGCCGCGCTCAGGCTTAATGCCACGTCCAAAGACAGCAGCGAGCTCAAAGAGCATGCCCACCTGCGCCAGCGCCATAACGGGATAATCGGCGCCCGGCAAAAACACCAGTGCACCGGTCGCCATATTGGTGAGCGCGCACGAGGTGATGATACGATTGGCCGCAGCGATGCGCATGAAGGCAAAGTTCGCCGCAAAAGCCGTTTCCTTGTCCGTACGATCGAGAATCCAGCGGGCAAGCGTCTCGAGCAGATACGTCTTATCGGTTGCCGCCACCACGCCGAGCATGGGCGTGGACTCCTCGATAAACGGCACCTCCACAGCAGACTCGGCAAGCACGCACACGGGCGCGCCGGCGATCACGAGCTCCTGTACGGCACTCTCCAAGCGGTCGGAACCACACGAGAGCACCAGTACCACATCGGTATCGGTCTTTGGAGCAATTCGCTCCTCCCCCAGACGCTCGACGCGCACAATGCCCGAGGTCGTCTGCGGCACGAAGGCGTCACGCACCGTCTCGGCCAGAAAGCGCGAGGCGGACGAATCCAGATAGACCGAAACGCGCACCGGCGTATCGGAATCCTTCTTAACGGACGCGCCCATCTTAAAAGCGCGGGTCAGCTTATCTACGGGAATTTTCATAGCAAACCCCTCCAGCGGTTACGCGGCGCCCGAACGATGCCGCCATATGGATTGTACGATACCCACCGTCAGCAGCTGGATCATCATCGAAGACGAACCGAAGCTAATAAACGGTAGCGGAATACCGGTAATCGGCATCATGCCGATGCACATGCCGATGTTCTCGAAGGTCTGGAATGCCCACATGCCGACGATACCTACGCATGAGAGCCGCAAGAAGAGCGACTCACACTTAAAGGCGACGCGAATCGTCGAAAAGATCAGCAGCACGTAGAGGCACAGGAGCAAAAAGGAACCGCAAAAGCCAAAGGTCTCGGACAGGAAGGCGAAGACGAAGTCGGTGTGGAACTCAGGTAGAAAGCCGCCGGCCGACTGCGTCGCATGGCCCAAACCCTTACCAAAGAAGCCGCCCGAGCCAACGGCGATAAGCGACTGCTGCAGGTTGTAGGCATCGTCCGAATCGGCATTATCGGGGTCGATAAAGACCGTCAGACGGTTCATCTGATACTGCTTGATGAGCACATCGTGGCCGAGCAACGAATCAAAGACCGAATCGAGCGCCAGGACGAGGGCCACCAGGCCCACGAGCAGGGCCAGGGTCGACAGCACCCATTCGCGGCGTGCACCGCTCATACAGATGACGATGGCGCCCGAAACCAGCACGACCAGGCCCGAGCCCAGGTCGCCCATGGCAACGACGGCCAAAAACGGAATGGACAGCATGCCGCAGAGCTTGACGTAGTCGCGAACGGTATCGATGCGACCGTTATACTGCGAGCCAAGCGTAGCAATAAAGAAGATGGTGATGAGCTTGGCAAGCTCAACCGGCTGGAATGTCAAGCCGATACCGGGAATCTTGATCCAGCCCGTCATGCCCAGACCGCCCGTATAGGAAAGACCCGGAATCTTGGGCGAGAAGATCACGATCAGGTCGATGACGAGCAACGCCGTCGAGAAATTGGAAATACCGCGCAGGTCGGAGCGCCAGACCAGCACCGCCAGCACCGTGCCGATGCCAATTCCCAGCAGATGGCGTGAGAACGAGGCATCGGCCTTAAACTGCGAAGCCGACCAGATAATGATGGCACCGTAGGCGACGAGCGCCACTGTAGCCACGAGCACACCGATATGCACCTTTTGGCGAAACGTGCCGCGCGAAGCCGAAAGTTGTTTGTTGACGCGGTCCAGGCTGCTGCGAGAACCGGTCTTGGTTGAACGGAACAGATCCGCCGGAGAAAAATCCATCGCAACCTCCTATCGAACCGAAGAATCGCCCGAGGCCGAAGAGGTATCGGGCTCGTCATAAATCACGCCGAGCACGTCGCGCACGACATGCATCGCGGTATCCGAGCCACCGCCGCCCTGCTCCAGGACAGTAGCGATGACATACTTGGGATCATCGGCCGGTGCATAGGCGCAGAACCACGCGTATTCGTCCTCGCCGCTTTTCTCGCCCGTGCCCGACTTGCCGTATACCTGCGGCGTCAGGGTTCCAAAGTGAGCCGCCAGGGACGTCGATGCCGTGTAAATCACGTCGTGCATGCCGTTGCGAACAAGAGCCAAATCCGAATCGCTGTTGATCTTTGCCTCCAGGCGCTTCTTCTTGCCCTTGCCGTTGTACTTATAGGCATCGCCGTCGCCATCGCGCGACACGGCAGACAAAAACACGTGGGGCACGTACTGTTTGCCGCCGTTGGCAAGACCCATATAGGCGCACGCCATCTGCAGGGGCGTCACCAGGATGTCGCCCTGGCCGATGGCAATGTTGGTCATATCGCCGGCATTCCACTTGCGGTCCTCGGCAGAAGCGTCAGTGAAGTATGACTCTTTCCACTCGGCATCGGGAATACGGCCCGCGCCCTCACTCGGCAGATCGATACCGCAGGTCTTGCCTAGACCCCAGCGACGAAAGACCTCCTGCAGGCCCTCGGAATGTTTCTCGTCATAAAAGAACGCCTTGCCCATGTCGTAGAAGACGGGGTCGCACGAGTTGGCGATACCCGACTGCAGCGTCATGGTGCCGTGGCCGGAATGCAGCCAGCAGTACTTGCCCCACGACTTGCCCAGACCCGTCCAATAACCCGTGCAGTTGGTCGTCTGCCCCGACGTGTAGGTTCCAAACTCAAGACCGGCCAGTGCCGAGAGCGGCTTGATGGTCGAGGCCGACATGTACTGTCCGCTAATGGCGCGGTTGAGCAGCGGGTGCGAACCCTTGTCATCATTGAGCTCGGTCCACACGTCATTTGAGACGCCGCCGATAAAGACGGACGGATCGAACTTGGGCTGGCTCGCCATGCCCAGGATCTCGCCATTGTTGGGATCGAGACACACCACAGCGCCGTTGCCGGCATTGCTGTAGCCAGTGGTCTTGGCAAGCTCGATAGCGCTCGCTAGCGCCGTCTCACAGGCCTGTTGGATCTTAAGGTCGAGCGTGAGCTTAATGTCGGAGCCGGCCTTCGCGGGCACGGCGCCGGCCTGACCGGTCACATTGCCCGAGGCATCGACCTTGACGGTCTGCTCGCCACGAATACCCTGCAGCAGGTTTTCGTAGTAGCTCTCAACGCCCGCCTGGCCCACGATATCGCCCGACTGGTACGTAATCTTGCCAGCAGAAGCATCATCATCCCCAGAGGTTTTCTTATTCTGGGCCTCGAGCTGCTCGGAGGTAATGGTGCCGGTATAGCCCAAAATATGGCATGCCGTCTCGCCATATGGATACTGGCGCTCGGTACGCTCGGCAATCTTGACGCCCGGGAACTCGCCGGCATGCTCCTGAATATAGGCAACCGTGGAGCGACGGACGTCCGTCGCGATGGTATGCAGGCTCTGAGCGCCCTCTGTATTGTCCTGAATATTGCGAAGGACCGCCACGTAAGGCATTCCAAGCACGTTGGCAAGATGGCGAACCAGGACCTCATCCTCGGCAAGGTCGCGGTAGGCCACGACAGCAAGTGAGGGACGGTTCTGGACAAGCGCCACGCCATTGCGGTCGAGGATGCGGCCGCGCACAGCAGGAGTGGTAACGGTGCGAGTCTGATTACTATTGGCCTGCTTCTCGTAATAGTCCGACGAGACCATCTGCATGCCCCACAGCTTGACGGCGAGCGCCGCAAACATCGCGCCCACACCCGTGGTGAGGATGGAAAAGCGGCCCTTAAAGGCGGTCACCGCGGTATTGCCCTCGCCCTCGGTGGCGCGCGGGGTCGTTCCATGCTGCGTATCGTAGGTAAAACGGGAATCGCCGCGACGCATGATGACCAGTGCGACCACGATGGCCACAACTAGCACGATACCGGCGATAATAACCGTCAACTGGGAAGACATCTACGGGCCTCCCCTATTTGAGCTTGCGGGTCTTGGGCTTAAAGCGCATACCCGTCTGGCGTCCGCCACGTGCGGAGAATCCATAGCCGGACTGTGGCACGACGCCGGACATCAAAAACGGAATGGCAACCAGACCCGTCAGGATCGAGGACGGCAGCGCATGGCCGAAGATCGCCACGACAAAGCTCGTCTCCAAACCCATAAACAGCAAGATGATGCTGTAGATCACATTAATGACGAGCGCGAAGGCGCCCACAGTGACGCCGCGCGCACTTGGGGTACCGCCCGTCTGACCGACGGCGCTGTGCACCAGGGCAAAAGAACCCACGGTCAGCAGGAGCGACATAATGCCCACCGGCACGGCAGCGGACAGGTCATAAAACAAGCCGCTGCAAAAACCGCACACGACGGCACGGGTCGGGTCGCCCGAGAACACACTCAGGCACACCAAGATAATCATGAAGTTGACGCGACCACCCGCAATGGAGATCTGCGGTGCCAGGCCTGCCTGCAGCAGCACGCACACGATGGCGGCGATCACAAACGTGCGGGAGCTCATCCCCTGCTCGTGTAGATCCATGGACATGCCCCCTATTCGTTCGAGCCAGAATCGGTCGTCTCAGACGTGTCGGAACTGTCATCCGAGCTCTCGTCCTTCGTCTTGGTTGCAGCATCGCGCGACGTTCCCTGCGGCGTGCTGTTGGCCGTGCTCACGTCCTCATCCGAGGCCGACTGTTCATCGGTCAGCGAGGTAATGACCAGCACTTCCTCGTTGTTCTCGGCCGTGGTCTGAGCGCGCACCACAATGGTGTAGTACACGTCGTTTGCCGATTTCTCAACCGACGAGACGGTGCCGAGCGGTAAACCCTTGGGGAACACACCGCCGATACCCGAGGTCACGATGATGTCGCCAACCTTAACATCAGAGTCGACGCTCACGTACTCAAGACGCAGCGTGCCGTCAGCCTGACCCTGCAGCATGCCCTGAGCGCGCGTGTCCTGCACCATAGCGGACACGCCCGAGTTCTCGTCGCCAATCAGGCGCACGGTCGACGTTTTGGCCGATACCTCGATAATCTGGCCGATAACACCGGCAGAACTCGTCACGGGCATGTTGATGGTAAGGCCGTCGGCAGAGCCCTTGTCGATGGTTACGGTCGAGGTCCAGGCATCGCCCGAGGCACCAACGATACGAGCAGCGGTCGATTTGAGGTTGTAGGTCGACTGCAGGCCGACCAGCCCCTCCAGGCGCTCGGCAGTCTTTTGAGCCTCGGAGAGCTCGGCAACCTTAGAGGTCAGCTCCTCATTTTGCTTCTTGAGCTCGTCGAGCGTGTCCTGCGACGCCGTAAGGTTAGAGAACACGTTGCCGATCGCATTGAAGGGAGCCGCCACGGCCGAGCCCACAAAGCGCACCGGCGAGGTAATCGTCGTTACGCCCGAACGTACGGCATGAATCGGTCCTGCCTCGCCCTCGCGGATGTAAAACGTGAGCAGCAACACCGAAATCAGGCTGAAAACAATCAACGGGCGCATACCCGTTGATTGTCGCTTGGTATTCAGATTTGTGGAGAAACCCGAAGATCGTGCCAAATGGAATCCACCTTTTGGAAATTAAGCATTGGTCTGGACGAAGCCGCCATCAAACGCATTGGCCTCGAGCACGCGGGCACAGCCGTTAACGACGTTATCGAGCGCCGTGGGGCTGACGTTGACCGAAACGCCGGTCTCATCGCGCAGGCGCACGTCGAGACCGCGCAGCAGCGCGCCGCCACCGGTCAGCAAAATGCCGTAGTACATAAGGTCCGAGGCGAGATCGGGAGGCGTAGCGTCGAGTGCATCCTTAACGGCCTTGGCCATCTCGTCGAGCGGCTTGTTGAGCGCGCGACGAATCTCCTCGCTCTCGATGCGCACGGTCTTGGGCAGACCGGTGATCACGTCGCGGCCGTTGACCTCGACATCGAGCTCGTCCTTGAGCGGCACGGCGGAGCCGACCTTGATCTTGATGTCCTCTGCCGTACGCTCGCCGATGGCCAGGTTATAGGCATCGCGAACGTGCGTGAGGATGGCCTGGTCGAACTCGTCACCGGCAATACGGATGGACTGCGAGACGACGATGCCGCCCATAGCGATAACGGCAACCTCGGTGGTACCGCCACCGATGTCGATGACCATGGAGCCGGTGGGTTCCTCGACGGGCAGGTCGGCGCCGATAGCGGCGGCCATGGGCTCCTCGATCAGGTAGGCCTGACGAGCGCCGGCTTGGATCGTGGCCTCAAAGACGGCACGCTTCTCGACCGACGTGACGCCGGAGGGAACACAGACGACAACGCGCGGACGCGGGGTCCACGGGTAGCGCTTCTCGGACGCCTTGTCGATAAAGTAGCGAAGCATGGCCTCGGTAACATCGAAGTCGGCGATGACGCCGTCCTTCAGGGGACGAACAGCCACGATGTTGCCGGGCGTACGGCCGAGCATGCGCTTTGCCTCGATACCGACCGCCAAGATGCGCTCGTCGTTCTTGTCGATGGCAACAACAGAGGGCTCGCGGATGACGATGCCCTTGCCGCGCACGGAGACAAGCGTATTTGCGGTGCCGAGGTCGATGGCAAGATCGCCCGCATAGCTACCGAAGAACATATCCATCAAAGAAAACAACGCAACTCCTGATGTGTTGGATGATTGCTGGAAAACTACTAGCTCATCATACTAGCGCAAGCCCGGCACCTCACTTGCGGTGAAGCGCCGGGCAAAGCTAAATCCCATAAGGTCACTACTGGTTGTCAGCAGCCGAGAAATCCAAATCGAGCGAGGAAACGGCCCAGCCGATATGGTTGTCGGAGCGCACGAATTTGACGGTGTACTCCTGCTCGCCGCCCTTGGACAGCGATGCCTTCACCTTAGCGGTCGTCTCGGTCATGGACTGATCCATGCCCTCGACGGACACGGTGGCACCCTGCGGAATCGAGGAGATGATCATCGACTTGGCGTCCTCGGACAAGCTCGAGGCCAGACAAGACTCGGCCTTGGCGGTGTCACCGTCGCCGGCAGCCTGGAACAGATCGGTAACGACAGACTCCTGGGACGGGAAGCCAAAGCCGCGCGTGTAGGCAAAGCCCAGACCGCCCGCGGCGATCAAAATGAGCAGAAGCAGTACGATGAAGACTTTGAGACCCGTGTGGCGATGGCGACGACGGACCTTGGCCTGCTTACGATCCTGACGGTCCTGCTGGACCATCTCGGACTCGGACAGCGTAAAGAAGCCGGTGTCCGAGGGATCGGGCATAAACTGACCGGTCGCGCCCGTAGGATCGAGCGGATCGACGGCAGGAGCGTCCATCGCGGGCGCCGGAGCCGTGGCCATAGCCGTCTGGGCAGACAGCGCGGCAAGCGAATCGTGCACGCGGGCAAGCTCATCGGCCTGCTCGGAGGTGAGCTGATAGATGCCATCGGCAGTAGCGGCGTTAAAGGCGTCGAGTGCGTCGGAGGGACGGCCGGCGGCAGAAAGTGCCTGACCCATGCCGGCGTTGAGCGCACGCGTATCGTCGCGGGGGCCGGCAAAGTCGATAGCCGTGCGGTAGGTCTCCACGGCATCCGCCGGACGGCCGAGCTTAATGAAGCAACGACCGAGCTCGCCGAGTGCGGCGGCAGGAGCCGGATTGGCGCCGTCGATGGCAGCCTGACGGAAAGCAGTACCCGCGTTGGCATAGTCGCCCGACTGGAACAGCGCGTTACCCAGGCCCAGATAGGCCTTGAACGGCGTGGCGTAGGAAGCATCCTGCGTAGCGGCAGAAAACGCCTGGGCGGCCGTCGTGTAGTCGCCCACGGCGGCGAGTGCCTTGCCGCGGTTGGTGAGCAGCGCACCGCGCTTGCCATAGGTGCCGTCGTTGAGGGCGGCGGCATAGGCCTCGGCGGCCTCGGCATACATGCCCAGGTGCATCAAGGCGTTGCCGCGAAGGTGATCGGCCTCGCCCATAATCTCATCGGGAGTTTTTGCCGCCCCAAGCATCTGGGCTGCAGCGGAAAAATCACCCGCGCGGTAAGCGGCGCGGCCCTGTTGGATCAGCTGGCTATTCAAGGAAGTCCCCTTTACTCGTGAACGATCTCGACATGGACGATCTCGTCGCCGGCACGCAGCTGCGAAATCACATCGAGACCCTCGACCGTGGTACCAAAGACGGTGTAACCGGAATCGAGGTTATGCTGGGCGCCCAGGCAGAAGTAGAACTGCGAACCCGCGGAATCGGGGTCCATGGAGCGTGCCATGGCAAGGGCACCATCGACATGGCTGTTGCGCGGATTGGTGGCAAACTCGCCCTTGATGCAGTAGCCGGGGCCACCGGTACCGGGCATGCCGTCGGGGCCCTCAAGACCGGCAGCGACGTCGGCGCCGGACATATCGCGGGTATTGGGGTCGCCGCCCTGAATGACAAAGCCGGGCACATAGCGATGGAACTTAAGTCCATCATAGAAACCCATCGTGGAAAGCTCGCAGAAGTTCGCGACATGAATGGGAGCGCCCTCGCCGTCAAACTTGACCTTGATGGTACCCTTCGACGTCTCGATTACGGCGCACTCGTCGCCGGCAAGCTGATACTCGGGCGTGTAGAGCTCTTTCTTAAAACCAAACATGTGGTTCCTTCCTCGTGCGTTTAAAGCATATTTGTACGAATTGTAGCAATAAGCACGGGCTTACATCAATTGCGCACGTAGGTTATGCCGACTATGGCGAACTAATTTTAGGAATGCTGCTGCGGCTTCCAAGAACCCACATTGGCGTCGTACTGGTTCAGCGCGCTGTTGCCGCCCTGCGCGATGGGCGCCAGGATCTCGCTTTGGTGGGAACTCATCGACTCGCCATCGGGAATGGCCAGCGAGATATCCCAGCTCTGGCAGATCACGTCGACACGCTCGTACATCCACTCGGCAAGCTGCTTTAAGTGGGCGATGTCGTCCGCATAGACCGTATCGTCCTGATACTTAAGGTTGTTAAGCTCATCTTGCGTCTTTTTGATCTGGTCGCGCAGGGCGTAGGCACTCTGCGACAACTCCTGACGGGTGGACAGCGGCGTTCGGAGATAGCCGTTGTTAAAGGAATCGATGACCTCGCCGATCTGATCCTCGTCACCGTAGGACACGATAGTCTGATACAGACCGTCGAGCCTGGTATAGAGCTGATCATCGGTGAGCACGGTTTCCTCCTGGACCACCTCGGCAGCATCGTCCTGCTTGGTATCGTCCTCAGTCGCCTCGCCCTTTTGGCGCGTAGGGAAGGTCGTCTGCGCGGCCTGGCCAAACTGGTCATAGAAGCCAGGCATGACACCCATGGGATCGGCCGTCACGAACCAATAGGCACCGCCGCAAACGACGGCAAGGACCGCGATGACGATGAGCGGCTTGGGGATATGACGCTTGTGCTTGTGATAGGCGTCCTCGTCGGGATGCACCTTGCGCTTGGGTTTTTGAGCATCGTCATGCAGGGAAACGGGCGTGGGAATATCGACCTTGGGGATACCGAAATCCTTATCGAAAGCCGGCAACACGCAGGTCTCGTTAGGATCGGCGGCGTCCGAAAGCACCGCGGCTGCCGAGGCGGGCGCATGCGGCACCTCGGTATCGATCTGCTCTTGCGTTAGGCGCGGAAAGCCCGCCGTGCGGCCCGCTGCCAGGTCGGATGCGGCCGCGTCCTCGGAGAGGATACCCGGAGCGGGGCGTCCGCATTTGGGGCACGTACGATCATGCGGAGAAAGACGGGCACCGCAGCCCTCGCAGAACACGAACTCGGTGTGCTCGGGACCATCGCCCGGACCCACATAGGCGTTGCAGTAGGGGCAGAACGAGGCGCCGTCCTCGATAGTCTTAAGGCAATGCGGGCAGATCACGGCATCCTCTTTTCGAAGCAATTCAAACAATCGAGGTTAGAGCATAACATCGCCACGGCCCCACAGGAGCAAGGCACCAATTCAACATCGGCAGGGCGCGTAGTTACTTCTTCTTTTTGCTTGGCATCGAGACTTTGATGCCTTGGGCGGACTTGGTCACGCGAGAGCGCTTGGCTCCGGCACTCTTCTTTTTCTTGGGCTGGGCCTGGGCCACGCCCTCGAGTGCGCGGGCCTCGGCCTCGCGAGCGGTGCGATCTTCGCGTCGCTGCGCCATGTCGGCGGCAACGCGCTTGGCAAAACGCTCGGCCGTCGAGCCCGTCGAGCTCACCTTGCCGCCACCGCGACCCAGGTGGACGCGCACACCGCGGCCAAAACCAGTTGCGGCATGACGACGACGCGGCTTGAGCGAATCCATCATCGTGGCGAGCTTAAAGAACACCGAGCAGGTAAAGACCACGATGACAGCCAAGATAACCATCTGGCCCATCGACAGGTTGGCAATAGACAGCAGCCCCGGGAATCCGATAACGCCCACCAGGATGCCGGCGACTACAAACACAAAGAGCACCACACGTAAGGGCGTGAGAGGCTGCGAGATGCGCCAGATCAGGCTGACGCTCGCCGCGCACGACGTAAGCAGACACATCGTAGACAGCGTGAGCTGGCTAAAGCCAAACACGCGCGCCACAAAGATATCGAGCGCCGCAGCCAGAATGACCGCAATCGACGCCGGCAGTGCACGCTTGAGTACATTCGTCAAAAACGCACCCTTCACGCGAGCATTGTTGGGCTCCAGGCCCAACACAAAGCCCGGCGCGCCGATGCAAAAGAAGTTGATGAGTGTCATCTGGATGGGCTCGAAGGGGTACGGCGGCAGCGCAATGCACAGCGCCGCCAGCCCCATCGAGAACAGCGTCTTGGTCAGGAACAGCGAGGCCGAACGCTGCAGGTTGTTGATGGAGCGACGGCCCTCGGCCACCACGGCGGGCATCGAGGCAAAGTCGTTGTCGACGAGTACGATCTCGGCCACATTACGCGCGGCATCGGAGCCGGCCGCCATGGCGACGGAGCAGTCGGCTTCCTTGAGCGCCAGCACATCGTTGACGCCGTCGCCCGTCATGGCCACGGTGTGCTCGCGGCGCTTGAGCGCCTGCACGAGCTCGCGCTTCTGCTGCGGGGTCACACGACCAAAGACATGGTAGCGGTCCACTGCGGCATCGAGCTTGGCAGGCGTATCGAGCGTCGTGGCGTCCACATAAGCGTCCGCCCCCGGCACGCCCACCACGCGCGCGATCGACGACACCGTACGCGGGTCGTCGCCACTGATCACGTTGAGGGTCACACCCTGCTCGTTAAAGTAGCCGATGGTCTCGGCCGCCGAGGTACGAATCTCGTCGCGGATGGTCACAAAGCCCACGGGCTCGGCCTCGCCCACCATATCGCCATCGGGTGTAAAGCCGTCCACGCGCGCCACCACGAGCACGCGGCAGGTATCGGCAAGCTCGGCGACACGGTTCTCGACCTGCGAAAACACACGCTCCGAAAGCACAAACTGCGCGGCGCCCATCACATAGGAGCCCTGCGCAAACGAAGCGCCACTCCATTTTTTAGACGACGAGAACGGAATGACCGACAGCGGCTCAGACACCTCGACCGGGCGATCGGCGTAATAGTTGAGCAGCGCCTGGCAGGTCTCGTTGGCATCGGCCGAAGTCGCACGTGCCACGTTAGCCAGCGCAAAATCGAGCACTGTGGTATCGACGGGAACAGCCGCCTCGTCCGAGCCGGCGCCTAGGCTCACGCCCTCAACCGGCAGCGGATACGTGCCCTCGACCTCCATGCGGCCCGACGTGATGGTGCCCGTCTTATCCAGGCACAGCGCGTCGACGCGAGCGAGCGTCTCGATGCAGTAGAGCTGCTGCGCCAGCACCTTGCGGCGGGCCAGGCGCACCGTGGCGATGGCGAGCACCGACGAAGTCAGCAGCACCAGGCCTTGCGGGATCATGCCCAGCAGGGCGCCCACCGTGGACAGCAGAGCCGACGAAGGCACATGACCAGCCAACAGCTCGGAGAAGCACCACGAAAGCGCACTATCGCCCGGGGTTCCCGCGGCATCCCACAGCCCGCTCACACTCGAGGCAAACAACGCCAAACCGAGCGGGATCATGATGATGCTCGCAAAGCGCACGATGGCGTTAAGCGCGTTCATGATCTCGGAATTGACCTTTTTGACGTACTTGGCCTCGTTATTAATTTTGGCCACGTAGTTGTCGGCGCCGACATGGATCACGCGGGCGCGCAGCAGGCCCGAGTCGATAAAGCTGCCGCTCATGAGCTCGGAACCGGGCTGTTTCTTAATAAGGTCGCTCTCGCCCGTCAGCAGGCTCTCGTTCACGAGCGCCTCGCCCGAAACCACCACGGCGTCAGCGGGAATCTGGTCGCCGCGCCCCAGGCGGATGATGTCGTCGAGCACGATCTGGTCCAGGTCGAGCTCCACCTCGGCGCCGTCGCGCACTGCGATGGCCTTCTTGGAGGTCAGCAGCGTGAGCTTATCGACCATCTTCTTGGAACGCATGGACTGAATGACACCAATCGCGGTATTGAGAAACACCACGAACAGGAACGTCAGATTCTTAAACGAACCGGTCAAAATGACCAGGAACGCCAAGATCACGTTGATCAAATTGAACAACGTGCAGAGGTTCTCGATGATGAGCTCTTTGACCGACTTGGTCTTGAGCTCCATGTTGCGGTTGATCTTACCGGCGGCGATGCGCTCCTCGACCTCGGCGGTCGAAAGCCCGCGCTCGATATCCGTTGCTGCCATACCACGTCCCATCACGTCGCGTCGGTATAAGAAAAACCGCCCGGACCATGCGAGGTTCGGACGGTCTTACGTTCGATGGTGCCCCATGTTGGATTCGAACCAACGGCCTTCTGCTCCGGAGGCAGACGCTCTAATCCCCTGAGCTAATAGGGCCAACGTTTGGCATTATACCCAAGTGCACCACGGGCTATCAAAATAATAGAAAAAGCTTTGCAATTCCGAGGAAGACGCGGCGCAACGGCCCACTTTAAAAGGCAAAAGCGAGTCAGATAGTATAAACTCTCATGCACCATATATACACGGCTCGCGATGCGGGCCGTTTTTGCAAAAGTTATCCATCGAGGTGAGAGGCACACCATGATTGCAATTCTAAAGCAAAGCGCCAGCGACGAGGCCGTAAGCCATATCGTCAGCTGGATTGAGAAAAAGGGTCTGAAGACCGATGTCTCGCGCGGCGAGAACGAGACGATCATCGGCCTGGTGGGCGATACGACCAAGATCGACCCGTTCCTGCTCGAGTCCATGGATGTCGTCGAGCGTGTGCAGCGCGTCTCCGAGCCTTTTAAGCGTGCCAACCGCAAGTTCCACCCCGAGGACTCCGTCATCGACTGCGGCCACGGCGTCAAGATCGGCGGCGACCAGTTCCAGGTCATCGCCGGTCCCTGCTCCGTCGAGGGCGAGAACCTCATCCGCATCGCACGCCGCGTGAAGGCCGCCGGCGCCACGATGCTGCGCGGTGGCGCCTACAAGCCCCGCACCTCCCCCTACGCCTACCAGGGCATGGGCCCCGCCGGCCTCGACCTGCTGTGCGAGGCGTCTGCCGAGCTCGACATGCCGATCGTCACCGAGATCATGGACCCACGCGACGTACAGGTCTTCTTGGACAAGAAGATTGACGTCATGCAGATCGGCGCCCGTAACGCCCAGAACTTCCCCCTGCTCAAGGAGGTCGGCAAGACCAAGACTCCGATCTTGCTTAAGCGCGGCATGTCCGGCACGATCGACGAACTGCTCATGGCAGCCGAGTACATCATGAGCGAGGGCAACGACAACGTCATCCTGTGCGAGCGCGGCATCCGCACCTTCGAGACCCGCACCCGCAACACCTTCGACCTCAACGCCGTGCCGGTGCTGCACCACTTGTCGCACCTGCCCGTCGTCGCCGACCCCAGCCACGCCACCGGCTACACCCGCTACGTTGAGCCCATGGCGCTCGCCGCGACCGCCTGCGGCGCCAACGGTCTGGAGATCGAGGTCCACGACGAACCGAGCCGCGCCTGGTCCGACGGCGCCCAGGCCCTCACCCCCGATCAGTTCGACGACACCATGCGCCGCATCCGAGCCATCCGCGAGGTTGTCTGCCAAGAGACCATGGAGTAGCCCATGGGTACGGTGAGAAACGCACGCGTTAACCAGGGCGGCCCCAAATGCGCGGGCATCGTGGGCCTGGGCCTCATCGGCGGCAGCTTTGCCCGCGGCTATGCGCAGGCGGGCGTCCGCGTGCTGGCCTGGGACCCCGATGACGATGTCATGACGGCCGCTAGCATGGGCACTGTCGCCGGAGAGCTCAACGACAAGACACTCGGCGAGTGCGACATCATCGTCCTGGCTTGCTACCCCGAGGCATGCATCGAGTGGCTCGAGACGCACGCCAAGGCGCTCGCCGACGCCACCGACACCGACGCCATCATGGGTCCCGTGGTGATCGACGCGGTGGGCGTCAAGGGCATCGTGTGCGAGCGCGCCTTTGAGCTTGCCCGCGAGCACGGCTTTTACTTTGTGGGTGCGCACCCCATGGCGGGCACCCAGTTCTCGGGCTACGCTAACTCTCGTGCCGACCTGTTCCAGGGCGCCCCGCTGGTGCTCGTACCGCCCGCGGTAGACGATGCGCTCAAGCTGGAGCTTTTGGGCCAGGTGCGCGAGATGGTGCGCCCCTTGGGCTTTGGCAAGTTCAGCGTGACCAGCGCCGCCGAGCACGACCGCGTCATCGCCTTCACGAGCCAGCTTGCGCACGTGGTATCCAACGCCTACGTCAAAAGCCCCACCGCCCAGGTTCACCACGGCTTTTCGGCCGGTAGCTACCGCGATCTCACCCGCGTGGCGCACCTCAACCCGCAAATGTGGTCCGAGCTCATGATCGACGACGCCGACGCGCTCGCCTTCGAGATCGACCATCTGATCGAGTCGCTCGGCGCCTACAGCCGTGCGCTCAAGGACCGCGACCAGCGCTATCTGGAGAATCTCCTTGCCGAGGGCGACCGCATTAAGCGCGCACTCGACGACGAGGCCTCCCACTAGACCACCTATCACGCCAGGTCGAAAGGACCATAGCTTATGGCGATTACCATCGATATCGACACTGCACGCCCCTACCAGGTGCATGTTGGCACGTTTTTGCTGGAGCAGGCGGGACCGCTCGTTCGAGCCACCGCCGGCGGCTCGCGCGCTGTCATCGTGACGGACACCAACGTAGGCCCCCTCTACCAGATGCCTGTTAAGCAGAGCCTCGAATCCGCAGGCTACGAGGTGAGCATCTGCACCTTCGAGGCTGGCGAGGCCCATAAGCGCGCCGAGACCTACGTTGCCATTTTAGAGTTTGTGGCCGAGCACGAGCTTTCGCGCTCCGACGTGATCGTGGCACTCGGCGGCGGCGTCGTGGGCGACGTGGCGGGCTTTGTGGCCGCCACCTACATGCGTGGCTGCAAGTTTGTGCAGATCCCGACGAGTCTGCTCGCCATGGTGGATTCGTCGGTGGGCGGCAAGACCGCCATCGACCTGGCTGCCGGCAAGAACTTGGCCGGCGCCTTTTGGCAGCCGAGCGTGGTTATCGCCGACGTGGGGTGCCTGGCCACCCTCACGCCCGAGCAGTTCGCCGACGGCTGCGGCGAGGTCATCAAGCATGCCGTGATCGCCGACCCGGAGCTTTTCGCCGAGCTGGAGAAGACCCCGCTCACGCTGGAGCTGCTCAACCGCGATGTGGCCCGCGTAGCGCTCATCATCGCCCGCAATATCGACATCAAGCGCGCCGTGGTCGTCGCCGACGAGCGCGAAACCAACCAACGCAAGCTCCTCAACTTTGGACACAGCGCCGGACACGCCGTCGAGGCCTGCGAGCACTTTGAGTTCGGACACGGCAACTGCGTGTCGATCGGCATGGGCATCATCACGCGCGCCGTAGCCCTGCACGGCGTTTGCGATGCTGCACTGCCCGGTCGTATTGAGGAGCTCTGCGCCCGCCATGGCCTCAAGACCCGCTGCGACCTAGATGCCGATGCCGTCTTTGCCGAGGCGCTCCACGACAAGAAGCGCGCGGGCGACACCATCGACCTGGTGATTCCGCACGGCATTGGCCGCTGCAGCATCGACCGCACACCGCTTTCCACTTTCCACGAACTCATTGCCGAGGGCCTCGGCCAGAAGGGAGACGCATCCGCATGCTAGCCCGCATCACCCCGTCCCCGCTCAAGGGCACCGTTCCTGCCATCGCGTCCAAGTCGATGGCGCATCGCCTGATCATCTGCGCCGCGCTTGCCAACGGCGAAACACACGTCACCTGTAACACCACCTGCGCAGACATCGAGGCTACAGTGCGTTGCCTTACGGCCCTGGGCGCTCGCATCGAGACCGTCGAGGACGGCTTCCAGGTCCACCCCACCATGAAGAGTGTTGAGTTTGGCCTGCTCAAGGCCCTTGCCGGCGGCACGCTTGACTGCGGCGAAAGCGGCTCCACGCTGCGCTTTATGCTGCCCGTCGCCTGCGCGCTGGGTGCGAATGCCACCTTCGTGGGCCAGGGCCGCCTGGGCGCCCGCCCGCTCTCCCCGCTCTCGGACGAGATCGTCGCCGCCGGTTGCGACCTGCAGGGCCTGGGCGGTTTTCCGCTCAAGACGAGCGGCCGCATGCGCCCGGGTACCTTTGTGCTGCCGGGCAACGTGAGCTCGCAGTACATCTCGGGCCTGCTGCTGGCAGCCCCGCTGCTGGCCCAGCCCTCCTGCGTGCAGGTAACCGGCCTCATCGAGAGCCGCCCCTACATCAACCTGACCATCCAGGCCATGAAGGCCTTTGGCGTCGAGGTCAACGTCGAGCGTATTCCGGCCAAGGACGGCCAGCCCGAGGTCACGAACTTCCGCGTGAGCAGCGGCTCGTACCGCACGCCCGGCAGCGTGGCCGTCGAGGGCGACTGGTCCAACGCCGCCTTTTGGCTGTGTGCCGGCGCCATCGGCACCGATCCCATCACCGTCGAGGGTGTGTCCCTGAGCTCCGCGCAGGGCGACCGCAACGTGCTCGCCGCGCTTTCGCGCTTTGGCGCCCGCATCGTGCGTTCCACCAACGCCGCCACCGTGCAGTCCGACAAACTCGCCGGCTTTGAGATGAGCGCCCACGACATTCCAGACCTGGTGCCCGTCATCTCGGCCGTGGCATCGCTGGCGCAAGGCCGCACGTTCATCCGCGATTGTGCCCGCCTGCGCATCAAGGAATCCGACCGCCTGGCCACCACCACCCGTGAGCTCACCGCGCTGGGCGCACAAGTGCGCATTGCCGGTGACGACCTCATCATCAAGGGCGTCGATGCCTTTACCGGCGGCGAGGTCGATTCGCACAACGACCATCGCATCGCCATGATGGCAGCCATCGCCGCAAGTCGCGCCACCGGCGAGGTCGTGATCCACGGCGCCGAGGCCGTCAACAAGTCCTATCCCGATTTCTTCGACCACTACCGCCTGTTGGGCGGCAAGGTCACGCTCGAGGAGGAATAGCATGTCCTCGACCTTTGGCAACGTCTTGCACTTAAGCATCTTCGGCCAGTCGCACTCCCCCGCAATCGGCTGCTCGCTCGATGGCATTCCGGCGGGCATCGCCGTGGACCAGGAAGCGCTGCAGGCCTTTTTGGACCGTCGCGCCCCCGGTCGCGACGAGACCGCGACCAAACGCCGTGAGGCCGACGCCGCCCACATCATCGCCGGTGTTGTCGATGGACATACCACCGGCGCGCCCATCGCCGCGATTATTGAGAACACCAACACGCGCTCCAAGGACTATTCCGAACTGCGCCGCAAGCCCCGTCCCGGACATGCGGACTTCCCTGCGCGCGTGAAGTATCACAATATGCACGATGTCGCTGGTGGCGGGCATTTCTCCGGCCGCCTGACGGCACCCCTGTGCATCGCCGGCGGGATCGCGCTGCAGGCACTCGAGGCCCGCGGCATTCAGGTCATGGCGCACGTCGCGCAAATCGGCGGCATCTCCGACCTGCCCATGGATGATATGGTCTATCGCGAGGCCGACCGCAAGGCGATCCTTACGAACGACCTGCCCTGCATTGACGCCGCCGCAGCCGGCCGCATGCGCGAGGAGATCCTAGCCGCGCGCGACGAACTCGATAGCATCGGCGGCATCGTGGAGTGCGGCATCTACGGGCTTCCCGCGGGCATCGGCGACCCCATGTTCGACGGCATCGAGAACCGCATCGCGCAAATCGCCTTTGGCATTCCCGCCGTAAAGGGCGTGGAGTTTGGCATGGGCTTTGCCGTCGCCGCCATGCGCGGCAGTGAGAACAACGATCCGTATCGCATCGATGCCGAGACCGGCGAGATCGAGGTCGAGTCCAATAACGCCGGCGGCATCCTGGGCGGCATCTCCACCGGCGCGCCCGTCATGTGGCGCATGGCCGTAAAGCCGACGCCCTCCATTGGCCGCGAGCAGCAGACCGTAGACATGGACGCCATGGAAAATGCCGAGCTCTCGGTCCACGGCCGTCACGATCCCTGCATCGTCCCCCGAGCCGTCCCCGTAGCCGAAGCAGCCGCCGCGCTGGCCATCTGGGACGCCCTCCTCGAGGACGCCGCCCAGCTTTAGTCCACCCACCCCAAGGGTAGTTAATTTGGGACGGGGCTATTTTAGCTACCCCCATATGCCAGTTGATATTTGCCCTGGCTCTCATCGATTCGTCGACAATCAAAGGGTAGCTAAAAAAGCCCCGTCCCAAATTAACTACCCCAGGCAACCATTCACGAAAGGGGCCTCCATGGACCTTGCTGACATCCGCCAGGCCATCGATGGCATCGACACTACGCTCCTCAACAGCTTTGTCGAGCGTATGGACATTGCCACCGAGGTCGCCAAGTCAAAAATCGAGATGGGCAAAGCCGTCTTCGACCCCGCCCGTGAGCGCTCCAAGCTCAACAATCTCGCCAGCCGCGCGCCCGAGCGCTACGAGGCGCAGACTATCACCCTGTTCCGCCTCCTCATGAGCATGAGCAAGGCCGAGCAGCAGCGCTACATCAACGAGCTCAAGGGCATCACCGTCTCGCAAAAGGCACACGCCACGGCTGCAGCCTCCGACACGCCCTTCCCTCAAACTGCCACCGTCGCCTGCCAGGGCGTGGAAGGTGCCTATAGCCAGATCGCCGCGTGCAAACTCTTCGACGTGCCCGACATCGCGTTTTTCGAGACCTTCGAAGGCGTTATGCGCGCTGTGCGCGACGGCTTCTGCGAGTTTGGCGTGCTGCCCATCGAGAACTCCACCGCCGGATCGGTCAACGCCGTCTACGACCTGCTCGCCCAGTTCGACTTTCACATCGTGCGCTCGCTTCGCCTCAAGATCGACCACAACTTGCTCGTCAAGCCCGGCACCAAGCTCGCGGACGTGCGCGAGGTCTACAGCCACGGCCAAGCCATTGCCCAGTGTGCCGGCTTTATCGAGTCCCACGACCTGCGCGCCACCAAGTACCCCAACACCGCCATGTCGGCCGAGATGGTCGCCAACTCCGAGCGCACCGACGTCGCCGCCATCGCCTCGCGCAGCTGCGCGGCACTCTATGGCCTGGAGGTGCTGGAGCCCAACATTCAGGACTCGGACAACAACTACACGCGCTTTGTCGTCATCAGCCGCGAACCGCGCGTCTACCCCGGCGCCAACCGCACCTCGCTCATGATTACCACGGCCAACGAACCGGGTGCGCTCTATCGCGTACTCGAGCGCTTCTACGCGCTCAATATCAACCTCATCAAGCTCGAGAGCCGCCCCATCCCCGGTCGCGATTTTGAGTTTATGTTCTACTTTGATCTGGACTGCCCCTTTGGCAGCAAGGCCCTCGACGACCTGCTCGATTCCATCGACGACGTGTGCGAAAGCTTCACCTACTTTGGCAGCTACACGGAGGTGCTCTAGATGACCGATACCGCCGCAACCCGCCCCTACGGAGTGCTGGGCCGCGTGTTGGGCCACAGCTACACCCCAACCATCTACAAGGAGCTCGCTGGGCTCGAGTACGTGCGATTTGAGCGCGAGCCCGAGGACCTCGCGGCCTTTATGACAGGCGACGAGTGGGAGGGCACCAACGTGACCATCCCCTACAAACGTGCCGTCATAGAATACCTGGACGAGCTGAGCCCGCTGGCCGAGCGCATGGGCAACGTTAACACTATCACACGCCTGCCCGATGGCCGCCTGCGCGGTGACAACACCGATTACTTTGGTTTCCAGTGTCTGGTCGAGGAGCTGGGGGTTGAGGTTGCCGGCAAGAAGGCCCTCGTGCTCGGAGCCACCGGTGGTGCCGGCACCACGGCAAGCATGGTGCTCGGCGACCTGGGCGCCACCGTGGTGCCCGTGGGCCGCACAAGCGAGGTCAACTACGGCAACATCGCGCAGCAGTCCGACGCCGCCCTACTCGTCAACTGCACGCCCGCCGGCATGTTCCCCCATTGCCCCGACGCACCTTGCACGCTCGAAGGGCTCGATGCGCTCGAAGGCGTTATCGACATTGTCTACAACCCCGCCCGCACGGGCCTGATGCTCGAGGCCGAGCGCCGCGGGATCCCCTGCATCGGCGGTCTGCTCATGCTTGTTGCCCAGGCAGCACAGGCCGTCGAGCGTTACACCAGCCAAGCCACCCCGCGCGAGCGCATCCTGGACGTAACGGAGCGCTTGTCCCGCCGCGAGCAGAACATCGCGCTAATCGGCATGCCGGGCTCGGGCAAGACCCGCGTGGGCGAGCAGATCGCCCAGCTCACGGGACGCGAGCACATCGACCTCGATCGCGCCCTCGAGGAGCGCCTGGGCATGCCCTGCGCCGACTTTATCGTCGAGCGCGGCGAGGCGGCCTTCCGCGAGCAGGAGACGGCGGCGCTGGCCGACATCTCCAAGCGCAGCGGCCTGGTGCTCTCCACCGGCGGCGGCGTGGTCACGCGCGACGAAAACTATCCGCTGCTGCACCAGAACAGCCAGATCGTGATGCTCAACCGCAAGCTCGACGAACTTGCCCACAAGGGTCGCCCCATCACCGCCCGCGATGGCATCGATAAGCTGGCGGAACAGCGCATGCCGCGCTACCGCGCCTGGGCCGACTACATCATCGACTCACGCGACTGCGCCGCCAATACCGCCCAAGCCCTCCTCGACACCCTCCCACCCGCTCTCTAACCAAAACCACCACAAAGGGGACAGGCACCTTTGTGGTGGTTTCTCGACTGCAAAGGAAGCAACCATGAAAGCACTCGTCATCAACGGCCCCAACCTCAACATGCTCGGCATTCGCGAGCCGGGCATCTATGGCAGTGACAACTACGACCGCCTGGTCCAGATCTGCCAGGAGGCAGGTGCCGCGCAGGGCTTCGACGAGGTCGAGGTCTTCCAGTCCAACCACGAGGGCAGCATCGTCGACAAGATCCAGGAGGCCTACGGCAAGGTCGACGGCATCGTCATCAACCCGGCCGCCTACACACATACGAGCGTGGCGATCCTCGATGCCCTCAAGGCCGTCGCCATCCCGGCTGTGGAGGTCCACATCAGCGCGGTCGAGACCCGCGAGGACTTCCGCCAGGTGAGCTACGCCCGCCTGGCCTGCTTCGCCACCATCACCGGCGAGGGCCTGCAGGGCTACGCCCACGCGCTGGAGCTGCTGAAAGAGCATCTGCTACACTAATCTTTGGGGTAAATAAGCCAGTGGCGTTAATCCCGAATCATTTGCAACTGTCCAATTGACATACAAAGGAGTATATCCATGTCACAGTTCGATTACCTTGTCGTCGGTGCCGGCCTTTCGGGCGCCGTCTTTGCCAATGCCGCCAAGCGCGCCGGCAAGTCGGTCCTAGTCATCGATCGCCGCGATCACATCGCCGGCAACATCTATACCGAGGACGTCGAGGGCATCCAGGTCCACCGCTACGGTGCGCATATCTTCCACACCTCCATGAAGGACGTCTGGGACTACGTAAACCGCTTCGCCGAGTTCAACAACTACGTCAACTCGCCGGTCGCCAACTTCCACGGCAACATGTACAACATGCCCTTCAACATGAACACCTTCGCCAAGATGTGGCCGGGCGTCGTCACGCCGGCCGACGCCAAGGCCAAGATCGCCGAGCAGGTGGCCGCCGAGAACATCGGCGAGCCGCAGAACCTCGAGGAGCAGGCGCTGTCACTCGTCGGCCGTGACATCTTCGAGACGCTCGTGAAGGGTTACACCGAGAAGCAGTGGGGCCGCGACTGCAAGGACCTGCCCGCCAGCATCATCAAGCGCCTCCCCTGCCGCTTCACCTACGACAACAACTACTTCAACGACCGCTACCAGGGCATCCCCATGGGCGGCTACACCAAGATGGTCGCCAACATGCTCGAGGGCGTCGAGGTGCGCTGCGGCGTGGAGTACAAGGAGCTGGCCGCCTCCGAGCCCGATATCGCCGCCAAAACGATCTACTGCGGCCCCATCGACGCGTTCTACGACTTTAAACTGGGCACGCTCGAGTACCGCAGCCTGCGCTTTGAGACCGAGACGCTCGACGAGCAGGACCACCAGGGCGTGGCCGTGGTCAACTACACCGAGCGCGAGGTCCCCTACAGCCGCATCATCGAGCACAAGCACTTCGAGTTCGGCACGCAGGAGAAGACCGTCATCACGCGTGAGTACCCGGCGGACTGGAAGCCCGGCGACGAGCCCTACTACCCCATCAACGACGCCAAGAACGAGGCCCTCTACAAGCAGTACGAGGAGCTGGCAGCGCAGGAGGGCGACGTGGTCTTCGCCGGTCGCCTGGGCGGCTACAAGTACTACGACATGGACAAGGCCATCGCCGCCGCCTTCGAGCTCGTCCGCAACGAGCTGGGCGTGGAGCCGACAGAGGCGTAGGGAGCTCAACGACTCGAGACCGACAACCAAATTCGCAAGAAGCAATAAGCCCGGTGCAGCGATGCTACACCGGGCTTATTGTTGAGGGAGCACTGCACGCGCACGCGTCCCAAAAAGCAAAGACCCGGCACAATAACCGGGTCTTCAAAAACTCTCTGGTGCTCCATGGCGGATTCGAACCGTCGACCTTGGGATTAGAAGTCCCCTGCTCTATCCAACTGAGCTAATGGAGCATAAGGCCGCACGTCCAAGCGGGTACAAGTTCACACGGCCAATAAATTATAACCTACTTGAACTGGTCGTGGTACGCCTTGCAGACCTCATCCACGGGACCATCCATGCGTAGGTTGCCTTTCTCGATCCAAACAGCACGCTGGCAAATGCGTTCAACCTGCTCCATGGAGTGAGAAACGAACAAGACCGTGACGTCGCCACTCTCAATAAAGTGCTGAATACGGCGCTCGCATTTCTGCTGGAAAAAGACATCGCCAACAGAAAGCGTCTCATCGACGATTAGGATATCGGGCTCGGTAATCGTAGCGATGGCAAAGGCAATGCGCGCAACCATACCCGAAGAGAAGTTCTTCAAGGGCATGTCAACAAAGTCTTTGAGCTCAGCGAACTCGATGATCTCGTCAAAACTAGCGTCGATAAACTCCTTGGTATAGCCAAGCAGCGCACCGTTCAGATAGATATTCTCACGCGCGGTAAGCTCCGGATCAAAGCCAGCACCAAGCTCAATTAGTGGCGCGATATTGCCGTGAACCTTAACCTCGCCTTCGCTGGGCTCCAAAACGCCAGCGATGATCTTGAGCATCGTAGACTTACCGGAGCCGTTAGTACCAACAAGGCCAACGACCTCGCCGCGATGCACATTAAACGAAATGTGCTTAAGCGCACGGAACTCCTCAAAGAACAGCTCGTGCTTGGCGAGCTTAATAAAGTACTCCTTGAGGTTCGTAAGCGACTCGGACGCCATGTTAAAGATCATGGTGACGTCTTTGACCTCAACAGCAAGGGGCTGCTTGCTGTAATCAATAGCAGATTCAGTCATGAGCAGCACTCCTTAGATGTAGAGGATAAACTTGTGCTCGGTCTTGTGAAAGACGGCGTAACCAATAGCAAGAGCAATAACAGCCCAAACAACACACAGCCCAAAGGTAAGCGCAGAGGGCATGGTGTTAAACAGGAAAATATCGCGCATAAACTGAAGGTAGTTGTACATGGGATTGACAACCACGAGCACCTGAATCCAATGTGCCATCTGGCTAATGAAGTCGGTCGTCCAGAAAATCGGCGTCAGATACATCCAGGCCGTGATAACAACGGTCCACAGGTGCATAACATCGCGGAAAAAAACCGCCAGCGCAGACAGCATCATGCCCAAGCCCATGCAGAAACACATAAGCAGGAGCAAGCAAACCGGCAGAAGAATTAAATGCCAGGTGGGAAGCACGTGGAACCAAAGCATAACCAAGGCGACGGCAACCAAAGAGAAGGCGAAGTTAACGAGCGAGAACAGCACCTTCTGCACCGGAAAGACCCAACGGTGCACCTTGACCTTCTTAAGCAGCGAGGAAGCCCAAATGATGGACATAAGCGCTTGGTTCGTCGACTCGGACATGACAGAGAAAGTCACGTTACCGACGATCAAGTAAAGCGGATACATTTCGGGCGTAATAGAACCATTGCGACCTTGCGCGAAGATTGTCGAGAACACGATCGACATAACAACCATCATCAACAGCGGATTAAGCACGGACCATGCCACACCCAGAACACTGCGACGATATTTGATTTTAAAATCTTTGGTGACAAGCTGCTTAAGAATGAACTTGTCCTTTTCAAAATCATTTTTAGCGTGAGAGGCCGGTTTAGCCACCGCTTTCTGACTCTCTACGTTGTCAGCCACGGACCATCTCCTTGTCTCGTAAAACATAACAGTAGAAAGTATAGCCCTCCCACGATGACGATAACTCACCGCAACAAATCTGGAGAACTAACCCATATCTAAGCAAAGGGGCAAGCGATAGGTATACTTTCGACCAGATGAGTCATTAAAGGAGGTCCTACATGGACTATTCGAATACCGCCGTCATAATTCCCTGTTACAACGAAGCGCTGACGATTGGCAAAGTTGTCGACGATTTTCATCGAGAGCTACCCGGTGCAGTTGTCTATGTTTACGACAACAACTCGTCCGATGACACTTCGCAAATCGCCAAACAGCACGGGGCTACGGTGCGCCATGAGTCCAGGCAGGGCAAAGGTAACGTATGTCGCCAAATGTTCCGCGATATCGACGCCGAATGCTACTTGATGGTCGACGGCGACGATACCTACCCTGCTGAGGCCGCCAAGCCACTCTGTGAGCCCATCCTTAACGGCGAAGCGGATATGACCGTTGGCGATCGCCTGTCAAACGGCACCTATGCCGAAGAGAATAAACGAGCCTTTCACGGGTTTGGCAACAACCTTGTTCGCGCTATGATTAAGTGGATTTACGGCTACAGCTTTGACGACGTGATGACCGGCTACCGAGCCATGAGCAAGCCTTTCGTCAAGACCTTCCCCGTCTTGAGCGAGGGCTTCCAGATCGAAACCGAGCTCTCCATCCACGCTGTCGATCACCGCTGGCGAATTAAAGACGTGCCGGTGGAGTATCGCGATCGGCCCGCAGGCTCCGAGTCCAAGCTCAACACCGTTAGCGACGGCATCAAGGTCATCGCAATGATTGGAACGCTCTTTAAAGACTATCGTCCGCTCAAGTTCTTTACACTTATAGCGCTCATCTTCGCCATCATAGGCCTTGCCCTCGGAATTCCAATTGTTAGGGAGTACTTCCAAACCGGCTTAGTCCCCCGTTTCCCCACGGCCATACTTGCGGCCTCATTCATGTTCCTGTGTGGGTTGAGCCTAGCAACGGGACTAATCCTCGACTCAGTAGCAAAAGTCGAAAGAAAACAATGGGAGCTACAAGCCTATAAAACCTATTCAAAATAAGAAGAGGTCCGGACTTAATCCGGACCTCTTCTTATTTCAGACCTAAATACTGTTCCCAGAACTCTCGCGAAGTCATGTACGGCATGGCATCTTTCCATGCCCCCCTGACGCTCTCGCCCTCTTTACGATATCGCGCCATCAGTTCGTGCTCTCGGCGGCGAATACTCTTGAACCGCGCTCGATCCATCGTGCGGACCGCCCCCTTCTCGCGGGTCGGATCAAGAAATACCAGCGTCTTGCAACGTGTCGAGTTGCCCTCAAGCGTACAGCTGCCGTTCTTGACCACATAGCCGGGCTTTCCGCGCAACAGCGCATCGGGAAGATAGTGTTTGTCGTAAGGAATAGATCTCCAATACTTCATAAATTTCGAAGGATGGAATTCCAGATTAACATTAGCGAGCACTTGCTCCGTAACCCCAGCCTTGCGAAGAAGCTCTGGATCCATTTCGGAAACAGGAATCAGCTTTTCGTTTAACTTACCCTTACCAATCATCGTCGCGGCGCCATCAAGCTTCTGGAGATACTCAGGGCCGCGCAGATAGTCCTCAAAGCCATCAAGGATAAACTCAGCAGCCTGATAATCCATATCGCGCAAGTTCTGACGTACCCCTCGCTGAATACGAAGGACAAACATTTTCTCATCAGCACAATCATCGAGTGAAATCATGGCAAAGAAGTTGCGGAAGTACTGGTAGCAGTCAACCGAAGCGCGGAAACGCCCCTCAAAGCTTGCATGCCACACGCAAATGCAATTCATGGTCATGTAGACAGGCTTATTGCGCATGCCAAACTCAACATCGTCACAGCGGATGAAGAAAGGCATGGGAAGACCGTTCTTTTCGATAGCCTTCACCGGAATGCAGCTATACCACCAAGCTCCATAGGCCTGGTCAACCTCAACACTCGTACGCTCGTTTTCGAGAATGTCAGCCAGCTTGCCAACATTCAGATCTTCTTTTACTCGACGATAGGCACCAGTAGTCGTCACATACGAGACATCCTCAAACTGACGAGTGGGATCCTCCATCGAAAGCATGGCGCCGTTAATAAAGGCATCCTTATATTTGCCCCTAGCAAGAGAGAGCAGGTTGAACGTACGAATCAAACTCTCGGGCATGATAGAGACATCGTCATCCATCAAGATGATATGGGTGAACCGATCAGGAGTTTCAGTAGCCGCCATCATTCCACGCGCGAATCCCCCCGAACCGCCCGTATTGGGATTCGGGAGCACGGTGACTAGCCCATCGGAAAGTGATGCAGAATCGAGCGTCTGCCCATTGTCGACGACAAACATGTGGAAGTGGTCGCGAATCGGACCGTCCTCTTTGGAGATGCCTGCTTTAACGAGTTCAATATTCGGAAGAATGTACTGCTCATTTTTAAATGTAGTAGTAGAAAGAGCAAGATTGATCTGGTTAATTGAGTCCTCAGGAACATCGGTCAGATAAGAGGCGTTCAAGAGGTCAACAGAACAGCCCCTATCACACTCAATCCTAAAACCGATCAAGTCGTAGCCGGTTGTATCGATATCAATATCGAGAACGCAAGGATCAACTTCATCACCATAAAAAGGATTCGATTTAAGCTCGACAGGATTCAGCTCGCCAGATCTCACTCCATGAACGACAACCCGGCCCCTGCCAAATAAAGCCATATGCAAGACGACGCCGTCAACAGACGCATACTGACGCCATTTGCCAGCAGATAAGCCATTTACATACGTCAGATAGTCAACATGTCCATTGACATGAAGTGAATGAATGTCGTCATCATACGAAGCATCACCAGAGAGCACGCGATAGTAGAGTTCAGGAAAATCCTTTGCATGCTTTTCAACTTTAAGTACAACATTCGCAAGTTTAAACTGCATTTTAAATACCTTAATCAAAGCCGTTGTAACTATTAATTACATTCGTCGACAAACCTTGCCATCGCGGAGCGAACATCGGGATCAGACAAAACATCCTTTGCAAAATGATCATGCCCACAGATGTCCATTGGCATGTAAGGCCATCCAGGGAAACAATCATCCGCAACTCCCTCAGCGTTCGAAGGAATTGAAAAGGAGAAATCCTCAAAAGCATGCTTACCGACGGGCAAGATATCGTTATGGTCCCAGATGATTTTCCGCTTTGGTGCATTAAACATATTGTCTATTGCATATGCAAAATCGCCACAAGGATCACTAGTCAACAAGCAGAGTTCATGAGCCTTATCATTAAATTGATCAAATACTTCCTGAACTCGATCGACATCCGCCTTAGTTATGGCAGCTCTCTGCGTCTTTAGGTCCACATCTCCGCATTGAACACAATAACCGCTCTCGGGATGGAACATCCAAGGATTGTCTCTCCAAAAACTGAAATCAAGTTCATGCTGGTCAAAGAAATCCATAAGCTCAATTCTGAGTTGCCTAAGTCGATCGTTCGCGCGCTTGGAATTCTCGGCCGCACGGTCGTAAATCGAAATGTCCACAAAACAAGGTATAAGCGAATTAGTTGAACAAAAGCGAACTTGACGGCACTTTACAAACCAGTCATATACAAGAGTGATTTGATATTCAGGGTCGTCTTTTAAAGCGGCAGTGAGCTTATCCACATCGGACCTAAGCATGCAGATATCAATATCGTCGTCCCAAGGAATAAAACCCGATCGAGACAAGGTGCCAACAAGAGAACCATAAGAAAGCCAGTATTGAATATTATTGGCAGCACAAATCGCGTCTAGCTTACTCATCAACGCCGCGTTTGCCTGCTGCATCAATCGAATATCACCCTCGGCGTCGGGCAATGCATCAAAGATTTTGCAACGGAGCTCAAAAGGGGTGAGATCGGGGTACGCACGTCGCGCTAACAATTCAAAGCGAAGCCTCATTTGTTCTGACAGACTTTGTTGGCGTTGCTTGAGCAATTCAATTTCTGGAAATAGCCGAGTATCGAATTTGTAATTGATATTCATATTGATACCGTTATCGGCCTGCTCAATACGGGCGAAAACCTCGTCAAAACGACGGTCCATATCCTCATGCATAGCATGCAACGATCGGGATGAGCCAGGGAGGATCTTTTTAATAGTAGAAAGCAAGGACATGGCTTAACCTTCGCAACAACAAACAATGAACGAAGCACAATTACTCATATGATACAAAAGAATGAGTGGGTCCCACCTTGAAACCCACTCACATGAAGACTACTCCGACGCCTCTTTCAAATACTGTTTCCAGAAATCGATCGAAGTAAAGACATCTCTATACGAAGCGTATTCGGTATAAATCTTATCTTTGTTTCGCTTGAATTCCTTCTCGGCTTTACGAAAACGACTCCAAACCTCTTTGAATCGCTTCTTATCCATATGTCTAATGGCACCCTTTTTATTAGGCATATCTACCACAATAAGCGTGTCAACATCCCTGATTTTACCTGCGGGATAAACCCATCCCGCAGCATCAATAACAGCAACCCTACCGTTACGTTTAGCGGAGTCGTTAACAAAACGGTGGCCATTAATGGTCAGATAATCCTTAAATGCCTGCAGCCTAGACCTGTCGCCCCCAAGGCTCAAATTGCCAAAAGTCAGTTGCGTCAAGTCGACACCCAATTCTTGTGCCTGAGGGATGAGCTGCTCGATGGGAATCAATTGTTCCCTTTCACGATTTGCCGCCATAAAACGGGATTCAGCGACAGGATGAGAAATCCACTCCGGACCTCTCAAAAAATCTTCAAGACCTTTTACGGCAAGAGCAGCTTCATCGTAATTAAATTTCTTCAAGTCGAGCTCAACTTCACGACGAATCTCATAAAGAAAATCAGAGAGAGGCGCAGCGCCAGTTGTCGCCTGACTGATTAGCGTATTTCGGCTTACCTGATAACGCTCCACGGCAGCACTATACTTAAACTTAAAGGAATTATGCCAAACGCAAATACCATTCATGGACATGAACTTGGGTTTGCAACGAAGCGCATACTCAGCATCATCAGAACGAACAAATAAGGGCAAGGGCAACCCCTCACGTTCAATCGTTGCGGTAGGTATAACGCAATACCACCAGCCAGCATACTGTTGGGCAGTGTCCTCATAAAGGCCAGTTGGGGCCTTATATATCTCGGTCTCAACGACATCATGAAGTGAGGTCATATAGCCTGCAGGCTTAAGGGGAGAAAAAGTTCCCTTAGCAGTAAAGAACCCTAAATCCTCGGTACGCAAATTGGGCTCTTCCAAGCTCATCATGGCACCCGATAAAAAGGCCTCAGCATATTCTTCTTTGAGAAGAGAGAGCAGGTTGAAAGTGCGGATAAAACTCTCGGGAAGAACCTCGACATCATCGTCCATCAGGAGAACATGAGTCGCTTTAGGATTCTGCTCAAGTGACTCAATCATCCCCCGAGCAAAACCACCAGACCCGCCGACATTAGGATTTGGATGAACAGTAACACGCGATGAATCCAGGTTTGCACTATTCAGCGAACGGCCATTATCAATAATGTGTACGTGGAAATGATCAGCAATCTCTTCATCAGAATCAATAATGTTCTTTTGTAAAAGAGATACGTTACGGACAATATAGTCTTCTTTTTTAAACGTAGTAGTTGCAAGCGCTAGCTCAACTGGATGAATATCCAGTTCTTCACAATCGCAATAATAATACGCATTCCGAATATTAACAGGGCCTTCAGTACTGATATTAAAAGCGTGCAGAATCTCTCCCTCACAAAGGGAGAGTTCGATTTCAGCCGTACTCCATTCATCGGATCGTTGCAAACTAACCGCAGAGCCATCAATTGTAGAAGGAATCCAAGAATAATTATTTGCATACGTCTGCTGAAGCGTTAAGGCGGAGCCGCAATACTCGATATGAAGATAAAACGCCTTTGCAGTAGTGTATTTTCGCCACTTATAAATGGATAGCGCATTAAAATATGTTGTGAAATCAACATTGGTCGATTTCATGATTTCAATAGCGCCATTCGAAGTTGGAATAACAAGACCCTCCGTTGCCCTATAGCAAAGCAATGGATACTGCAACATCGCATCAGATCCGTTAAAAATCAAATTTGCAAGTTTAAAATGCATTGAAAACCATCCAAAAAATTCCTGGTGCAACTTGGCAAAATGGCATAAATGCCCATGGCATTGTTTGCATTCTCACTGATTTTAAGAATGCAAACAATGTACTAAAGGCATCTAATCAAAATGAAGTTTTAGCTCTTCCTCCCAGTCGGGCATGTGGAACCCGACCGACTCGAGCCTGGAAAGGTCGAGCGCGGAGTGGACCGGGCGCGGGGCGATGGGGCCGACGGCGCCGGCGTAGTAGTCGGCAGTGCTGACCGGCACGACCTTCTCCCCGTTGCCGTTGGCTGCCTCGAAGACGGCGCGGGCGATGTCCGCCCAGGACTTGACCGCACCGGAGCCGGTGCAGTTATAGGTGCCGTAGGGGGCGTGCGTCCCCAGCACGTGGAAGATGGCGGCGGCCATGTCGCGCGTGAAGGTCAGGCGGCCCAGCTGGTCGTCGACGACCGTGACCTGCGTGAGTTTGTCGTCGGGGTCGGCGACGCGGTCGGACAGCCCCTTCATGGTCTTGACGAAGTTGTGGCCCTCGCCGATGACCCAGCTGGAGCGCATGATGTAGTGGCGCGGGCACCCGGCCACGGCGATGTCGCCGGCGGCCTTGGTCTGGCCGTAGACGGAAAGCGGGCTGAGGGGCTCGACCTCGGTATGGACCTCGGCCGTGCCGTCGAAGACGTAGTCGGAGGACACGTGGACGAGGGTGATCCCGTGATCAGAGCATGTGCGGGCGAGCAGGGCCGGGCCGGTCGCGTTGGCCTTCCAGGCGGTCGCGCGGCCCTCGGGGGTCTCCGCCCTATCCACGGCCGTGTAGGCGCCGCAGTTGATCACGGTGCCGTAGAGCGACCAGTCGTACTTGGAGTAGGCGTCCGGGTCGGACATGTCGAAGGTGTCGATGTCGCAGAAGTCGAAGTCCTTGGCGACGCCGCGCTCCTCGGCGAGTCTGCGGACCGCATGCCCCAGCTGGCCGTTGCAGCCGGTGACGAGCGTCCTCTTGGGCGCCATGGGGACGACGTCCCTGAGCATCGGGTGGTTGAGGTCGGCCTCGGAGACGGTGGCCTGGTCGAGCGGGATGGGCCACTGGATGGCGAGCTCGGGGTCGGCGAGGTTCACGAAGGTGTAGGTCCTCTTGAGCTCCAGCGACCAGTGGGCGTCCACCAGGTAGGTGTAGGCGGTGCCGTCCTCCAGGGCCTGGAAGGAGTTGCCCACGCCGCGCGGGACGTAGATGGCCTTGGAGGGGTCCAGCACGGTCGTGTAGACCTTGCCGTAGGTGGCGCTGCCCTCGCGCAGGTCGACCCAGGCGCCGAAGACCGAGCCGCGGGCCACGGAGATGAACTTGTCCCAGGGCTCGGCGTGGATGCCGCGGGTGACGCCCCTCTTCTCGTTGTAGGAGACGTTGTTCTGGACGACCTTTAGGTCCGGGATGCCCAGGGCGCACATCTTGGCGCGCTGCCAGTTCTCTTTGAACCAGCCGCGCGAGTCGCCGTGGACGGCGAGGTCGACGACCTTGAGGCCCCCGATGCCGGTCTCGGCGACGGTCAGGTCCTTCTCGAATGCGATGTCTGCCATCTGTCTCTCCCCTCCTACTGGCCCTGTGCGCGGTAGCGCGCCTCGGTGGCCTCCTTGGCCGGGCGCCACCAGGACTCGTTCTCGACGTACCAGTCGATCGTCTGCTTCAGGCCCTCGGCGAAGTCGGTGTGCGCCGGCCTCCAGCCCAGCTCGCGCTGGAGCTTGGTGGAGTCGATGGCGTAGCGGCGGTCGTGGCCGGGGCGGTCGGCGACCCAGTCGAAGTCCTCCGGGTCGCGGCCCATGGCCGTAAGGATCATGCGCAGGACCGTGATGTTGTCCCTCTCGCCGTCGGCGCCGATGAGGTAGGTCTCCCCCGTGCGGCCCTTGGTGAGGATGTCCCAGACGGCCGAGGAGTGGTCCTCGGTGTGGATCCAGTCGCGGACGTTCTCGCCCCTCCCGTAGAGCTTGGGGCGGACGCCGTCGACGATGTTGGTGATCTGCCTGGGGATGAACTTCTCCACGTGCTGGTAGGGGCCGTAGTTGTTGGAGCAGTTGGAGATCGTGGCGCGCAGGCCGTAGGTGCGGGTCCAGGCGCGGACCAGCATGTCGGAGGACGCCTTGGTCGAGCTATAGGGAGAGGACGGCTTGTAGGGCGTCTCCTCGGTGAACTTGGCCGGGTCGTCGAGCGCCAGGTCGCCGTAGACCTCGTCGGTGGAGACGTGGTGGTAGCGGATGCCGTACTTCCTCACGGCCTCCAGCAGTCGGAAGGTGCCCTCGACGTTGGTGCGCAGGAACGGCTCCGGGTCCGCGATGGAGTTGTCGTTGTGGCTCTCGGCGGCGTAGTGCACGATCGCGTCGTGGCCCGGGACGATGCGGTCCAGCAGCTCGGCATCGCAGATGTCGCCGACGACGAGCTCCACGCGGTCCGACGGCAGCCCCGCGATGTTCTCGGGGTTGCCGGCGTAGGTCAGCTTGTCCAGGACGGTCACGTGCACGTCGGGGTGGTTGTCCACGACGTAGTGCACGAAGTTGCTGCCGATGAAGCCGCAGCCGCCCGTGACGATGATGTTCTTGGGGGAGAAGGTCTCCTCTGCCATGTTCGTATCTCCTTGTTCCTAGTACTCGCGCGGGCTGTTGACGATCTCGCCGGCGGCGACCTTCTTCAGGTGCTGGCCGTAGACCGACTTGCCGTAGGCCTCGGCGGCCTGCTTGAGCCCCTCGGTGGTGATCCAGCCGTTCTCCCAGGCGATCTCCTCGGGGACGGACACGGGCAGGTCCTGGGAGTGCTCCACGGCGCGGACGAACTCGGCGGCCTCGTGCAGGCTCTCCATGGTGCCGGTGTCCAGCCAGGCGTAGCCGCGGCCGAGGGTCACGACGGACAGCGTCCCCTCCTCCAGGTACATCCGGTTGAGGTCGGTGATCTCCAGCTCGCCGCGCGCGGACGGCTCCACCCTATGCGCCTTGGCGGCCACGTCGCCCGGGTAGAAGTACAGGCCGGTGACGGCGTAGGAGCTCTTGGGCTCGGCGGGCTTCTCCTCGATGGAGACGGCCCTCCCCTCGCGGTCGAACTCCACGACGCCGAAGCGCTCGGGGTCGTCCACGTGGTAGCCGAAGACCGTGGCGCGGCCCGACTCTGCGTTCTGGACGGCGCGCGTCAGGTGGCGGGACAGGCCGTTGCCGTAGAAGATGTTGTCGCCGAGCACCAGCGCGCACGGCTCTCCGGCGATGAACTCCTCGCCGATGGTGAAGGCCTGCGCCAGGCCGTCGGGGCTCGGCTGCTCGGCGTAGGAGAGGTTCACGCCGTAGCGCGAGCCGTCCCCGAGCAGGCGCTCGAAGTTGGGGAGGTCCGTCGGCGTGGAGATGACCAGGATGTCGCGGATGCCCGCCAGCATGAGTGTGCTGAGCGGGTAGTAGATCATGGGCTTGTCGTAGACCGGCAGCAGCTGCTTGGAGGTCACGAGCGTGAGCGGGTACAGGCGCGTGCCGGACCCGCCGGCGAGGATGATGCCTTTCATTCAATCACTTCCAAAGTCAGTGAACGGAAAAATAAATCCGTTTAGCAATGTTCCTGATTGAGAGCGACAATTTACGAGCGGTTAAATCAACCGACGATATATTGATACCATCGAGTGAACAGATTGCTCGCACAAAATCAAACTCATCGCGTTTCAATTGCTCTTTTTTATCCTTAAAAAGTGAGTTCGTAGTAGATTCGTTGCACACTCTAAAATAGGAATAAATTGAGTCTAGATAGCAGACATCACTATTAAGTGATAGACGAATCCAATACTCCCAATCAGGGGAGTAACACAAAGAATCATTAAAGGGTCCAACCTTTTGCCAGCAATCTCTACGAAACATGACATTAGAAGGCTCTCCATAGATATTATGAGTTCGAAATGTCTTGCGGGCAAAATCAGAGCCTTTTAAAACCATATCCCGCTTAAAAGGTCTCCTCTTCATTGTAATGGCACCATTCGAGTCAATAACACATGAAGCGCTGAAGCAGAGGGAGCACTTTGGATTAGCATCCAGTGCTGCAACCTCAGACTCAAGAGCCCCGGGTAACAAAATATCATCCTGAAAGAGGAAATGAATATACTCGCCAGAAGATTTCTCAATGGCATTATTCCAGTTTCCAACAAGACCGAGATTACTGGCGTTTCTAAATACCTTAATTCGAGAATCCGTTAGCTTGGAAACAATCTCAAATGTTCCATCAGTTGACTGATCATCGAAAATTAATAATTCGAAATCGCGGAAAGACTGGCTTAACACCGAATCAATTGCCTTCAAAATGTACTTAGCACCATTAAAACAAGGCATCAACACACTAACTTTAGGCATCCTTGTCCTCCTTATCGGACAAAAATTCCTCAATAAAATAGCGAGGACGATGCTTCGTCTCCATATAAGTCTTTCCAACGTACTCGCCGATGACACCCAAAGCCAAAAGTTGAAGTCCGCCAAGACACCAAATTGACATAATAATGCTTGTCCAGCCAACTTGTACATCGCCAATAAAATGACCAATTAAAAGATATACAAGTGCAAATAAACTAAAAATAGAAATGATTAAACCGGTGAGAGTAATTATCCTAATCGGTTTAGTACTAAAAGACGTTATACCTTCAAAAGCAAATGACAGCATTTTACCGAGCGTGTATTTAGATTCGCCGGCAAACCGTTTCCCTCGCGAATAATACACGCAGCAAGATTTGAAACCAACTAAAGGAACCAAACCACGAAGAAATAGATTAACCTCACGGAATTGAGACAATGCAAGAACAGCACGCTTGGACATCAATCTATAGTCAGCATGGTTATAAACAGCATCGACACCCAACGAAGACTGTAAGCGATAAAAAGACTGTGCGGTAAAACGTTTTAGAAAGGAATCGCTAGAACGATCATTTCGTACACCATATACAACTTCATAGCCTTCGCGAGCTCTTGAAACCATTTCATCAAGCGCATTGATATCATCTTGTAAATCAGCGTCCATCGATGCTATTAAATCAGCAAACTCCGCTGCCTTGTGTAACCCAGAAAGTAAAGCCTTCTGATGGCCACAATTCCTAGAGAGCTTAAGTCCACAGAATAAGGAATTAGACTGATGAAGACTTTCGATGATCTCCCAAGTCTTATCGGATGACCCATCGTCAACTAACAAAACCTTACTGTTCGCATTAATCTGAGACAATTTTACTAAAGTGGAAAACTTCTCAAAAAGCCTTTTAGAGGTTTCCCGCAAAACGCTCTCCTCGTTATAACAAGGAACCACGAGATAGAGAATCGGCAATATGTCCATCTTTGTCATGCAAGCACCTATCACTTAAATGCCCAATACTTACTTAAAATATAATTAAGAGGATAAGTTACAAACAAGTTAAGCAGTGGACCAAGAATAGAAGAAATTCCAAGCACACTAACCCAAAAGTACAAAAGGATGTTGTTGATAATCAATCCAGTAAAAGCACTCGAAGCAAGTAGCTTGGAAAAACTTGAAATAAGTGAACTCAAATCCGATCTCTCATTATCAAAAACATATTTATTGTTCCAATAGAAGGAATTGATGACACCAGCAAAATATGAAACTATATTGGCGACAATATAGTTCACTCCAATAAAAAGGAGTGCCGCGTAAACTAAGTAAGAAACGATTGTATTTGAAAGTCCAACAATCGAAAACTTCAGAAATTGAATCACCGAATCTCGTTTCATTAAAGACCCTTTTCCTACTGTTATCTATAAAGGACATAAACAAAACAAGAGGTTCCATCATCGATTTGAGTATATCCGGGCAGTTTTTTAAAACCACTATATCCTAGTTCATCTTTCAGTTGAGAAAGAACCTCTTCTTCGCAGTCGTGATTATTCATGTAAACAACCAGATCATCAGAATCAATATAATTTCTATCGCAAAAACTGCTAATAGCTTTCTGATCAGGAATCAGCGCATGAATGCGAGACAATTTGGCAACTTCTAGTAGCTTCGCAGTGAGCTGATAGTAATCATAAGAGACAAAGAGCCCCGTTGAACCCGCGTACTTCTCTACTGCGGCTTCATTGTCAGCAGATTTCGGATATAAATACAAAGCATTGGAAGAAAAGAAAACAGAATCTGCAGCAATAATTGCGCAAACAAATACAACAGAAACTAAAATAGTGCCCCGAAAATTGAAATCAGTATTATTTCTATAGCGAATTTGCAAATATCTAAATAGATACAAGAACATTCCAAATCCAAATAACAGTAATCCTGGATATGCCAAGCATATGTATCTTGACGAAGTAAAAGGAGATACATAGCAAGCTGTGACGTAAAAAACAAGGGATGAATTAAATAATAAAACTATATAAATCGACTCAGGATGCTCACGATTAATTTTTTTATTCCATAGCAAGTAGAAACAAAGGGCAATTGACAAACAGAAGCAGGCAATCAAAAGAAGCCTTGATCCGAAGAACAAATCAACGGACGACGACCCTAGAAATTGCCAAATTCGTCTAAGTAATACCATTACCCCTGATTGCGATGAGGCCGATTCGACATAGTGATTCCCAAACATGTTGCTTAATGCTGGAGGAAATATGATAAATGACAGACAAACCGATAAGACAATCGTGACTCCATATTTAAAGGAGAACCTCCACCCTTTTCTTGCCCAAAAATAAATAGTAAAAAAACAGGAAACAAAAAAGAGATAAATATAGAAATAGAAATGAGTTAAAAACCCCAATAAAGAAATAACAAATAGGCGGAAATAAACCGATCGATTGGCGAAGGAAGCATTAAACATATCGAATAACGCATCAAGAAATGCTAGGGCAAGTGTCACCAATAACAGATACATTCGAATGTAGGTCACTAGATTTAACGCTATGGGACAGAAAGCCCAAAGAGCCATTAAAATTAGGGCGACTGGCTTACTCTGAAACACTTTGTAAGAAAGCTTAAATAAAAATACTAAGCTGAGTGAATAGAAACATAGATTAGGAACCAAGCCAAACCATTTGCTAAATTCATTCGGAAACAGTGAGCAAACGGTATGAATAATGAAAAAATAGAGAGGAGGATGTGCGTCATTACTCAGATTATATAAAACCGAATCAAACCGAAACACATGCCCTGTATCAACTGTCAAATAAGACTGAATGAACGTAGGATCCATCCAGTTGGCATCCATATTGTTTTCCCAAAAAATATGTGGAAAATAAAAACTATTCGAGAGACCGAAAGTCCACAGCTCGTCAACATGAAACCCTGTTTTCAAATTGCAATAATAAATTGCGACTAATAACGCAGCCACAAACATTACAGCAAATAAAACGCCATAAAACTTGCATCGTTTTGCACATGAATTCATAAACGAGTCCCTATAATTAATTAATAGCTAAACTAAAGGAGTTTACGAAAAATCATAAACTCCTTCAAGATTAAACTAATACAGTTGGACTAAACCACTGAATTACTGCAATAGCGGATAGATGATAGACTTGCATCACTTACTATTTATCAACCAACTTAACCTCAATCGCTTCCATATGTAGGGCCTCTCCAGTTGTACCTGCGCACTCGCCCGATTTAACCCAATCGAGCCAACCCTTACCCTGCACATGCGCCCTATAGACAACGTCATAATGCTTGGCGAGATCACCCGTAAGCTTAATTTCTACAGCTTCAATAGAAAGAGACTTACCCGTGGTGCCGGCCAGCTTGCCGTTCTTGACCCACTTTTGCCAGCCGATATTCTGAACATGAGCTCGATATTCGATGTTACCGGAATACCCGAGTTCGGGCTTGCTAATAGCCAACGCCTCAACAGCAAGATTTCGACCAGTTGTGCCCGCCGTCATGCCCTCATAAACAGGTTCCTGCCAACCAAGGTTTGAAACATGAGCCTTTATTGAAAAAGTTTTCTGAATAGAGGGCTGACTCGTATCCCCTGGTGCAGGCGAACCCTTTTCAACCAAAACGACCTGGTATGCCTCGAGCCTCAAGCCAAACCCAGTCGTTCCGGCAACTTGATCATTGCAGGCCCAGCCAAGCCAGCCCTTGTCCTGAACATGAGCGCGATAGTAAACGTCATAACGATTGGCCATCTCACCAGTAAGTCGAATTTGGATAGCCTGGACAGACTTGCTCTGACCAGTAGTACCGGAGACTTCTCCCTCTTTCACATAGTCTTGCCAACCGTAATCGGAAACATGCGTCCTGTACTCCAAGCTGCCATCGTAGGGAGCATTCTGCAGATTGAGAGTTATAGCCTCGACAGCTTTGGACTGACCAACGGTGCCAGAAACATTTCCGCCCTTGGAAGCCGACTGCCAACCGTCATTCGAAACATGCGAAGTTGCCAAAACATCAAGCGAGCCTCGTGACACCTTGACGACGTCGTAGCCCGACTCGTCCTTCTTGAAATAAGTCAGAGCGCCGCTATTGTGCGAATAAATAGCAAAGTCGTAATTTGCCGAAGCAAGGATGGAATCCGAAAATTCTACGAGATAGCAAGAGTCACCCTGCTTGCAAAGGGATCTGATTGCAGCATCCGTGTCTTCGGTAACCGGAGAAGCAAACCAATCCATAATCGAATAATCGATAACGGCACCCGGCTTCAAGGCCTCGGCCTTCGTTGAATTCCAAAGTCCACCAGCAGCATCGGCGCTGGCCGAGTTATACGTACTAGACCCATATCCAGACAGACCGATCTCCGGATTAAAGAAGAGAATCAGCTCTGCAGCAACGGAAGAATCGACATCGGTAATGCTCAGACGGTCAAGCTGTTCCTGCTTTTGGGGATACATGCCCGTCGGCGTGTTTGGATGCCCCTTGTAATAATACAAATAGTCATCGCCATAGATAACCTCGGTCAAGTTGGCATAGTCGTCAAAATTCTGCTCGTAAGTAACATACGTTCCAAGCAGCATCATTACCTTTTTGCCCTGCTGAGTAGCCGCATCAAAATAACCATCGTTAAAGTTGTACAGAGCCTTAAACGCTTGGACCGTGTACTCTCCCCTATTCTGCAGGCTCGTAAGCATGCTCGAAACGTTCATCTTCTTAACGTTAGGATCGGATGCGATCTTATTCGCAAAGGCATTATCGTCACCGCTCGTAAACAGATTCGTTCGAGTCATCCACCACTGAGTGCCGGGCTCAATACTCAGCACGGCATACATAGAATCCCAGTGATCGTGATAATCGCTATACGACATTGAGACTTCACCGGTTTCGTATTCCTTATTCTTGGCAGCGTTCCATAAAGCAATCAGCTCCGCTTGCTTAGAATCTGGATCCTTAACATCGAAAGCCTCGTTGGTAAAAACATACGTGGCAGATCCATCCGACAACAGCCGAATGGAGTATTGGCCAGTGGGAATCTTATTGGCGTAAATCATCCTATGAATCAACGAACAGGTGATGTCATTGATATACAGATTGAACTTTGCCTTGGGGTTGATTTTATAGAGAGCAGCGACATAATCCGCGAACGCCTGATAGCTCGAACTAGAAGCATTTTCCTCATGAGTCAGATACGGAAGACCATACATCCCGGATGGAAGCGAGTTCCAGTTATAGGCACCTGGACGATCGAGCATTACGATCGACGGAATGGTCGTTCCAGCAGAAGAGGTGCTGATATCCCAGAAAGATAGCGAATAGAGAACAACGGGGAAAGAAGCACTCAAAGGGGCAAGGTTGTACTCGCTCGCAGAAATGCCAATTGACTGATGGTCCTCATGAACGATGTTTCCGTTCTTCAAATACTGCAACGTAACGTCAAACGGACCATAATCGCTAAAGTCAATTTCACTGGAGCTAGAGCCCAGGTCTCCGAATGCAATCGTGCTGGAAACAGATCGGGTAACCTTCCCTCCATACGACATGAAGCCAGACACCTTTACCGAATCGGCAATACCGAGTCGTTTTATATCCTCGACCTGCGGAATATTCAGGGTTACTTTAGTCGTCTCCCCAACCTGAGAAAGAGAGCAATTAAAGACATACGGGACATAGGCTCCAGCAGTATCGCCGGGCGCCGCTTCGCCCTTCTTTACAATGACGATCTGTATTGCTTCAACGGCATAAGACCAACCGGTGGTTCCCGCAGTCGACCCATTTGAGGCCCATCCAAGCCAACCGAAATTAGAAGCATGAACGCGATAATACAGGTCATAAGAAGTTGCTCTTTCACCCGTCAGCTTGAGCTCGACGGCTTCAATCTGAAGGCCCTTTCCCGTTGTGCCGGAGACGGCTCCATTAGAAACCCAATCCTGCCAGCCTTCATTTTGAACATGAGAGCGGTATTCGATACCAAGGTCTTCTGAATTAGGGAGAGTAACCCTGAGCGCCTCAAGCCTACGAGACTGGCCCGTTGTACCAGAGGTCGAACCATTCGATGTAAACGTCGACTCCCAGCCAATGCCTGAAATGTGAGATTTATAGCTGACGTCCGGGGCCGCCTCTTTGGGCTCCACGGCAACATCAATCGAAGGCGCCGTTTCATCGGCTGCAGCAGCAGTTTGATCCGAGGAGTCGGATTGTGTCTCTGGAACGGATTCATATTCGTTGGCACCAATATTTTGATCCGCCCAACAAGCCAAAGGGCTCAAAAGCAGCATCGACATGAAGCAGGAAATCAGAACAACAAATGCTCTAAATTGCCTTTTCAAGAGAATCGCCTCCTAGATAGACAGCCGTCAATAACCATACTATCGGGAGTTAGCTTCATTAAGGCCACCAATTAGGTGAACGAAGAAATAGAAGCCCTATCCAAAGGCAAGGGCCCTTTCCGTTGCCAAGTCAACGGCAACAGGAAAGGGCCCCCTAACAAACTCTCGGCGTTTACAGGAATAACTAGTAGATTACCACCTTGGTAGCAAGAGGCACGTTATCCCAAATCCATTTAGCGCGATCGATGGGCAAACGCACGCAGCCTTGTGAAATATGCATTCCCATCCGGCTGTCCATGGGATTAAAAGTTCCCTGGTAATACGGTATTGAATGGAACAGGTAGTCCCCGTAAAACTGCGTATAGTAGTAGCAAGTATACCCATGTCCAAACGAGTAGCCCTTGCCGGTGACGGTATACTCACCCGTAGGCGTTGGAGTACTAGGGGCGCCGGCAGAGCAAGTCCAGTATTGAGCATAACTCCACGACCCGCGCTGTCCACGAAAAACTCCAAGGCGGCATGCTTGCCTGTCAACCATAATGAGCCAGTTTGTATTGCTCGAATATCTATTAGCCCGATTAAGCATGGCCATCATGTCGGCAGGCAGCAAAGGCTGATCGGTATACGGACGCCCAGTTGAACCGGGAGCTCCAGCACCCTTAGGCACAATCGTCACTTGAACCGACTCGATCCTATATCCAATCTTGGATGTGCCCGCAGGTTGCCCATTAGAAGTCCAATCGAGCCATCCAAAGTCTTGGCAATATGCCCGATACCAGACATCAAAGTAGTTCGATAAGCCACCGGTCAGCCTAATCTTAATAGCCTCGATACGCTTTGCGCGGCTTACCGTTCCAGCGATATCCCCGTTGGAAGTCCAGCTTTGCCAACCGACATCCTGCACATGGGCGGAGTACTCTATACCGCCCGATACGCTACTGGAGGCATTTAGCTTCAGAGCCTCAATCGCAAGTGCCCTACCGGTCGTGCCCGCAACATCGCCGTTGCCAACCGGATTCATCCAACCAAGCGTGGCGACATGCGCCTGGAGCGTTAGGGCTGGTGCCGTGATAAACGCGGGCGCAGACGACGCGCCTGGATCCCCGCCTTTCGCAACAAGTTCAATTTGGACAGCTTCTATCTGGATATTAAGCCCGGTAGTTCCAGCGGAATCGCCGTTTTTTGCCCAACCCAACCAACCATAGCCCGCCGAATGAACTCGATAGTAAATGTCATACTGATTCGCGAGGGAACCATTTAAGCGCAGCTCAAGAGCCTGAATGGCCAATCCTTGTCCAACGGTCCCAATATAACCGGAAGATCGCCATTCCTGCCAACCAATATTGGCAACATGTGCTCTTGCCTCAATTTGAGAATCGTCATCCACACCGGACAACGACACATTCAAAGCTTGAAGAGAAAGCGATTGTCCCGTTGTGCCGGTTACCTGCCCATCAAATACAGAAGGAGACCACCCACGGTTAGCCGAATGAGCCTGATATACAACGTGAGCGCAATCGGCGGAAGTATCGGAAACAAATGCTCCGTCCGTTATTCCGGGAGCGCCGCCGCCTTTACTGACAATCCTTACTTCGACAGTCTTAAGGAATGAACCCGATATCGTTGCCCCTGCATCCGCGCCATTGCATGCCCAACCAAGCCATCCTTTTTTGGAGTCAAAGCAGCGATACCAAATGTCATAGGCATTAGACAAATCTCCAGTAAGAGCCAATCTCACCGCCTTTAGAACACGCCCATCGTTTTTAGAGTTAAGCGCAGCACCGTCAGAAACAGCACCGCTCCATCCGCCAAATTCAAAAAAGCCGGAATAGTCAATTGAGCCTAAAATCTCTTGATTATCAAACGAAATGGAGAGCGAGGTTAAAGGTTCAGAGCCGTTCTCGGAGCCCAATAGGATTGATTTGCCTTGTACGGAGCCCAGGCTTTTACCGTTAAGACCAAGCGAGCTCCCGCTTAGAACACCCGTAGCTCCAATGAAATGGTTCAACGTATCGCCGGGAGCAGAGCAGCCCTTTTCGACCAACATAACCTGAATACCCTGAATGGCGGCACCCTTCCCCACCGAGCCCGCAGGAGACCCGTTGGACGTCCAGCCCAACCATCCGCCCAATTTGGAAGCATACACACGGTACCAAATGTCGTAAGTTGCAGATATCTCGTCATTGAGCTTAAACTGAACGGACTCAACTGACCGAGACTGCCCGGTCGTGCCAACAGTACCTGAAGACCAGCTTTGCCAACCAATGCCAGAGACGTGCGCGCGAGAGGAAATAGAGCCTCCGTGGCCATACCAATTAACACTAAGCGACAGTGCCTCGATTGCATTTCTTGAGTCAATGACCCCCGATGTCTTTCCGTCCGCGACAACACCCATCCATCCAACATTGGAGATATGAGATCGATAGGAAACAGTAGGCGGTTCCTGGGAATGGTCCCTAAAGGCATCGCCTCGCGCTGGCGCATCTTGAGCATTTTTTGGAAGCACCTTTATCTGAATAGCTTCGATCTGATAAGCATAGCCCTGTGTTCCAGCAGGCTCACCATTTGAGGCCCAGCCAAGCCAACCAACATTTGCAGAATGAACGCGATACCAAATGTCATACGAGTCAGAAAGACCGCCCGACAAAGATAGCTTGATCGCTTCGATGGCTCGCGACTTTCCAACTGTTCCAGATGTCTGCCCGTTACCCACCGGCTGAGGCTCCCAGCCGATCCCGGAAATGTGTGATTGGACCGAAATGCTGTCATTCCCCAAAGGGGTGCCATCTTGTGAAAGCAGATTGATCTTGAGGGCTTCAACGCGCTTAGCACGACCTGTTGTGCCAGCCGTCATTCCATTTGAAACGGGAGCCTGCCAGCCAATATCCTGTACATGAGTCTGGTATGAAACAGAACCAAAGACAGCGGATACATCATTTTCGGGTTTCGGCGAATCAGTCGCATTGGAAGCAGACTCGCTAGAAACGGATGAGGGAGAATCATTGTCTGACACAGTCGGCTGCTCGACTTCAACCCCCTGCTGTTCATCATTTAGGACGAAACTCTCGTCTTCCGAGCTGCTGGCGGCGCTATTGGAATAATCAGTAGACTCCGGCTGCACCGGTAAAGAATCAGCCCAGACAGAAAGGGGCGTCAGAAGACAATGAAGAATCAGTAATGGCGTCATTGCCGTTGCTAGCAGTCGTTGCGTCTTTTTCATTCGACTTCCCCATCAATCGACCATCTTTAGCATCATTATTTATCGTTTCGGCAATTGCTTAAATACCGAAAACGTGAATGGCACTTAAATAGAAACGAACGGACCGTTGCAAAACGACCCGTTCGTTTTTAACCAGAGTAACTGCTAGAACCTGTGCGAAGGCATGACTTTCGATCAGCTATGCAAGCGGCACGTTGTCATACCAACCCCACTTTGGCTTATATGAGGTGGAATAATAATCCAACCAGTACGCCATATCGAGCGTCCTGATCTGACCGACATTATCCATAACCTGGTTATTGCCAATATAGAGACAAACGTGACCGTAAATGCTGCCCATGCGGGTATGCGTATGCGAAGGAACGGCAATGACCATTCCAACTTTCAGCTGAGAATAATCGGTGAATTTACAATAATCCCAGTAGTAATCGCAGGCATCTGTATGGACGTTCCTAAATCCGGCACGCTCATAAATGTCTGCAATCCACTCAGAGCACAAACCAGGGCCAGGAGACGGCACCTGTCGGGCAAGATCTACAATTTTCTTCTGCATGGGATTTGCAAACGCGGTTGGTTCCCCAAGCAAACACGGCGAAACGGTGCTCCCGGGGGCATTGGCGCCCTTCCTCGTAAGTCGAACTTGGATAGCTTGGACATGGGCCCCATAGCCAGTACTACCGGCAACGGAGCCATTTTTAGTCCAACCAAGCCAGCCGACGTTATCGACATGGACCCTGTACCAAACATCAAAATAGGTTGCCAAGTCACCAGAAAGAGAAATTTTAATAGCCTCAACCGAATTGGATTCAGCGGTAGACGAAAGCTGCACTCCGTTTGACTTACCAGACGTCCAGCCCACATTCGAAAGATGCAGTTGATAATAAATCCCGCCGGCAACAGATGAAGTAGTTTTAGCTGAAAACCCGGTGATGGGAATTCCCTGACCGGTTGTACCGGACACCTCTCCAGCGGGGACAGAATTCTGCCAAGCACCTTTCACCTGAGAGGAATACGTCACCGTAGGTAATTCAAGATGGGAATACCCCGATGTATCAGGATGGGAGGCGCCCTTCTTAATGAGCTTAATCTGAATAGCTTCGAGGGAACACGACATACCGGTGGTGCCGGCCTCCTCGCCGTCCTTGGCCCAGGCCATCCAGCCGATGTTGGAGGCGTGGACGCGGTAGTAGACGTCGTA
>NZ_WQPK01000016.1 GCF_018785265.1 Collinsella aerofaciens | reverse complement strand
GGCGTGTTGGCTAAAATGGGTCGGCCGGGATTGGTCAATCTCGGCCGACTATATTTGGCTAAATTATTCCGGCGCTAACACCACCTGAAGACCACCGTTGCGCTGGCATCCAATCAAGTGATTCTGATGTAAGAAATGCCCTGTCAAAACCAGTATCTGAATTGGAAACTGGCATAAAAGCGAGTGATTTTCTTCTTGCATGTATCTTTACTGTCACATGGCTCCAGAAGATTCGAGTAGGGGTGGTCCTATGTCATGTTTCTTGGGGCGTTGCGGAAGCACCTTGCGATAAGCTGTTTCGCCATGGGGCCGTCGGAGCGCTTCGACTATTTCGTTAGCGTCTTTTCCGAGGGCTCCCTGCGGCTTTTCTCCGATTTTCTTGATTCGGATATCTCGATGATGGCCATTCACTCCGCTAAAGGGCTCGAGTGGGATATTGTTTTCATTCCGGGCGATACGCGTTCCGATTGGCCTGGAGCGATTTGCTCTCGGTGCGAAAGTGCTGGTATGTGCTCGCGTTCTCCGCGTGGATGCCGGATTGTGGATGTGAAGAAAAAGCCAGACGGGCTTATTGAGGAAATGGACCTGCTGTACGTCGGTGTCACTCGCGCCCGCAAAGCGGTATATGTCTCTGCTTCGATGCAGCGCAGGACAAATTACGGGAACTATCAGGTTGCCTGCCCCTCTTGTTTTCGTCTCTTCCGGGCATTGAACCCGTAAGCTGGACGGCCATGGACGGGGAGGGGTGATTTGTGGCGGTATGGAGCGTGTTCGCTATTGGAGCGAGGTCTGGTCCCGGCTCTCGCTGTGGTTTCATGGAGTGTGCCCAAGCTGTTCTTTGACTAGAACGGGTTGGGCACTGGCGTCTTGGTGGGATGCGGTGTTTGTTAAATTGGGCACTGTTGAATATTGCGAAACGGTTGCGCGGCATTGCCGATCATTTGGCACCGTGGGTTTAGTAAACTGCTATAAAAGCAGTTTGAAGTGGGGTTCTCATGATCCGAGTTCGAAAGTTGAAGTTATCGAATCATCCGGTATTAGGTAATCTGGAGTTGGACTTTACCGACTCCTCAAATAAAGCCGTTGATACTGTCATCATCGCTGGAAATAACGGCATTGGTAAAAGCAGCTTAGTTGAGCTGCTCTATCAAATCACGGCACATAAGTATCACGATATGCCATGTTATGTTGATTCGATCGAAGTAGACTTTGACTCCAAAATACGAACATACGAGTTTTATGCCAAGGATATTAAGGGGCACGACTATCTCTATGTCAAAGATGGCTTAGGCCTCGATAATTGGGTGGGTTCGGATGAATTTGCCGAGATTTTTCCCACTTCCGCTATCTTTTCTGATGTCGATATTAATTTTAAGTCCGATCAAATAACTAGTGTAACAAGTCGTAATATTGATGAATCTGTTGAGAGTATTCGCTCGTCAAGTGATCTGCCCACTGAAATTAATCAACTTATTATTGATATTCAGGCTCTTGATGATGCTGATGTCGCTAGGGTTGCTAGGAACAATATGGAAACTGGGCTCTCGCGACTTCAAGTCCCTCAAAGGATGCCTAGGTTCACCAAAGCTTTTGATCTGATGTTTGACGACTTGAATTACGACCGTGTTGATAATCGCAACGGCCATAAAGAAATTCTCTTTAAAAAGAATGGCCATGACGTCCGTGTTGATCAACTGAGTTCTGGTGAAAAGCAGATTGTCTATCGTGGGTGCTTTATGCTGAAGGACTCGCATGCGCTCAGAGGTTCGTTTGTATTTATTGACGAGCCTGAAATTAGCCTTCATCCTTCATGGCAGGAGAAGATTCTTCACTTTTATAAATCGTTGTTTCAGGACGAAGACGGGAACCAAACTTCTCAAATCTTTTGCGTAACCCACTCGCCCTTTATTATTCATGATGAAAAAAGATACAACGACAAAGTAATTGTATTGGCCAGGAATGGATCTGGCGATGTGGTCGCACAGGCTAATCCAGAGTTTTACGGTCCTGGTACGGTTCAAGCGGTGAAGGATGCTTTTTCGGTTTCTTGGTTTGCGAACGAAGCCCCCACTGTTTATCTAGAGGGGCCTACCGATGAGCAGTATTTCAATAAAGCACTTTCTTTTGCCCATATTAATAACCACTTGCGATTTAAATGGATAGGAAAGAAGAGCTCTGATGGATCATGTGAATTCACGGGCGCACCATCGCTTAATAAAGCAGCCGCTTATTTGGATGCAAATCCTCCTTCGGTCTTCACTGCTTTCCTGTTCGATTGCGATCAAAAGATTAATGAGTGTTTAAGCAACAATGTGTTGCGAACGAAAATGAAAACTTACGACTCCAGAAAGCATTTTAAGAAGGGAATCGAAAATGCCCTAGTGCTGGATGACGATTTCGATACGTCGGTTTTTTATCAGGAAAAGCAAACCTTTGGAGATTATGGCGATAAAAAGGTGATCTCCGAATTTCAAAAGCAAGCTTTTTGTGACCATATTTGCTCTCTGCCAGAAGGGGAGCTCAAACCTATTTTGACGCATCTAATTGATGCCATTGAGCGTATTGATAAGCAAATCACGATTGCTAAAGAGCAGAAATAACTACAGACATTACATCGCGCACCGAACGCTTAATGTAATTCCCGTATGCACTGCATTAGCGATGAATTTAGGGTACTATACCGACAGTGATACAGTCGTCGTGGACTCTAAGTGAGGCGATGACAAAGAAGGGTCGTTGTTCGGAGGCTTCCGGCAACGGCCCTTTGATTTTAGGAGCTTGCTTTGGCAAAAGAACTTTAGACTTTTGCTCAACTAATTGAACTCCTAGAGGGCCGTGGGGTGGCGACTGATGCTTCTACGACAGATTGCCTGAGGCGTGAGAGTTATTATGCGGTCGTAAACGGCTACAAAGGTAGTGTCGAGAAAGTTGGTGTAGAGCCCCATCCGAAGCGAGTCGGCCCGGCGTCCTAGAATCTGGAATACGGTTG
>NZ_WQPK01000015.1 GCF_018785265.1 Collinsella aerofaciens | reverse complement strand
GTCTCGTAGAGCGCCTTACCGTCCTCGAGATAGCCCTCCTGGTCGAAATGCATGATCTCGATCTTCTCGGTTTCCTTCATTTGTCTCTCCTTTCTGGGGTTGTTTCCACATCCCCCATGCCAACGGGCATCAAAACCCGCTTACATTCCGTAACACTCGGCCGCTTTGGCCTTAAGCGCATTGACTGACTCTTCGTAGCCCTCCGCCTTGACCTCCATTTGCTTGGAGACAGCATCGAGATACGGGTGAACGTCCCATGACTTCAGACGCTCGGCGATTATTGCCGCAATCGTCTGGAAGAACACGAGATTGGGAATTGCACTGAGCAGCGGAGCCACCTGAGGCACCACAACCTCGTGAGCCCTACCCTTGGGATGGGCCGTGAGCAGCACCGTTTTTGCCGTAACGTTCGATAGCGCATCGGCGATATTCGCAAGACGCTCCGACCCCTGCGAATCGTCGACAATAAACACCAGGTAGCCCGGAACAATCTGCATCTCGGGACCGTGGACGAACTCCTCGCCTTCGTGATGCATGACAGGAATCTTGATGGTCTCGCTCAGCTTGAGCGCTGCCTCCTCGGCAACACCGTAGTTGGGGCCGTTGCCGACGACCATGGCGGGCATGTGCTCAGAAAGCTCGAGCATGTGGTCTTGGACATATGCCTCGGCGGTCTTGCACATCACGGCATTGGCCTGGATAGCCTCGCGCAGGTCGTCAAGACGCTGGGCAACGCCTTTGGCGTCAACCGTTCCGCGCGCCTGACCGCCGTAAATACCAAAGAGCACCAGATACTCAACGAGAACCTCGACGCCCAGAGTTACAAAGTCCACCGACTCGACGCCCACACCGTAGTCAAGAACGATGTCAGCGTGTTCCTTGATGGGTGCCTCGACGTTTGCCGTGAGCGCAACTGCAGCCATATCGTGTGCGCGCATGTAATCGAGCGCCGCAATCGTATTGGTCGAATAGCCACTCTGCGAGACGGCAATGTTAAGCGCATGCTGTGGATAGGCGTGTTCAAAATCGACGAAGGCCTCGGGCGTCACAACGGACACCTGCATCTGCAGCGCATCTTGCAGGTAATCGCGGGCGCAATCCGCAGCATGGCGCGACGAACCCGAAGCAACGATGCGCAGCGCGTCAAAAGAACCGGACTGGAAAATATCAACGAGCTGCGCTACCAGCTCAGACGAACGCTCGAGGTTCTCTCCCATACGCACATGGGCAAGCTGAACGTAATCGAGCATCTTCATCGTCTCACCTCGTTACAAATCATTAGTATTTGATACCAATCACAGTTACAGGTTACGGCTTTTTGATACCTCTTTGTCGATTAATTTATCCCCATCGGCGAACGGTCGATTTTGAGCCATGTAAGGTTGTATATGCAGTCTGCTCAACGAATCAAAATTCCGTCAGCTTTTCAGCCCGTTATGCAAAAAACCAGCTAGTACGTATAGGTATATCCACCCGCATCACCGCGGTTAAACGACTTGACGTACTCGATCGCCTGGCCGCTCGCATCGAAGCTCACGCACTCAAGCGTCAAGGCAAGATCGCCCTGCTCCAGTCCAAGCAGGCCGGCATCTCGTGCGCCCAGCGCTTCGATATCGAGCTTTTCCTGTGCCATGACCGGCTTTCGGCCCAACATCTCATAGGTCTCGTACAAACTGAAGACCGACACGTCAATATCTTCGATTGTGGGAAACAGCAGGCACGGGATGAACGCCGTCTCAATCGATACGGGGTCGCCGTTGACGCAGTTCAAACGCCGAATCGAATACAGCAAATCGTCCTCGGCAATGCCAAACAGGTTGGCATAATATGGGCCCGCATAACGCTTGGAACGCGCGAGGATACGGACGGACGGCTCGCCACCCGAAGCACGAACCGATTCGCGAAAGCCTCCTGTTCGCTCGTACGCAACGGGCACTTTCTGTGCCACAAACGCGCCCTTTCCGCGGACGCGTCGAATCTGCCCACGCCGAACCAACTCATCGACAGCACTTCGGATGGTCAAGCGTGTCGTACCAAATTTCTCGGCGAGGTCTTTTTCGGACGGAATCATGGAACCCGTGGGATATATTCCGCGCTCGATACGCTCCTCGATGCGGCGTCGAATGCGCATATAAACCGGGGTGGCAACTACTGTTTCAGCCATTGTTCACCTGCCACGCTCCTCATGCCGTTCTCTTCGCCGTTATCGGCAAAGCGGAACTTTGTGGGCAAAATCACCGATTTGCAATGCTCCACAAAACGCATGTCCTTATCAAATTCGATCGTGCTCTCATAGAACACCGGCGTTCCCTCTTCTTGCTGGAGCAGCTCGGCCTCTTCGGCGTTCAAACGCGAGATGGAGATATGCTCACGTCCATGCTCAACACGCACGCCACCTTCTTTGAGCAAGACATCGTAAAGGCTCTCACACTCAAAATCATGATTGGAAAGCGCGGGGCACAGGGACAGGTTAACGTGAGCCGTCTCGATTGACGCCGGCTCGCCCTCAATAAGTCGAACGCGCTGCATGCGGAGCAAAGGAGCGCCTACAGCCACCCCAAGCTTGTCGGCAAGCGTCTTATCCGCCTCGGTGGTCTCGGTGGAAACCAGACGAGAAGAGGGATGCAGGCCGGCAGTCCGCACAGCATCGGAAAAGTTATACGTTTCCTGGAAGATGTTCAGCGGCTTAGGAGGACACAAATACGTACCCGATCCGCGACGGCTCTCGAGCGTTCCACACGAGATGAGCCGCGTGATACCAGCGCGCAACGCCGTACGCGAAACGCCGATCTCTTCGCACAGCACGCGCTCGGCCGGCAGGCGATCGCCGCCGGCAAGCTGATGGTGCTGGATATACCAAAGAATTCCCTCAACAGCACGATCTTTGGGGGGAATTGCATAAGATTCGCCTGCCATTGCACAGACTCCTCATTCAGAAACGTATGCCGCCAAAATTAGGACAGCCCTCCCATGGCATCAAATTCGGCCTTGATCCTCTCGGCGACATTCCGATACGACTTATATAGACTTGAATCGCGTTTGACTTCGTCGGTCATAACGGGAATCTCCAATTTGGAAACCTCGTCTTTTCCCGTCTGAACCGCCACAACAACGCCCATACCAAGACACATATTACGTTTGGCAGCGTTCATTTTTGCCGCCTTAGCGGGATTTGCCAGAATACGCTGAGCAAATTCCTGTTTTGAGGCCACTTCCTCGGCCTCCGGATCGCCCGCCTCGGCTACTTCGCACTGCAACACGTCCGCATAGTCAAAAATCTTCGGCTCGCCGCCGCGCTGATGCACGGCCCACTTGCGACGCGTGGCATCCTGGTAGATAGCCGGCAAAAACGTAAACCGCGGCGGGTCCAAAATCGTATCCGTGATGGTAAACACATCGGGATCAAAGGCATCCTGCGGGTTTTTCTTCTTGAACAGCCCCATATCAGCCTCCCGTACTAGCATTAAACAACTCAAGCTGAATATAGCACCAATTTCAAGCCGCCGCCTTACCCTATCGGTACGCGGCGTCTATGGCTCGCCCAGCGGAAAAGTTCACGGACGAGGGCCGGGGCGCCTGCCGGCAAATAGCGGACACTCCGCATGCAATCTATGCAAACAAACAAGTACGCTTAGCTACATTCGGTAAGTTCGAGCACGCTGCCCTTAACGATAAGTGCCGGCTCCAGGACGACCTCTTCGGCACGCCTACCGCCCCTACCGGCAAGACGCTTGGACATGCAGCCAAAAGCATGCTCCGCAAGGACACCAGGATCCTGCTCAATGGCGGTCAGCGCCGGCTCAAAGAGAACGTCGGCCGCCGAGTTGTCATAGCTTACGACCGAAATATCGCCCGGGATGCTCTTCCCCATCTCGTGCAGGCGCTTGAGCAAACCAAGGGCAATGTTATCCGAGCTTGCGAACACAGCGGTGGCATCAGTTGCGAGCACCGCCTCCGAGGCCTCGTATGCACTTGGAATGTAGTACTCGCTCTCAAACTCCAAACGCGCGTCGATAGGCAAGCCAACCTCGCGCAGTGCGCGCTCATAGCCGGCAAGTCGTTTGCGACCCGTATTGGAGCGGCGTGCGTTAACCAGGCAAGCAATACGGCGGTGGCCTTGCTCGATCAGATAGCGGGTGGCCATGTAGCCGCCCATCTCGTGGTCGAACATCACCTTGTCGCACTCGAGTCCCTCAATGGCACGGTCGACCATTACGGCCGGGATGGGCAGGTGGCTGACTTCTTCGCGCAGGGCGCGGTCGTCGGAGAACTCGTCGCCCACGACCAGGAAGACGCCATCAACGCCGCGCGTCACCAGCTGGCGCAGCAGCTCCAGATCGTCATCGGCGCTTCCGCCCGAGCTGGTAATGAAGAGCGCATAGCCGTCCTCGCGGCAGCGCTTTTCCAGGCTACCGGCGAGCGAGGCAAAAAAGCGGCTCTCGATGTTAGGGACGATAAGGCCCAGGGTGCGCGACTCGCGCATGACCAGGCTGCGCGCGATCTGGTTGGGAACATAGTGGTTGCGCGCCGCGACCTCTTTGATGAGCTTGCGGTTTTCTTCCGAGATGCGACAGGGCCGATTATTGAGCACAAGCGAGACCGACGAGGGGGAAAGCCCCACCTCCTGGGCGATCTGCTTGAGGGTGACTTTGTTGGCCATCTCGCTCCTTCCGGGTTTACGCGCAATCTCTTGAAAGTATAGCGACTACCCCTCTACCTCGGTGATAAACACTTTACCAATCCGGTAGACGGCTGTTTTATCGCCGCCAGCGCACCAAATCCGTCCGGGTGGGGTATATTGCAATCGATTGATGACAACGACCACCAAAAGGCGGCTATTAGTATGCACGAAAACGATTTTTTTAACGAGGACCTGCTGTGCGCGCTTGCTGGCGTTGCCGGCGAGGACAACGTACTGATGAGCGAGCCCATGCGCGAGCACACCACGTTTAAGATCGGCGGCCCGGCCGACGTCTTTGTCACGCCCGATACCGAGCAGGGCCTCGTCGCCACGCTCGATACCTGCTATCGCTGCAATCTGCCCCTCACCATCGTGGGCAACGGCTCCGACCTACTCGTCGGCGACAAGGGCATCCGCGGCGTCGTCGTAGCGCTGGGCGAAGGTCTCTCCAACATCACCGTCGACGGCACGCACGTCACGGCGGCAGCCGGCGCGCTGCTTTCCGATGTCGCAGCCGCGGCAGCCGAGGCCTGTCTCACCGGCATGGAGCCCATCTCGGGCATCCCCGGATCGGTCGGCGGCGCCTGCTACATGAACGCCGGTGCCTACGGTGCCTGCATGGCCGATGTGCTGGAGTCCGTGCGCGTCTACAAACCCGCTCGCCAGCTCGACGACGGCACCCGCGGCAGCGGCAATATCATTGAGTTCGATGTCGATGAGCTCAACCTGGGCTATCGCAAGAGCCGCATTGCCGACGACGGCTTCATCGTGCTTTCGGCCACCTTCAATCTCGCTCCGGGCAACGCCGCGATGATCAAGGCCGACATGGACGACTACCGCCAGCGCCGCGAGGACAAGCAGCCGCTCGACATGCCGAGTGCCGGCTCCACTTTCAAGCGCCCCGAGGGTTACTTTGCCGGCAAACTCATCATGGATGCCGGCCTGCGAGGACACGCCGTTGGCGGCGCGCAGGTGAGCGAGAAGCACTGCGGCTTCATCGTCAACGCCGACCACGCCACCGCCGCCGATGTCGACGAACTCATCCGCCACATCCAGGCAACCGTCAAAGACCAATTCAACGTAGACCTAGAACCCGAAGTCCACCGAGTAGGCGAATTCCTTTAACAAAGAAGGCCCCGAAAGGGGCCTTCGCCATATTTATTCAGATAACCCAGTCCGGTGTGTCGCGCCCCGAACCCGGAAGGTCCGGGACCGCGGGCGAGGCATAAGGTTGGTCGCGAGTTCCGCACGCAAAGAAGGCCACTTAATGTGGCCTTCGTCTTGCGCAGGACTGTAGAGCAGGCAACCTTATGCCTCGCCCGCGGTCCCGGACCAACTTACTTCAAACCGCAGCTACGACAGCGCAATACCGCCAAGCCAGCCCCAACGCACGCCAGAGCCAGTGCCATAGAAGCTAATAAACGAATCGAGCGACTTAGACGTAATGGCTCCCTCATTGCTCATAACGATGCCGCCGCCAACGTAGATACCCACATGACCGTAGATAAGGCCCGGAGCACCCGTGCCGCTGTGCGAGGAATCGGCCACGATCATGCCCACCTGCAGCGCCGAGCGGTCGGAGCTATAGCACCAGGCGTTAAACATGTCGCACGCATTGCCTCCAAAGTAGCCAACGCCGGCGTTACGGAAGACATTGGTGACCCACGCCGCGCACCAGTTCTGACCCGGCGAAGGCGTGGAGTAGCACGCGTTGACGACAGCCTGCTGCTTGCCCGAGCCGGCATTCTGCTGCGGGGTTCCGGGCGCGTACGATCCACCACCCGAGCTCGAACCACCCGAGTAGGAATTGTTCTTGTTCGCGGCAGCCGCGGCAGCGGCAGCCTTCCTAGCGGCCTCCTCAGCCTGGGCGGCAGCGAGGATCTCGGAATCGCGCTGAGCCATGAGCTCCTTGACGTCGTCGGAAAGACCGTTCAGCACGGTCTGGACTTCTTGCTGCTTGGCCTGCATGTCCTGCATCTGGGCAGTCTGCTGGTCCTTGAGCTTCTCTAAGTCGGCCTTCTGCGACTCGAGCTCGGTCTTTTGCGCATCGAGCTCTTCCTGGATGGTCTGAATGTCCTCGATGGCGTCGCGGTCGCTCTTGTTGATCTTCTCAACGTAATGCGCGTTGGCGACGAGTTCCTCAAACGAGCCAGAGGCCAGCAGCAGCGACAGGATGTTCGTGCCGCCGGACTTGTAGCTGGCGGCCACGCGATCGGAAAGGTCGTTGCGCTTCTTCTTGAGCTCGGCCTTCTTTTCATCGATCTGGGCCTGCGTGTCGTCAATCTTGCCCTGGACATTCTCGATGTCGTTGAGGGTCTGGGCATTCTTGTTGGCCAGCGCCGCATACTCATTTGCGATGCTGTCGAGCTGGGCCTGAACCTCGTCGAGCTGGGCCTGGGCAGCATTCAGTTTATCGGTGGTTTCTTTGGAAGCCTCCGCCGCATGGGCGCGAGCGGGCAGGCCAAAAAGAACCGCCGCAGAAGCGGCGCCGAACAGGGCCTTGAGGGCAGTGCGGCGCGAGAGCTCCTGGGAAAGGATGGAATCGCTGTTTGGTGACATATGTACTCCGTTACATGTTTATTTATATGTCGCTCAACTCATACATATTAGCGTACATATGGCGCGTCCCAACGATTTCCACGAACGGCAGGAAACTACAAGGTCAGCGGCTCGTAAGCAAATGCCAAAGATCAGGTTATGCGTACGCAAGCTCTTCTGATGAGTACGTTAGCACAATCCTCTGCTTTTCCTACAGCGCACGATTTGGGCGTCCCTGCCTGCGCTATACTCCCCTGAAGAAGTGTTCCTGATTCGATAGGAGACTACATGTCCAAAGCACTCGACCCCAAAGACACCTGTGTCCTCGTTACCGGTGGCGCCGGCTTTATCGGCTCGCACACCGTCGTTCAGCTGCTCGAGGGTGGCTACCAGGTCGTCATCGTCGATGATCTCTCCAACTCCAGCGCCGTCGCCGTCGACCGCGTCAAGACCATCGTGGGCGACGAGGCCGCCAAGAACCTCACCTTCTACGAGGCCAACGTGCTCGACCGCGATGCGATGAACAAGATCTTCGATACCCATCAGATCGACCGCGTCATCCACTTTGCCGGCTTTAAGGCCGTCGGCGAGTCGGTGAGCAAGCCCGTCGAGTACTACCACAACAACATCGAGAACACCCTGGTGCTCATCGACGTCATGCGCAACCATGGCTGCAAGTCCATCATCTTCTCGAGCTCCTCGACCGTCTACGGCGACCCGGACAACCCGCCCGTCACCGAGGAGGATCCTAAGAAGCCCGCGACCAACCCCTATGGTTGGACCAAGTGGATGATCGAGCAGATCCTTATGGACGTCCACACCGCCGACCCCGAGTGGGACGTCGTGCTGCTCCGTTACTTCAACCCCATCGGCGCTCATCCGTCGGGCCTGATCGGCGAGGACCCCAAGGGCATCCCCAACAACCTGGTGCCCTATGTCGCCCAGGTCGCCGTGGGCAAGCTCGAGGCCGTTCAGGTCTTTGGCAACGACTACCCCACCCCCGACGGCACCGGCGTGCGCGACTACATCCACGTGTGCGATCTGGCCTCTGGTCACGTTGCTGCCCTTAATTGGATGAACGGCAAGACCGGCGTCGAGATCTTTAACTTGGGCACCGGCACCGGCACCTCGGTACTCGAGGTCGTCGCCGCCTTCTCCAAGGCTTGTGGCAAGGAGCTGCCCTACGTAATCCGCGAGCGCCGCGCCGGCGACATCGCTGCCAACTGGTGCGATGCCTCCAAGGCCGAGCGCATGATGGGCTGGAAGGCCCAGTACGACATCGCGGACATGTGCCGAGATAGCTGGAACTGGCAGAGCCACAACCCCAACGGCTTCGCCGACGCCGAGTAGCAAAAACCCACACACCGCTCTTGCCCCGATCTCACGTTGTGAGGTCGGGGCTTTTCCATGGCATGTAACCATTCGCCGAAAATCGACCAACTTTTTTATCTTGCCTGTACATGTTTAAACAACATGTTTTACAATAGGCGTATCGAATCAGAACATCGGAGGCGGACTGCACACCCATCGGCAGGCCGACCCCACAACAAGAAGGTTGGTGAGCGCATTCATGGAGCGTGCAAGCGGCGTCCTCATGCCCGTCTCATCTCTGCCCGGACCATACGGAATCGGCGGCTTTGGCTGGAATGCCTACGACTTCGTCGATTTTCTCGCCTCGTGCAAACAACATTACTGGCAGATTCTGCCCCTTACGACGACCAGCTATGGCGACTCGCCCTATCAGTCGTTCTCGGCCCACGCTGGCAACCCCAACTTTATCGACTTTGCCGAGCTTATCGAAGCAGGGTATCTGGAGCAGCGCGATATCGATGGCGTGTATCTGGGATCCGACCCCAGCAATGTCGACTACGGTGCTATCTTTGGCGGCCGCCGTCAGATTCTCGACCGCGCCGCCGAGCGCTTTGCCGCCGACAAGCCGGCCGATTTCGATGACTTTATCCAGGCCAACGAGGACTGGCTCATCCCCTACTGTGAGTTCATGACCGTCAAAGAGGAGTGCGGTCTCAAGGCGTTTTGGGAGTGGCCCGCGGAGCTCCGCACCCGCGGCGAGGCTTCCGCCAAGGTCTGCGCCAACCATCCGGCGCGTATGCTCTACCACCAGATGACGCAGTACTTCTTCGATCGCCAGTGGAGCCGTCTCAAGGCCTATGCCAACGAGCGCGACATTCTCATCATCGGCGACCTGCCCATCTACGTCTCGCGTGACTCCGTCGAGATGTGGGCGACGCCTGAGCTCTTTAAGATCGACGCCGCCGGCAATCCCGTGAGCGTCGCCGGCACGCCGCCCGACCAGTTCTCGGCCACCGGCCAGTACTGGGGCAACCCCATCTACGACTGGGACGCCATGGAGTCCGACGGCTTCTCCTGGTGGGAGGGCCGCATTCGCGCCGCCCTCGACATGTACGACGTCATCCGCCTGGATCACTTCCGCGGCTTCGAGGCCTATTGGGAGGTGCCGTTCTCCTCGCCCGATTCGTCCTACGGTTCGTGGACGCAGGGTCCCGGCCTCAAGTTCTTCAAGACGCTCGAGGAAAAGCTCGGCACGCTGCCCATCATCGCCGAGGACCTGGGCTTCCTCACCCCCGGCGTCATCGACATGCGCGACAACTCGGGCTTCCCCGGCATGAAGATCCTGCAGTTTGCCTTTGAGGGCACCAACTCGTACTACCTGCCGCATAACTACATCGCCAACACCGTCGCCTACGTGGGCACCCACGACAACGAGACGGCGCGCGGCTGGTTTGAGGGAACGGCCACCCCGCGTCAGCGCGAGCAGGCAGCCCTGTACACCCATCAGCAGGCCGGCGAGCCTATCACCGACGCACTCAACCGAACCATCGCAGCCAGCGTGAGCGACACGTGCATCTACACCATGCAGGACCTGCTCAACTTGGGCAACGAGGCGCGCATCAACACCCCTGCCACACTGGGCGGCAACTGGACCTGGCGCATGCTCGACGGCGCCATCACCCGCGAGCTCGAGCACAAACTCACCGACTGGACCGAGACCTACTTCCGCATCCCGTCGGAAGCCGAAATCGAGCTTCCTCAATAGGAGCTACCGCGCCCGACCCCTCCCCACCGTGCGGACGCGCTTGCTTTTCCCGCGCGAGGCCACCCCAATCCCCTCGCGCGGGCTTCTTATGAATTGCAGACATGAAACAACCCATCACAGGAGAAAACATGCCCCAAATTAACCTCATGGAACTCGCCGAGCAGTCTTTTGGCACCTCGCTCGAGCAGCTCGACGACCGTCGCATTTACAAGCTGCTGGTCAAACTCGTGCAGGAGCGCTCCGCCGCCTGCCCGCTCAACAACGGCAAGAAAAAGCTCTATTACATTTCCGCCGAATTTTTGATCGGCAAGCTGCTCATCAACAACATGATCGACCTCGGCATCTACGACGAGGTTAAGGACCAGCTCACCGCCGCAGGTCACGACCTCAACAAGATCGAGGAATTCGAGGTCGAGCCGTCACTCGGCAACGGCGGCCTGGGCCGCTTGGCCGCATGCTTCCTGGATTCCATCGCCACGCTGGGCTTGACCGGCGATGGCGTGGGCCTCAACTATCACTACGGTCTGTTCCGTCAGCGCTTTGTCGACAACCAGCAGAAGGCCGTCCCCGACGAGTGGCTCGGTGAGCAGGACATCCTAGTCGACGATGACCGCTCCTACACCGTCGAGTTCGGCGATTTTGCCGTTACTTCCAAGCTCGTCAACATCGATGTGCCCGGTTACGGCCAGCCCACCAAGAACCGCCTGCGCCTGTTCGACCTGGCAAGCGTCGACGACGGCCTGGTCCCCGGCAGCTCCATCGACTTCGACAAGACCGAGATCGCCAAGAACCTCACCTTGTTCCTCTACCCCGACGATTCCGACGAGCAGGGCCGCCTACTTCGCATCTATCAGGAGTACTTCATGGTGAGCAACGCCGCCCAGCTCCTGATCGACGAGGCCGTCGAGCGCGGCAGCAACCTGCACGATCTGGCCGACTACGCCGTGGTCCAAATTAACGACACGCACCCCACCATGGTCATCCCCGAGCTCATTCGCTTGCTCACCACCGAGCATGACATCGAGTTTGACGAGGCCGTGACCATCGTACGCTCCATGGTCGCCTACACTAACCACACGATTCTTGCCGAGGCGCTCGAGAAGTGGCCGCTCGCCAGCCTGCAGAAGGTCTCCCCTGCCATCGCCGACATTATCGTCAAGCTCGATGAGATCGCGAAGGCCGAGCACGATGACCCGCGCGTCGCCATCATCGACGAGCACGACACCGTCCACATGGCCCACATGGACATCCACTTTGGCTTCTCCATCAACGGCGTAGCCGCCCTCCACACCAAGATCCTGGAGGACACCGAGCTTCATCCGTTCTACGAGATCTATCCCAAGAAGTTCTCCAACAAGACCAACGGCATCACCTTCCGCCGCTGGATCCATGGGGCCAACCCCGCGCTCGCCAGCCTGCTCGACGATGTGATCGGCACCGACTGGCGCAGCACCGGCGATCTGAGCAAACTCGCCAAGTTCGCCGACGACAAGGACGTTCTTGAGCGCCTGGCCGCCACCAAGGTCGAGGCCAAGGCCATCATGCGCCAGTTCATGGCGCTCGAGCAGGGCGTGACCATTCCCTCCAACGCCATCATCGACGTCCAGGTCAAGCGCATCCACGAGTACAAGCGCCAGCAGATGCTCGCGCTCTACATCATCTGGAAGTACCTCGATATCAAGAACGGCAACAGACCTAAGCACCCCGTCACCATCATCTTTGGCGGCAAGGCGGCGCCTGCCTACACTATCGCGCAGGACATCATCCATCTGATCTTGACGCTGTCGCAGTGGATTGCAAACGACCCCGACGTGGCTCCCTACCTGCAGGTCGTCATGATCGAGAACTACAACGTCACCGCCGCCGAGCGCGTGATCCCCGCCGCTGATATCTCCGAGCAGATCAGCCTGGCCTCCAAGGAGGCGAGCGGCACCTCCAACATGAAGTTCATGCTCAACGGCGCCCTAACCCTGTGCACGCTCGACGGCGCCAACGTGGAGATTGCCGAGCTCGTGGGCGACGAGAATATCTATACCTTTGGTGCCTCGTCCAAACAGGTCGAGCAGCTCTATGCCGACGGCACCTATGACGCCGGCGTGCTCTACCGCAAGCCCGGCATTAAACTGCTGGTGGACTTCATCACCAACCCGGCCTTTATGGCGACCGGCAACGTCGAGCGCCTGCAGCGCCTGCACGATGACATTAAGGGCAAGGACTGGTTTATGGCCCTGCTCGACATCGAGGAGTACATCCAGACCAAGGAGCGCGTGTTGGCCGACTACGAGGACCAGGACGCCTGGATGCGCAAGACGCTCATCAATATCGCCAACGCCGGCACCTTCTCGTCTGACCGCACGATCTCCCAGTACAACGACGAGATTTGGCACCTGAGCTAATTTCGCTTCCCTTACCCATCCTCTTGAAAGCGGAGTCGTGGCAACACGGCTCCGTTTTTTGTGCCCGCACGTTACCCTGCGACCCAACTCGGCCAAACAATCTCGATCTGTAACAACTACTCGGTAAAAACGGTCCCAGCTGTTACAGATTGAGACATACCGGCCCCTCCCCTTGGGTTTATCTCGATCTGTAACATCTAGCAGCTGAAATTCACCTTTGGTGTTACAGATTTAGATGAAATGGTTAGCTCAGCGGAACCGTCTCGATCTGTAACATCTAACGTCCGAAATCAGCCTCACCCGTTACAGATCGAGACAAACGACCGGTCAGACAGCCCCAACACAAAGAAAGGCTCCCCTCTCGCCCAGTGGACGGGAGGGGAGCCTTATATGTGACCGCGGCAAAAGGATGGCAATACCGCAGTCGCCCAAAGGGAGGGCCTGGATGCACCGGGCCTAGATAAGGTTCTTGCCAGAGACCTTATCGAAGAGGTGGGTCGCGTTCTTCTCGAACTTGAACCAGATGGTGTCGCCAGCCTTGAGCGCGCCCTTGGCCTCGAGGTCGACGACGGGGATAATCAGGACAAACTGGCCGTCGGGAGCGGTCACGTGGACATGCTCGGTCGAGCCCATGAGCTCGGTCACCTCGACGGTACCCTGGAGCGCGCCCTCCTCGCCCTTGTCGGCAAGCAGGATCTGCTCGGGACGCACGCCGGCCGTGATCTCCTTCACGTCGCCGCCGTCCCAGTTGAGAGCAAGCTGAGCGCAGGTCTCGGGGGCGAGCGCCACGTTCATATCCTCGGTCTTGACGGTGAAGCCGTTGCCCGAGCGCACCAGCTGGGCATCGAAGAAGTTCATCTGCGGCACACCGATAAAGCCGGCGACGAAGATGTTCGCGGGATGGTTGAAGACCTCCTGCGGGGTGGCAATCTGCTGTACGACGCCGTCCTTCATGACCACGATGCGATCGCCGAGGGTCATGGCCTCGGTCTGGTCGTGGGTGACGTAGATGAACGTGCCCTTGATCTCGTGGCGTAGCTTGATGAGCTCGGCACGCATCTGGTTACGCAGCTTGGCGTCCAGGTTGGACAGCGGCTCGTCCATCAGGAAGACCTTAGGATCACGCACGATGGCGCGGCCGATGGCGACACGCTGGCGCTGGCCGCCCGAAAGCGCCTTGGGCTTACGGTCGAGGTATTCGGTAATGCCCAGGATCTCGGCAGCAGAGCGAACCTTACGGTCGATCTCGTCCTTGGGGACCTTCTTGAGCTCAAGCGTAAACGCCATGTTCTCGTACACCGTCATATTGGGGTACAGAGCATAGCTCTGGAACACCATGGCAATGTCGCGGTCCTTGGGCGCCACGTCGTTGACGCGCTTGCCGTCGATGAGCACGTCGCCCGAAGTGATGTCCTCCAGGCCAGCGACCATGCGCATCGTCGTGGACTTGCCGCAGCCAGACGGGCCAACGAGAACGACAAACTCCTGGTCATGCACGGTGAGATTAAAGTCCTCCACCGCGAGCACGCCGTCCTCGGTAACCTTGAGGTTGTGCTTCTTCTCCTCGGTCTTCTTCTTTTTGCCAAAGAAGCCCTTCTTTTTGGACTCGTTGTTGGGATACACCTTCTGAACATGTTTGAGAACGATCTCGGCCATGTCTTTACCTTTCGATGTGCGGCGCCGCGCTGAGGGGCGCCGCAGAAACTTGCAAAACAGTTACGGCATCAGCCCTTGACGGCACCTGCCACCACGCCGTCGATGATGTACTTCTGGCAGAGGATGTACATGACGACGATGGGGATAACAACCATCATGATGCAGGCCATCATGGGTCCGAGCTCGACGTGGCCGTAGCCACCGCGGAAGTACTGGATCAAGATAGGAATGGTCTTGTACTTGGTGGAGTCGAGCGTAAGGTAGGGCAGCAGGTAGTCGTTCCAGACCCACATGGTCTCGAGAATGCCGACCGAAAGATAGGTGGGCTTCATGATGGGAAGGACGATCTTAAAGAACACCTGGACCGGGTTGCAGCCGTCGATCATGGCCGCCTCCTCGATCTCGAGCGGGATGTTCTTTACAAAGCCGGCGAACATAAAGACCGCCAGGCCCGCGCCAAAGCCAAGGTAGATAAAGCAGATGTTGAACGGCGTGTTGAAGCCGATGCGGTCCGCCAAATTGGACAGCGTGAACATGAGCATCTGGAACGGCACGACCATCGAGAACACGAACAGGTAATAGAAGAAGTTCGAGATCTTGTTGTTGACGCGCACCACGTACCAAGCGCACATGGAGCAGCACACCAAAATCAGCACGACCGACGTGACCGTGATAATGAGCGAGTACATAAACGCCGAGGCAAAGCCCTGCTCGTTAAGGGCGTGCACGTAGTTTGCAAGGCCGTTGAACGTCTCGGGCGTGAGCAGATCGAACGCCGTGGTGGTGCTGATTGCGGTCGCTTTCTTAAAGGAATTGAGCGCGATCATAAACACGGGGTAGATCCACGCGAGCGACAGGATCGTAAAGAAAATCGAGAGCGCGCGGTTGATAACCTTATCGCGTTTCATTACTGCTGCACCTCCTTGGACCTCGTGGCCTTAAGCTGGATCATGGAAATAGCAACAACCAGGATGCAGAAGATAACCGCCTTGGCCTGACCGATGCCCTGCCATGCAATACCGGCACGCGAATAGAACGTGTTGTAGATGTTCAGGGCGAGCATCTCGGTGGAGTGCGCGGGGGCGCCGCCGGTAAGGGCGAGGTTCTGGTCGAACAGCTTAAAGCCGTTGGTGATGGACAGGAACAGGCAGATGGTGATGGTCGGCATCAGGTTAGGGACCTTAACCTTCCAAAACGTCTGCCATGCCGTGGCACCGTCGACCTTGGCGGCCTCGATGTAGTCGGACGGAATGGACTGCAGACCAGCGATGTAGATGATCATCATGTAGCCGACCTGCTGCCACAGGGTCAGGATGATAAGGCCCCAGAAGCCAGCAGCAGAGTTAAGGGCGATGAGCTGGGCGCCGATGTTGGAGAGCAGGCAGTTGATCAAGATCTGCCAGATGTAGCCCAGCACGATGCCGCCGATCAGGTTCGGCATAAAGAAGATCGTACGGAAGATGTTAGTGCCCTTGAGCGCCTTGCGGGTGAGCGCCTGCGCGATGGCGAGGGCAATCACGTTGATGAGCACCGTCGACAGGAAGGCAAACGCCACCGTAAAGAAGAACGACGTGGCAAACTGCGAATCGGACAATGCGCGCACGTAGTTCTCGATACCGACAAAGTGCGCGTTGTTAATGGTAATAAACTGGCAGAACGAGAGATAGAAGCCCTGGATAAAGGGAATCACGAACCCGATCATAAACGCCAGGCACGTGGGCAGCATAAAGAGCGGCCACCAGCGCTTGAGTGCTTTGCCCATAAAAGGGTCCTTTCAATATGCAGGGGGCGGGCAAACCTACGTCTGCCCGCCCCCTGTCGCTAATCAGATAGCTTGGGCAGCAACTGCTTACTCGGAAGCAGCCTTCTCGGTCTTCCAGCCATCGACGAAGGCGTTCTTGACGCCGTCCCACTTGCTGTTATCGGCAGCGTAGGCAATCAGAGCCTGCTTGAGGTTCTTCTTCCACTCCTCGGAGGGAATGTAGACGAAGTCCCAAGCGACGGTCTTCTTGCCGTCCTTGGCCATGGCAACGGCCTGCTGCGAGAAGACGTTGGTGGTCTCCTTGGCGCTCTTGAACGGAGCGGTCAGACCCATCTTGTCGGCGATGATGCTGGTCGGGGTGTCAGCGGTGACGCACCAATACATGAAGTCCTCGGTGGCCTTCTGGGCATCCTCGGAAGCCTGGGAACTGACGCACCAATAGTTCTCGCCGCCGGAGCACAGGCCCTGGTTCTCCTCGCCGTCAACACCGATGTAGATGGGCATCATGCCAATCTGATCGTCGGTCATGCCGGCCTTGACGAGGTCAGAGTAGGCCCAAGAGCCGTTCTGGTAGAAGACGGCCTTGCCGGTTGCGAACTCGTTGGTGGCGTCGTCGCCGGTCTTGGAAGCAAGCTGCGAAGGATCGCAGGTAGAGTCGGTGATGTACAGGTCGAAGATCTGCTTGTAGTTGTCGAGGAACTCACCCTTGATCTCGTCGTCCTCCTGGTTGTGCTCCTTCTCAAACTCGTAGTAGAGCGGCATGTTGGCAAGGTGGGTGGTGTAGCGCCAGCTGGAGGAGTCGTCCATGCCGGCGGAAGTGAAGGCACCCTCGACACCAAGCTCGTCCTTGCGGGCCTGGATGTCGTCGGCACAAGCCTTCAGCTTGTCGAAGGAGTTGATGTCCTCGGCCTTGTAGCCAGCCTTCTCGAGCAGCTGCTTGTTGTAAATAATGCCGAAGCTCTCCTGAACCCAGTCGATGCACACATCCTTGCCGTCGGACTGCAGAGCCAGGGAGTCGTCAATGAGCTCACCGCGGAGCTTGGTATCGGACAGGTCGGCGCAGTAATCCTTCCAGTTCTTAAGACCGGTGGGGCCGTTGACCTGGAACAGGGTCGGAGCGGAGCTCTTGGACATCTCGGACTTGAGCTTCTCCTCGTAGGTGTTGGAGGCGGCGGTCACGATCTTGACCTCGACGCCCTTCTCCTCCTTGTACGCCTTGGCGATCTCCTTCCACTCCTTGTCGACCTCAGGCTTGAATTGGAGGAAGTAGACCTCGGCAGCGTCACCAGAAGCAGAGGAGCCGGAGCCGGCGGAGCCACCGCAGCCCACGAGACCCAGACCAAGAACTGCAGCCGCGGAACCAGCAAAGCCCAGGAACTGCCTTCTGCTCATTTCGTTCTTCATTACAATCCACCCTTTCACACCGTGGCGGCACCCTTTGCCGCCGCCTTCGGAGATTGGCTCGGGGACTTTGCCCCTTTTGCTGATTTGAACGATACGCTATTTGGCTAGTTGTTTGAACAAGTATTACTAGAGCGGTAGAAAAACTTCGGTGAACGGTAATTTCAACTTGATACTTGACAAGTTTTGTATAAACAATTATTTGTTATCGAATGCAGAGAAAACGCCCGGTCAAACCGATGCATCGTCGGTTTGACCGGGCGTTTTCGCTTTGAGGACATGAGTCTCGTCAGGCTGCGAGCTGGCCGGCTATCGCTTGGAGTTGACGCGGTAGTGGAAGATCTCGGGGTGTGTGCGAGTGTGCGTCACCTCAAACAAGATGCCATCCGAGGTGTACGACTGGCTCTCCATGACGGCAACGCAGTTGTATTTGCCGAGGTCAAGATAGCTGCAGTCCTCATCGTTGGCGAGCTCGACACTCACCGTACGACGGCTCGCCATCACTTTGACACCGCGCTTGTGCTCCAGATAGCCGTAAATAGAATCTGCCGCGATCTCGGGGGTCAGGCCCTTGGCGATCGACGCCAAAAAATAGCCATGGTCCACTTGGCGCGCGTTGCCGTTGAGGCTTCGGACACGCACTACGCGAATCAGCTCCTCGCCCACCTTAAAGCCCAGGTGACGAGAGAGTTGCTCGGTGCAAACCAGATGTTCGAAAGACTTAACGTCCGTCGATGCAACGGCATTGTTGCGCTTTGCAAACTCGCCAAACGACTCAACCTCTTCGAGTGCGCCCAACATGTCGGTTTCGCCCTTAAGCCAAATAACGCGCACGCCCTTGCCGTGTATGGGCTGCACAAACATCCCGTCGGCCAGCATACCCAAGGCGCGACGGACGGTATTGCGAGTGCATCCGAACTCCGCGGTCAGCTCGGCTTCGGTTGGCAGCATCTCCTGAAACGCATAGGTCCCATTAATGATGCGCGAGCGTATTTCTCGGTAGATTCCTTCGTATATCGCTTTTGGCATTGTTTCACCTCTACATTATTCATTTCCGGCTAGGCACGATAGCATTTCTTAAAGTTGTTTAAACCGAATATCGGTAAAGCGACAGGATTTAACCGTTGACGGTTTCTGTCATGCCCAAATCGGTTTCGCTCAAAACTGCCGGTACGACAATCGTCTGGTCCTCTACAATGAATCCATTGTTTAAACGTTTCCCCACGCGCAACGCGCCTCGATATTCGGAAGGCAGAACATGCTGCAAAAAATCCAACGCTTTGGCGGGGCAATGTTCGCGCCCGCCATGCTTTTTTCTATATCAGGCCTTATGGTCGGCATCTCCGCCCTCGCAACGTCTGCGGATATCGTCGGCGATCTCGCCGTATACGGAACCCCTTGGTACGTTTTCTGGGCTATCATCCAGCGTGGCTCGTGGACGGTCTTTAAGCGCCTTCCGCTCCTTTTTGCCGTAGCGCTGCCCATCGGCCTTGCCCAAAAGCAGCCGGCACGTTGCTGCCTCGAGGCACTCGTGGCCTATTTTGCCTATTGCTTCTTTTTGAGCGAGATCATCAAGCTGAGCGGAGACAACCTTGGACTTAAGTACCCGTCGTCTTTGACCTCCGCTAGTGGCATCACCATCATCGACGGCATTAAGACGCTCGACACCGGCATTATCGGCCCGCTAGCGGTATCGGCAACCGTCGTCGCCATCCATGACCGCTTCTACGATGCCAAGGTTCCCGATTGGCTCGGCACCTTCTCGGGCTCATCGCTGGTCTACCTCATCAGCTTTTTTGCCGTGTTTGCCCTTGCCGCTATCTCGGCCGCCATCGTGCCCTCCGTATACGCAATGACCGAAACGCTGCGCCATGCACTTACGAGCGTCGGCCCCTTTGGCGTGGGCATCTTTGTGTTTTTGGAGCGAGCGCTCGAGCCCATGGGGCTGCACCACCTGCTCTACATGCCGATCTACTACGACAGCCTGGTCATTAACGACGGCATCTACGCCACGTGGAGCAGCTTGCTCCCTATCCTCTCCCATAGCACGCGCCCCCTTAATGAACTTGCGCCGTGGGCCGGTTTTACCGCCACCGGCTGGGTCAAGCTCTTTGGCCTTCCTGCCATCGCGGCTGCGTTCTACTCCACCGCAAAACCAGAACGCCGCGCCGGCCTCAGGGTCATCCTTGTTCCCGCCATCATCGCCTCGGTGGTTTGCGGCGTTACCGAGCCACTCGAGTTTCTCTTTATGTTCACCCACCCCGGGCTCTTTTTTCTCTACGCCGTCTTATCGTCTTGCCTTGCCACAACCATGAATCTCTTTGGCATCGTCGGCATCTTCTCGGGCGGCCTCATGGAGATGGCAGCCTTCAACTTTATTCCGCTCATGCGCACGCATGCCGGCGCCTATCTTTTGGCGCTCGGTATCGGCCTTGCCTTTAGCCTCATCTTTTTTGTTAGTTTTCGAGCACTCATCTTGATCTATGACCTTAAGACGCCGGGCCGCGAGGATCATGTCGCCAATCGCGCGGCAATCGATCGTTTAACGGAAAGCGGCTTTGCCAAAGAGCAATCTCCCAATGACGAGGTCAATAGTCGATCCGATCAAGATCACATCCTCGCTGAGCGGGTAATTCAGCTTTTAGGTGGTGTTGGCAATATTGTGGGCGCAACCAACTGTGCCACGCGCCTGCGCGTCGAGGTCGCAGACCCTTCCATCGTTGCAGATAACGCGTCGTTTGTCGCGGTGGGCGCCAAGGGCCTCATCATTACGGGCAAGACCGCCCAGGTGATCATCGGCATCTCCGTTCCCCGCGTTAAAGAGCATTTTGACCAGATCATGGGCCTCGAGCCGGAATTTGTGCCCACCACCTCGGCCTCCCCTGCCGCCAGCGCAGCCCATAAGCGCGGCGATATTTGCTTCTTCGATATCGACGGAACGCTCGCCTGGCAAGACCCCAGGCTCGCCCAAGACCTTCCCGAAGACGAGCGGGACCTCTCCCCCTATCCCAACGAGGCGGTTTCGCAGGCAATCCGCGAGTTTGTCGCCAACGGCAACATGGCCTTCATCTGCACAGGGCGCACCCTCAGCTGCATCCACCCCAAACTTCTTGAGCTGCCCTGGACCGGCATCGTCTGTCTTGCGGGCGGTTACGCCGAGATCGACGGACACGCAATTCGCGATCTGTCGATGACACCCAGCATGCTGCAGCATCTTGCCCCCTATCTTGAGCAATCGGGCGAGGTCATCCGCTTTGAGGGCCTCAACGGCGTCGTGCGCATGAGTGCCGATGCCCCCGATGCCCCCGGATACGCGCGCACCCTGGGCGACGCAGTCACGCAGCTGCAACATTACAGTGTCTACAAGATCTTGATGTCTACATCGCTCGCCAACCACATCGCTCAAGATAAGACACTTGAGCCGCTGCTGTGCTTTAACGAGCTCGAACTCGAGGTAACCGAAATCTCGCCCCGCGAATGCACGAAGCGCGGGGGCATCCAGTCTGTACTCGACGCCCTCGATCCCCACCACGGAACCGTATACGGCATTGGCGACGCCAGCAATGACATCTCGCTGATGAACGCCGTCGATGTCGGTATCGCCATGGGCAACGCACCAGACTATCTCAAGGATAAGGCCGATTACGTGACCGACACCGTCGATCACGACGGTGTCGTTGCGGCGCTCGAGCATTTTAGGCTGATTTAGGCACAATCCATCAAACGCACGCCCGTTGTCCTAAATCGCCAAAACTGCCGCGCCAAACGCCCTGATGTGGCAATATGTTGTCTGCATATTGCATCAATGCAACCTAAGAAAGAATGCGAGAACCCGTGTCCAGTCCGTTTACCAGCTTTTTAGCCCAGCACTTTGGCCAGATTAACGACTATCTGGCCACGTTCTTTGACGGACAGGCGACCTCTGCCGATATCGAGCGCTACCTGTATACCCCGCTCTCGGCATTTACGGCCAATGCCGGCAAGCGCCACCGCCCGCTCATCTGCATGCTCGCCGCCACCGCGGTAGGTGGCAGCTTTGAGAGCGCCCGCAGCGCGGCGGCGGCTATCGAGCACTTTCAATCGGGAGCGCTTATCCATGACGACATCGCCGACAACGGCCAGCTGCGTCGTGGCAAGCCCTGCATGCACCTTACCGAGGGCACAGGACTTGCCATCAACTGCGGCGATCTGGCGCTCACCATGGTCACCAAGACGGTTCTCGACGACCCCACGCTCGAGGCAGACGTGAAACTCCGTGTACTCCACGAGCTCACCGAGATGATCGTCCGAACCATCGAGGGCCAGGCGCTCGACTTGGGCTGGGTCCGCGACGGGCGCTTTGACATCTCGGTCGACAATTATCTGGACATGGCGACGCACAAGACCGCGTACTACAGCGGAGCTACGCCACTTGCCGCCGGAGCCATTATCGGCGGCGGCAGCGAGGAGCAGATTGAGGCGCTGCGCGCCTTTGGCCTGCACACAGGCCTTGCCTTCCAGATCCAAGATGATCTGCTCAACTTGATCGGCACCAAAGAGGCCGCCAACAAGGACTTCCGCACCGATATCACCGAGGGTAAGCGCACCCTCGTCGCCGTGCACGCCCTGTCAGACGAGCGTTATCACGACGAGGTCGAGGCAATCCTTTCCTCGGGCACCGAGGACCCCGCGCAACTTGCACGTGCTGTGGAGATCTTCCAACAGACCGGCTCTATCGATTACGCCCACGCCTACGCGCTGGACCTGACCGCCAAAGCCAAGGCCGCCATCGAGGACGTTTCGCTCGACCAGCATGCACGCGAACTGTTCCTCTCCATGGCAGATTTCTTTGTGGAGCGACTCAACTAGCGGGGGTTGCAAAACCTGTCGGCAGCGCATTTGGGTACAAGTTGCTACACTGTTGAATGTATGTTTATGCATCTCTTTGCGTCGTCTATCCGACAGGCGCTCAAATAGTACGAATGATACGCCGAAAGGGGTTCGTTCATGGAACCTATTACAACGGGCATGCAGGGAGCAGCCGTCGAGGACGTGCAGTCCCGCCTTCTGCAGCTCGGCTATACAATCGATGACGCCGAGGTCTCCGACAAGCGCTTTGGCACCACCACCGAGCAGGCTGTTGGCACCTTTAGGCTCGATAGCGGCCTTGCCGCTGGCTGTGCCGTCGATATCCCCTGTTGGAGCGCCCTGGTAGACGCCTCGTATAAGCTGGGCGACCGCACGCTCTATCTGCGCATGCCCAATTTCCATGGCGCCGACGTTCAGGCCCTGCAGCGCGCGCTCAACGTTTTGGGCTTTGCCTGCGGTGAGAACGACGGCTATTTTGGCCCGCACACCGAGGCCGCTCTGCAGCAGTTCCAGGAAAATGTTGGCCTGTTTGCCGATGGCATGGCGTTCCAGGATACCTACGCCTATATCAACCGCCTGCATCACGTGTGGGAGGGTAAGCCCTCGGTTACCGAGGCCGAGTCGCGCATCGGTTTTGCCCGTGCCGCCAACGTGCTCGAGCGTTTCCAGATTGCCGTCATCGGTGAGGACCCCATCGCACGCAGCGTTGCATCGCGCATGTGGAATATCGCCACGGCAACGACCGACAACAGCGGCATGATGCTCTGCGACTCCGAGGTCCCAACCGACGTTGACCTGGTGCTCGAGATCGCAAGCGACGAGCTGCCCGCCGACGCCGCACCGCGCGCCACGATTGCCCTCGCCGAGTGTCACAACCTGGCCCAGCGCATCCGCACTGCCAATGTTGCCGCGCAGCAGAAGCCGGCACGCATTCGCATTGAGCTCACGGGCATGACGCGCTACAACGGCACCTTCACGGCCAGCGACGCGCAGACACTCGCCGTACGCCTGCTCGACGGCGTTTGCGATGCCCTCGCAGATTAGGTAAACTAAACGAGTTGTTTTTGGGCAACACCACACATTGGGACGTAGTTCAACGGTAGAACTCCGGTTTTTGGTGCCGGCTGTTGGGGGTTCGAATCCCTCCGTCCCAGCCATTAAAATTGAGCGCCCTGAGCCCATAACGGCCCAGGGCGCTTTCTTGTGGGCAAGCGGAGGGATTCGAACCCGCAAGGGTGCGGAGCTGAGGAAACGCGAAGGCGCCCCAAGCCCATTAGGACCAAGAGCGCCTAACATCAAGAAAATATCAGCCCAGTTCCGAAAAGCGAGCCGCATGCGACAACCAAGTAGCCGCAGGCCCCGGGAGAGTGGGGACACCGGCTTAGGTTTATCGCGAGTTCCGCACGAACAGGAGGCCACTTAATGTGGCCTCCGTCGTGAGCAGGACTGTAGAGCAGGAAACCTAAGCCGGTGTCCCCACTCTCCCGGGGCCGAACGCCCTAGTTGTTGAGCATGCGGTCGAAGCTTCCTGAGTCGCCATCCCGATAGTCGGCGGTCATCAGGATCTCCTGCGGAATGCGCCCGCCCTCGCGCAGCACGTTGCGGAACTGCACGCGCGTAACCATGGGCAGATCCTTGATCGTCGCCGCCAGGTTTTGCGGCACGCCCTGGTTGGCAGCCGCGGGCTCGCACTCGCCGCCGGCCTTCACGCGACGCTTATGCTCGGCGAGCATGGCGCGGTACATGCCGGCATGCAGGCGAATCTCAACCACATTGGCATTGCGAGTCTGCTCGACAATGCGCGCGCCCTCGCGATCGATATCGCCCACGTAGTAGACGTAGTTAAAGCGATAGCCAATCTCGGCCAGATAATCGTCCAGGGCATGCGAGACGCTCGCCTTGCATCCGCCGCCAAAAATCACGCCGCCCACCTTGATGCCAAAGAGCTTGGCGTGCTTGCGGCCACGCAGCAGCTTGACGATCTCGTCGTAGGTGTCCAGGTTCTCGACCATAATGAACGGCTTGTCGGCGCCCAGCGTAAAGAAGCCCGTAAAGTGCACGGGGCGATTGGGGGCGACCTTGATCGCCTGCATGCTGATGCCCTTTTCGGTCATACGCCTGATCAAGCGCTCACCGTGCTTGCCGTCAAAAGCCTTCTCGTCGTTAAAGATCTGGTAGGCACGCTGGCGGCGCGAGGCAACCGGCGTATCGGCACCTCGGTTCTGCTCGATCCAAGCCTGGATGATTGCGATTTCCTCGGCAATCTTGCGGTTGGACATCTCGTTGTGCTGAGTGCGCTGCGGAGCCTTTTTGCCGTCCTTGCCCTCGACCTTTACGATCTGTGTCTGCTGCTCCTTGATCTTAGAGAGCGCCGTGGGCGTAGGGACAACTTTGAGCAGCTGCCTGCCTAAAACGCGGGCAAGGGCAAACGCCGAGGCCTCGCCGTGAACGGCCGACTTGGGCTGCTGGGCAGCAGTATCTGCTGCGGCAGACTCCGGCTTCCTCTGAGACTTGCGCTTAGAATCGCCTTGGGAATTGCGCTCGCGCTTCGGCATAGACGCCTGCTTCTGCGGACGAACGGACTTGCTCTCCTTCGCCGGCTGGCGCTTAGGCTGCCCCGAAGAAACCTCGGCCTTCGCATCCTCGTTCTGCGGCGTGGTCTTCTCGGCCGCAGTCTCGGCATGGGAACTGCGGCCCCCACGATGGCGACGACGGCGAGGCTTGCTCGACGCGCCCTGCTCCGTCTGCTCATCAGTAGGCTGCTGGCCCTTGGCCTCGGCATCAACCTCAAGCTGCGGCTCAACAGGCTTTTGCTCGCGAGCCACCGGCTCAACGGCCTTCTCGTCCTTCTCGCCCTGAGTGGTCGAAGCCGGCTCGCTCTTCTCCTGACGCCTTACGGGATACGCGCGCCCCGCAAAACCACGTCCGGGACGGCATGAACCCGGAGCCTTCTTGGCAGACTCCTCAACATCGTCTGCAACCTCAGAAGACTCTTCAACCTCACGCGCGGCATCCTGCTGTGCAGCCTTAAAGTGAGCACCGCGACGGCGCTTGGGCTCTTGGGCCTCCACGGGCTTTTGCCCCTTCGTGGGCTTCTGCGACTCGGCAGCGACCTCGGTCTCAACAGCCTCAGCATCCGTCTCACCCTTTTGAGCAACGGCGCGACGGAAGCGCTCCTGCTGGGCGCGGCGCTGCGCATCGTGCTTGCCACCCCCGCCAAAACCGCCGCGTCCTGCCTTGGCCGTAAAGGCACGCACGACGTTCTCATCGAGCAACTCATCGGTATCGACATGCTCACGCGGAGCAACTTCTTCCACAGCAGGCACGTCAGCGGAATCCTCGACGACAAAATCTTCGACGGACTCGGCAGGCTGCTCCTGGACATCGCGGATCTCGACATTGATGGTATAGAACGCCGGGCGCCCGTTAATGCCGCTACCCTCAATCTTTGTCACGATATTTGCCGCGATAAGCTCATCGCGCATCGCCTTGGTGTCACATTCCTTATCGACGGAGCGGAAAATCTGCGCCAGCGCACTCGACTTAATCTTGAGCGCCTTGCGGCAGAGCAGGTCGTAGGCAACCAGCTTGGCACGCTCGGCAGAAAGCGACGTCTGGCTGCTCAGACGTTCAGCCAGGGCATCGACATTATTTTGGTTATCGGAATATACCGTCTTGGCCACGGGGCCCCTTTCATATGTACACATATACGTCTATATGGTACAACGCGCGCCCTTATCCACGCAAAACATCTGCGAGAACACTCGAGCGTCACCAGCTTTTGCATGAAAAAAGGACCGAGCCCGCGAAGTCGCGGACCCGGTCTTTCCGAGTCATATAGATGTGACGTTCAACTCGTCAGGTCGACTAAGCCTTGGCGGCCTCGGCGTCGGCAGGAGCCTCAGCGGCAGCGGCGCGGCCGTACTCGGCCTTGCCCATCTCGGACCACTCGGGCTCCTCGTCGGGCATGGAACCGGCCTCCTTGCCGAAGAGCTCCTTGAGGCAGTTGACGGCGACGATGAGGCCCAGGACCATCAGCAGGACGGCGAAGACAAGCTGCAGGCCCTTGGTGGCGGCGACGGAGACGGCGGCCGTGGTGGCGGTAGCCGGGATGGTGCCGAAGAAGCCGTAAGCCTGGACAGCGGCCATGCAGCCCATGGCGCTCTGGACCAGCGAGGTGAAGGTGCAGCAGAGCAGGAAGACGACGGGCACGTAGAGCATCCAGCCCTTGCGGCCGGTACACTTGCAGAACACGGCGAGGGTGATCATGGTCATGCCGCCGAGCAGCTGGTTGGAAGCACCAAAGAGCGGCCAGATGTTGGCATAGCCACCAAAAGCGAGGGCGAGACCGGGAAGCAGGGTGACGACCGTGGCGAACCAGGGGTTGCCGAGGACCCTCATGTAGCCGGCCTTGGACTCGATGGCCAGGGCGTCGTTGGTCTGGGCAAAGAACTCGGAGAACGAAGTGCGGGCGATGCGGGCGACGGCGTCGAGCGAGGTCAGGGCCAGAGCGGAGACGTTCATGGTCATAAAGACGGTAGCGAGCGTGCCGTCAACACCGAAGGCCTGCATACCGCGGGAGATGCCAGCGGCGAAGATCTGGAACGGGGTGGAAGCGACACCGGCGTTGAGGGCGCCGGTACCGGCGGTGTTCATGTCGGAGAACATGATGCCGGCAACGATGATGGCAAGGATGCCGACGAAGGACTCGACGATCATGGCGCCGTAACCGACCTTGACGGCGTCCTGCTCCTTCTCGACCTGTTTAGAAGAGGTGCCGGAAGAAACGAGGCTGTGGAAACCGGAGAGAGCACCGCAAGCGACAGAGACGAACAGGACCGGGAACATCATGCCGGAGGCAGTGGAGAAGCCGGTGAAGACCGGAGCGGTGATAGTGGCCTGACCGTTGACGCCCAGGACGACGATGCCGAGGACAGCGCAGACGATCATGACGATCATCATGATGGAAGTGAGGTAGTCACGCGGAGTCTTGAGCATCTGGATGGGCATAGCGCCAGCGAAGACCAGGTAGACCATGACGACGGCGAACCACTGGAACTTATCCAGGTAGACCGGGAACTGCATACCGACGGCGAACATGAGAACCATAAGGACCACGCCGGTGACGAACTCGGCAGCGCCGGTGAGGTTGAACTTCTTCTGGGCCCAACCAAAGGCGATGGCGACGAAAGTGAACAGGATGGAGATGGTACCAGCGCAGCCGGCGGCATAGGACTTGGTGAAGTCGACGGCACCGGTAGCAGCGCCAGAAGCGTCAACGGCCGGGGTAAACATGAACGTCTTGCAGACCATGTCGGTGAAGGCGGCGATGACGATGATGCAGAACAGCCAGCAGAACAGCAGGAACAGACGACGGCCGGTCTTGCCGATGTACTTCTCGATGAGCTGAGCGAGCGACTTGCCGTTGTTCTTCATCGAGGCGTACAGGGCGCCAAAGTCGTGGACGGCGCCAAAGAAGATGCCGCCGACGAGGACCCAGAGCACGACGGGCAGCCAGCCAAAGGCTATGGCGACGATCGTACCCGTGACAGGGCCGGCACCGCAGATCGAGCTGAACTGGTGCGAGAACGCGGTGAAGGCGGAGACGGGCGAGAAGCTGTTGCCGTCCTTCATGCGCTTGGCCGGCGTGAGGGCCTCTTTGTCAATGCCCCACTTGTTGGCCAGCCATCGGCCATAGCCCAGATAGCCGCAGGCGAGCACCGCCGCGGCCACAACCATGAGCAAAACTCCGTTCATTACATTTCCTCCTCTAAAAAGAACTACTCAGACATAAAAAAATGAGGGCCGTCGGTTGCGCTCGACGGCCCTCATCTTCATCAGCCGCCCGTTATCGTACGGGCTAGCTGTATGTGCTAACCCGCATCAGATAATTACTACGCTGATAATGTTTAGCTGATGCGTGAACATGTCTGAGAAATCCTCTTCAATCATGATGTGAACGATCCGTGCGTGTTCACATCCCCCAGTGGTTGAAAAGGAGTATGAAACTTTAGTTACCTAAAGTCAACGCAAATATGTAATGAATTTTCAACTTTTTTTGAATTTCTCGGTATAAAACGCCACTGACCTCGGACTTTACCCAACGACAGTTTTTGCTTGAGAGATGCCCCCGAGAGCGGCGGGAGCCGGGCGGCGCATATGAACTTTCCTGCTCTACAGTCCTGCGCAAGACGGAAAGCACATTAAGTGCTTTCCTTTGCGTGCGGAACTCGCGATAAAGTTCATATGCGCCGCCCGGCTCCCGCCGCTCTCGGGGGCTCCCATCCCAAATGTGCGGAGCAAAGCTCCGCACACCAACTTTTTCTTTCAGCTAAAGAACGCTGGAAATTCGACGCTGGCTTGTTAACCTTGCTGGACGTTGTCGACGCCAAACCAGCCCAGAAGCTATATCGATACAGAAAGGTCCCCGGACGGAGGGGCCGGATATAAGGTTTATCGCGAGTTCCGCACGCAAAGAAGGCCACTTAATGTGGCCTTCGTCTTGCGCAGGACTGTAGAGCAGGAAACCTTATATCCGGCCCCTCCGTCCGGGGACCGCGCCGTACCAGCTACAGCGTCATGTTCGGATCGGCGTCGACGTCGAACGGCGAGATTTCACCTCGGTCGAATTTACGGCGGGCGACCTCCGCGATCATGGCTGCGTTATCGGTACAGGCAGACAAGGGCGGCACCGTTACGCGAATCCCCTGACGCCCAAGCTTCTTGATCATCATCTCGCGCAGATGCGGGTTGGCCGAGACGCCGCCACCGATGCAGTATTCCTTGCATCCGGTAGCGTGCAGTGCGTTTTTGGCCTTCTTGTACTGCACGTCAAAGACAGCTGCCTCAAACGAAGCTGCCAGATCGGGCAGGTGAATCGTGCGCCCGGCCTTGGTCTCCTGTTCAATGTAGAGCGTCACAGCGGTTTTAAGGCCCGAAAGCGAGAAGCGATAGTCTCCTCTGCTGTTAAGCGCACGGGGGAAATCGATCGCCTTGGGGTTGCCCGTCTCGGCCAGCTTGGAAATGATGGGGCCACCGGGATAGCCCAGACCCAATGCCTTGGCTACCTTGTCGAATGCCTCGCCCACAGCGTCGTCGAGCGTCTCACCGAGCACCTCGTAGTCGCCCCACGCCTTCACGTGCACGAGCATGGTGTGCCCACCCGAGACAAGCGTGAAGATAAACGGCGGTTTGAGGTCGGGTTGCGCCAGCAGGTTGGCAAACAGGTGCCCCTCCAGATGGTTGACGCACACGAGCGGCTTGCCGGCAGCGTAGGCAAAGCCCTTGGCGAAGGCGACGCCAACCACGAGCGCGCCCACCAGGCCCGGACCCTGTGTCACGCCCACGGCGGCAAGCTCGCTGGGGGCAATGGCTCCATCCTCAAGACCAAGCGATGCTGCGGCATCCTCGAGCGCCGCATCCACGACACTCACAATCACCTCGACGTGTTTGCGCGAGGCGATCTCGGGCACCACGCCGCCAAAGCGGGCGTGAAAATCAATCTGCGTCGACACCTGGTTGGCCAGCATATTGCCATCCGCATCGATAATCGCCACGGCCGTCTCGTCGCAGGAGCTCTCGATAGCGAGCACTAGGCGGCGGCGCTCAATTTCGGCACGCTCCCCCTCGGAGCGCCCGGGCGCAGGCAGCGGCCATACGCGCTGCTCTGCCGCCGTCGGCTCGGGCGAAGCATTGTCGACCGGAAGCACGAGGGGCAGCGGAGCCGTCATGACGATGGCATCCTTGCCGGCACCATAGTAGCCGCGGCGCCGTCCTGCCTCGGTAAAGCCCAGAGCGTTATAAAGCGCGATCGCTCCCTCGTTGCCGTCCTCGACCTCGAGCGAAGCCGTGGTGCAGCCGAGCATCTGGGCATCATAGCTCACGTGCGACAGCAGCTTGCGGGCAATGCCCTCACGGCGATGTGCCGGGTCGACGGCGACATCCAGAATCTGCACATCACCGTCCACGACCATACCGCCGGCAAGGCCCAGCAGTTTGCCGTCGTCGTGTGCCACCCACCAACTACGCGGCGCAGCGACGTCCTCGCCCAGTTCGGACAGGAACATGCCCGGCGTCCACGCCTCGTGTCCGGCACCTTCAAAGCAGGCAGCCTCTAGCGCGCTCGCGCCCTCGGCATCCGCCGCGCCCATGGGACGGAACTGCAGATGACGACCGGCGAGCTCATCGGCAACGCCCGTAATTTCGCTCTGCGCACTCTCGGCAAGACCAAGACGCTTGCGCTCGTTTTCCTCGGCATCCGAAAGGCGCGTGTAAATCGGCAGGACGCGGGCCGGATCGCCGTCACCCGCAGCGTGCGCGAGCAGCAAGCCCTCGCCCGAAGGCCACCACAGGTCGCGCTCCACGCAGCGGGCGGTCTCGTCCTCACCCAGCAGCTTGCCATAGCGCACGAGACCGTCACCGGTCAGCTGAAGCTGGTCCCAGTCCGCTGCTTGGCGCCACTCATCGAGCGCCACGGCGGCCTTGACCACGTGTTCGCGCTCAAATTGACGCTCGGGGCCCTCATCGACCAGCATATACAGCGCCGGATATACCTCACCGCGCATAGCATCGGCCAAGATACCAAGCTTGCCGCGCACGCCAGCCTTCCACGCCGTCCAAGCGCAAGCGTCGAGCGTCGACACGCCCAGCAGCGGAACATTGGCACCACGCGCGAGGCCCTTGGCAGTGGAGATGCCGATACGCACACCCGTAAACGACCCCGGGCCGCGACCGACCACGTAGCAACCAACATCGCTGCGATCCAGACCGGCTTGATCCAGCACGCCATCAACGGTATTCACGAGCTCAACGTTTGCGTGACGGCGACACATGTGGTCGCCACTCACGAGCTTCGTCTCGCCCGTCTGCCCATCAATCCAGCTTGCCGCGCAGGCAAGCATGTCGGTCGAGGTATCGAGCGCCACCACCAGCGCGTTGTCGTTATGCAAGCTCATCTTGTACAGCCTTATCAATCAAATGGGAAAGCTCCATTGCGCGGTCACCGTGCGCCTCGAGCATTATCGTTCGCACATCGCTGTCGCCCTCATCACGCTTGAGCGTCACCGAAAGATACTCATCCGTCAGCTCGTCCTGGAATTGTTCGCCCCATTCCAGCAGGCAAGCACCCTCATAGCCCAGCACATCGAAAATGCCCGTATCCTCGAGCTCGTAGGCATGCTCCAGGCGGTATAGATCAAAGTGAAACAGTGGAATACGACCTTGATCGTGAACGGCCATGAGCGCAAACGTAGGACTCGTAACCATATGCCCATCGCCCAGCCCGCGCGAGACGCCCTTGGTAAAGTGAGTTTTGCCCACTCCCAGGCCACCGGTCAGGATGAGCACATCGCCGTCCTCAAGGCACGGTGCAATTAGCTCGCCAAAGTACTCCGTATCGGCAGCGCAAGTCGTTTTGTAAGTACCTACCCCCAGGCGCTCCAGGGACATATTTGCTCCTTATTATTCCGAGGCGTCCTCTGGTGCGGGATGTCGCTCCAGATAATCGCCCAGCATCTTAAAGTCTTCCTCCAGCAGCTCCTGCCACGGCGGATTGCGCAGCGCTGCTGCCGGATGAAAAGTGGGCATTACTACAAAATGCCCCATCTGGTGGAACCTGCCGCGCAGCTTAGTAATGCCAATCTCGGTCTTAAGCACAAAGTGTGTCGCGGGGTTGCCGAGCGTCACGATAATATCGGGCCAGATGCTTCGAATCTGCTCGCGCAAAAACGGCGAGCAAGCCAGCACTTCCTCGGGACGCGGATTGCGGTTTCCCGGCGGGCGGCACTTAAGCACGTTGGCAATGTAGACGTCTTCGCGTTTGAGCCCCGCCAGCGACAAAATGCCGTTGAGGTCCTCGCCTGCCGCCCCCACAAAGGGCTCGCCCTGCAAATCCTCATTGCGGCCCGGCGCCTCACCAATAAACATCACGCGAGCGCGGGGGTTTCCCACGCCAAACACGATATTGTGACGCGACTGGTAGAGCTGGCAGAGGTGACAATCGCCCAGAACGGCCTCAATTTCCTCGAGTGCGACCTCACGTGGTGCCTGATGGGTATGGCCGGGGATGTGCATGACGCCCATAGCGGCTCCTACACGTAGGCCTTGTCGAGACGCATGCCAAAGCCGCAGGCGACCTCGTAGTTAATCGTTCCGCGCAGTCGGGCCATCTCGTCCATAGTGATCTCGGCATCGCCATCGCGGCCGACAATGATCATCTCGTCACCATGTTCGGCCTCGGGAATCTCGTGTGCCGGGTTGGACTGAATGGCGACCATAAACTGGTCCATGCAGATATTGCCAACCTGATGCACGCGCTCGCCGCGATACAGCACATCCATACGATTGGAAAGTGTACGCGATAGGCCGTCGGCATAACCGATCGGCAGCGTGCAGATCTGAACGCGCGTACGCGGTACGCGGTAGGTAAAACCGTAGCCCACGCCTTCACCCATCGCAGGGTGTGCCACGCGCGTCACGCGCGCATGGACGCTCATAACGGGATCAAGCTGCATCACGCGGCCACTCAGCTCGCACGGCTGCATGCCATACAAGCCAACGCCGGCGCGAATCATATCAAAATGCATCGAGGGGTCGAGCATCGAGGACGGCGTGTTGGCGCAGTGCACGATACCGCACTCAAAACCCGCATCCTTAATGGCCTGAACGGCCTCGGTAAAGCGCTGACACTGCAGCTTGTAGTCCCAGCCCGAAGGTTCATCGGCCGTGGCAAAGTGCGTAAATACGCCGTCGCACTGAATACCGCGATGGAAATTTATACCGCGGACAAAGTCGAGCACCTGCGTGTAGTGAACGCCGATACGATTCATGCCCGTCTCGATGGCGAGATGATACTTGCCCACTTTGCCCGCCGCGACGGCACATTCGCCATACGCAAGAGCAAAGTCAGACGTATAGACCGAGGGCATGATATCAAACTCGAGCAACGTCGGAATGGCCTCGATAGGCGGCTCACTTAGGATGAGGATGGGTTTCGTAATCCCGCCCTGTCGGAGCTCAACGCCCTCGTTAACCGTCGCCACGGCAAACATGTCAGCACCGGCCGAATACATGATCTTGGCGCACTCAACAGCTCCATGACCATAAGCATCGGCCTTGACCACGCAGCACAGGCGCTGACGTGGATTCAGCAAGTTCTTATAGGCCCTCGTGTTGCGACGTAGCGCCCCGCGGTCGATCTCGACCCAGGACCAGCGCGTCAAATCGGCTTTATTCATGATTAGTCATCCGACCCTTCGTCCATGATTCCCAGATCTTCGAGCGCATCCTTTGCCGCCAGTTCCATGGCGGGACCGATCAAGTCGATAAGATCGGTCGCGATGACGCTCTTCTCACCATACTCCGTCGCCGCGGCAAACCCGGCGTAGCTGTGAAGTGCGACGGCGTACGAATACAGCAACTCCCAACGATCCATCTCGTCGCGCATGGTGGCAAGCGTGCCAGCCAAAATACCCGCGAGAACATCGCCCGAACCGGCAGTTGCCAGACAAGCCGGACCCGAGAGCGGCAGCAGCACGCGCTCAACGCCACAGATAGCCGTCGTCGGCCCCTTGGCAATGACCACCAGATTGTCGGAGCCTGCAGCCCAGACAACCTTCTGCGCGGCCGCAATCGCGGTACCAAGGTCGTTCACCTCGTCACCGGCAACCAGACGCGAAAGCTCACGATAGTGCGGCGTCATAACCAACGGCTGCTCGCGACGATACATCTCGGGATTACTATCAATACCGTCAATGGCAATCTTAGCAAGGCAGTTGAGTGCATCGGCGTCCAAGATAAGCGGCACATCAAGCTCGAGCAAGCCCGAAACCACCTGCATAGCGCCGGCAGACGTCGTCATACCGGGACCGCACAGTACACAGCTGTACTTCTTTGCAATCTCGCACACAGTCATGCGCGCAGCGGCGCCAAAGGAGCCGCGGGAATCAGACGGAATAGCAAAGACGGGAATCGAAGGAAGTGCCATGCGAATAAGATTGGCGCAGGCGTCAGGAGCCGCAACTGCCACGTAACCAGCACCCGCGCGAGCTGCAGACTTGGCCGCCATAATGGCAGCACCAGGATATTGCGCAGATCCGGCGACAATAAGCACAGAGCCACGGGAATACTTATCGATATTCGTAGGTAGTGGAGCAAAGTAATCAACTAAGTCACCGGGCTCGACAATCTCGGCGGCGTGGTCGACATCATCGATGACCTCGTCAAGACGGTCGTAAAGATTGCCGCAGATCAAATCGCCAGCATACTCAGGGCCATCAGCGCTATACAGACCAATCTTGGGCGCAATCATCGTCACCGTATGCTCGGCACGAATGCAGTCGTCATCAACAACGCCCGTCTCGGCATTCAGGCCCGAGGGGACATCAATGGATACGACACAATCGGCGCATTCATTGACCGTAGGAATCCAGATGGAGAACGGCGCACGCAGATTCCCGTGGAAACCGGTACCAAAAATGGCATCAACAACAACATCGGCCTTATCGATCAAAACCTCGAGTTCGTCACGCGAGGGGCCGACACAAACGTGCACATCGCGGCCGGCAGTACGACGAGCAACATGACGCGCCAGAGCAGCAGGAATCTCATCCGGCTCAACCGGAGAAACGATATCGACGTCCACACCCTTATGGCTCAGAATATCGGCGGCAACCCAACCGTCGCCGCCATTATTACCAAAACCGACCAGAACGAGAACCCGATCGGGATTGAGCTTCAAGACCTCGTTGGCGGCAAACTCACCCGCTAGCTCCATAAGCTCGGCCTTCGAAGTCCCTTCGCGTTCGATGATGTCCTCGAGACGAACGACTTCTTCGGTACTCAAAACCGGTTTCATCTATGCTCCTAGCGTATCTTGCGAAGCATCGCCCAGGTGCTCCGTCAATGCTGAATTCTGCAGCTGCTCAAGCTCATCTAAAACAGAGCGAGCCTCTTTAAATGTCTGCGCTACGCGTTTCTTGGTACTCACCTTTTCCTCTTTTGGCTTAGGCCGAGCATCTTCGGTAATCGCGATGGCATTCGCAACGGCTAAGTCTCCTGTAAGCGTAATGGAAAGAGCGACCTCAACAACACCCAGCTCTTGAGCGATCTCGAGAGCACGGCCCGAAAGCAGCGCCTTCGGTTTGCCGAGTTTATCACGCGTAACCGAAACATCCTTGCGACCAACGCCTTGACTAAAACCCGTGCCGAGAGCTTTAAGTACCGCCTCGCGCGAAGCAAAGCGGCTGGCATAGTGAGCAGCGGGACGCGATGATGCATCACAATACGCACGCTCTTCTTCGGTAAACACGCGCCGAGCAAACGACGGCGTCTTTTCAAGAATTGATTTCATACGGGAAATCTCGACGATATCAACGCCGATACCAGCTTCAGCCATGTTCACCTCCATATCGCACAGACTAAGTTATTGTAGCCCGTTCACAGAAGATGCGACAAACGAGGGTTATAAAACACAGCTACCTTGATTATCGACTTTATCCGAACACCTCCCACATTCATCCGCACATGTGCGGATGAATGTGGGAACCCGATACCCTG
>NZ_WQPK01000014.1 GCF_018785265.1 Collinsella aerofaciens | reverse complement strand
AGGCGGTGTCCCCTCCCTTTCAAGAAAGGGCGGAGGCGGGGCATGCCCCGCCTCTTACACCACATCTCTGTGCGCTACCCAGATTGATGCCAGGATATTCCACATTTGTTTAATAACTTTCTAATTTACCCCCTCTTCCAGTCCCAAAATCCCTGATTTTGCTGTTACTGAATTTGTAGCAGTACTCATATTTGCTATATTTTGGCCAGAGCATATATCCAACCCCCTGTTTCAGAGCATTGTTAGGCGGGTTTAAGCCCAAAACACGCCCGCAGCGTGTTAAGCAGCGCCTCTTGCTTTTTCCTGCGGGCATCGACACGATTCCGGTACCGCTTTCGCATACGCTGGTGCATGCGCCATGCGAGCGCCTCCATTGCTTCCATGTCGCAGAGCATCTCGTTATTGACCGTCGCGACCTCGATTCCCATAGTAATCAAGCCCGTGTTGCGTTTTTCATCATGGATACGTCCCCTCCGGGAGGAATGGCCCAGCTCACCGTTGTATTCCAGGTCAAACTGGGCTGCTTCCTGATACGCATCGCAAACTGCATGCGGCATCCCCGAGATTGCCTGCGCGCGGTCATCGAACTCAATCTTGTAGTCGGTCTTAAAGGGACCGCAGGCAAATCCGCCATAGGAAAACGGAAGCGAAAACAGAGCGAGCATGATGCACTCCATGGGCGAGCGCAAGTTTTCTGACAAGTAGGGACACAGACGCTGCAGTTTTTTGGCCGCATTCCCCTTGCATACCGCGAGGTAATCTGCCAGGCGATCGGGCGTCAGCACCGGCTCGACTTCAAAGTAGCCCACGTCTGCCGGTTGATCCTTGTCCTTTGCAAGTCTATTCGCAACAGGCGAGGTGTAGGGAGGCAGATACTTCCCGCGATCGCTCAGTGAAATCTTGGAACACAGTTCCTGGGCCAGGGCAAACCCCTGGATACAACCGACCTCGCGGGCGACGGCAACACAAAGGGCCTCGGGAGATAGGCTGTACACCCCCGGTTCTACCTCTAAAATCGAGCCGGCGGGCAACCCGGAACACACGGACCAGCCCACGTCAGGCATGCGGCGGCGCTGCGCCGCAGATCCCACCAGCAAGCAAAGATCTTCTTGCACCTCGCCGCTTGCGGCCCCAATCCGCACCAAGTCGGGAAGATAGATGTCCTCGATCGAGGGCGACGACGCGCGCAGCACACGGCACTCTTCATCGGGACTGAGGTCCCTCCAGCTGATGTAACCCATTTGTCGGCGCTCGGCGCGCATCATGCGTAGCGCCGAGGCGCCCGTCAGAATTACGGAAGCAGCCAGCTGCTCGCTTGCAGGCTTGCCACGCTGCCCGATCTTTATTGCCATCTGAACCACCCCTACCAAACGCGTGCGATAGCGAGGCCATCAACGGCCGCGGCACCGGCGCGCTTGAGTTCCGCCGAAGCCGCGGCCATCGTCGCGCCCGTGGTGATAACGTCATCGATAAGCAGCAGGCGGCGGCCGTGCACGTCCTCAACCGTCTCGTACATGCCTTGGGCACGCTCGCGGCGCTCCTCACGACCGAGTTCGCGCTGGTCGCCATGCCCGTACTTGACGAGAGCATCGAGCAGGGGAACACCCGACAGCTCGCAAAATGGGCGCGCAATAGCCTCCATATGATCAAAACCACGCCGCCGAAACGCTGCCGTCGTCGCAGGCACAAACACCACCGCATCCGCACCGGACAGCACACCTCCATAGCGATCGGGCGCTACGACCTGGGCATGCAGGGCGGTGTCGTAGAGCAGCTCCGCCAGATACGGAGCCAGACGTTGCTCGCCCGCATCCTTGTACGCTTTAATGATGCGCGGCAGCGGATGCGCATAGACGGCGCACGCCAGGCAGCGGTCGAGCGCCTCCGCCATTGCCGAGGACGTGCCCTTGACCGAACACTCAGTGCACAGCAAATCCCCAAACGGGGCGCCGCATCGGGTGCAGCTATGACACGGGTCGATGAGCGTGAGCGCAGCCAGACAGTCTTGGCAAATAAGCGCACCGGCGCGCTCGCAGCCGGCACATCGTGTTGGCGACAATGCCTCGAGCGCCTCGTGTGCCACCCGCTCGGCAAACGGTAGCAATTCGTCCGCAAACGGTAGGGCACCGGCACCCTGCAGACGGCTCAATATGTTCAGATGGCTCTTCAAGACACAACCCTCCCTACGCTCGGTCGCAGGGAGGGTTGTTGATTCGGCGCTATGATACCCCGATGCGCTCGGGGCAAGGCGGGCTAAATCCGCTCGCGGGCGTTATTCGCCGGCGGGCGGTTGTGGTGCGGGCGAAGACGGGGTCGAGCCCTCGCCACCATCCTGGCGCGGCTTGCGGGAACGGCGACGGCGACGGCGCTTTTGACCCTGGTCGGCCGAGCCCTCGCCACCGCGATCCTCGCGCGGCTCGCGCTCGTCGCGAGCGGCGCCACGCGAAGCCTTGGCAGCCGCTCCCCCGCCATCTCCGGGACGACGGCGCGTGACCTTGACCTCGCCATCCGAGACCTGATCGGCCACGGAGGGCACTGAGGGCTTCTGCTGCGCGCCCGAGGAATGGCGACGGCGCGGACGCGGCGCGCGCTCCTCCTCGCCACGTGACTTGCCGCTCTTGTCGACAGGCGCATCGGAGGCCGAGGCGCCCTTGGAAGCGGCATCGGCCTCGCGAGCAGCTGCGGCGCGGAAGGCGTCCTCGCGCTCCTCGCTCGACAGATGACGGCGGCGGCGACGTGTGGGGTTCATGCCACCGCCGCGATTCTGCTGCTGGGGTTGCTGAACCTCGCGCTCGCGAGAGGCGTGCTTACCCGCGGCTGCAGCCTCGGTAGCATCGCCCGAGCCCGCGCGCTTGCGGCGGCGACGGCCATCGGCCGCCCCCTCGGCCTCGGGCGCCTCGGCCTTGCCGCGGCCCTTTCCGCGGCCACGGCCCTCGCCCTGGCTCTGAGCAGCGCGGGCATCGGAATCGACGTCGCGACGACGGCGCTTGGGCATCGACGTGCCGGCCAGACGGTCGGCACTCGACAGGCCATCGCCCACGTCGACGCCGTTCTCGCGATCGAGCTCCATGAGCGCCAGGCGCATCTCGGGCGACTCGATGCGCTCGAGCACGTCGCGCGTCACGCAGTCGGGGCGGCAGCTGCAGCCCTGCTCGGCGGCCTTCTTTTTGCAGCCCTCCGAGCACGTCATATCGGCCAGGTTGACCTTAAAGACTTTACCGTTCTCCAGGCGCAGCACCAGCTGCTCACGCGGCGTGTCATACTCCTGAATACGCGCCTTGCCAAGCGGCGTATCGATGAGCGTCTTCTTTTTGGGCGCACGGCTCTTAAAGTCCTTGTACGCCTCGAACTCATAGCGCAGGCAGCACATCAGGCGGCCGCATACGCCGCTGATCTTGGACGAGTTGAGCGGTAGGTCCTGCTCTTTTGCCATGCGAATCGAGACGGGCTCAAACTGTCCGCCAAAGCGCGTGCAGCAGAGCTCCTGTCCGCATTGGGCATAGCCGCCCACCAGACGGGTCTCGTCGCGCACACCGATCTGGCGCATGTCGACGCGAATATGCAGCGTCGAGGACAAGTCCTTGACGAGCTGGCGAAAATCGACACGCTCCTCGGCGGCAAAGTAGAACACGGCCTTCTCGCCGCCAAACAGGTACTCGACGCCGACCGGCTTCATCTCGAGGTCGAGCTCTTTGACCAGACGGCGGAAATCGACCATGGCCTCGTCGCCCTGGATGGCCAGGTCGTCAGCAAGCTGCAGGTCGATGTCGCTCGCCACGCGCAGCACGGGCTTGAGCGGCTGACCGATCTCGTCTTGCGGCACCTCAAAGGGATCGGCCGTGACCAGGCCGATCTCGATTCCGCGCTCGGTGGAGCAAATGGCATAATCGGCCTCGAGGATATCCAAATCCTGCGGATCGAACCACAGGTCGCGCGAGGCGTAGGTAAACTTAACGGGTACAACTAACGGCATTTCAGTGCCTTCCTGATATCGAACAGCATGACCTCGATGGCCAGCTGGGGAGTAACGTTTCTGGCGATGTTGCGCTCGGCGGTTGCGACTGCCTCGAGCGCCCGCGTGGCACCCGCAACATTGGTCGCAGCGGCAAGCCGACCGATCGTGTCGCGCACGTCTTCGTTCACCACGTCGGCCGCCTCGTCCTGAAGTGTCAGCAGCACATCGCGCATGAGCGTCCGCGCGCTCGCCAGCGCTTCCATGATACCCGAACGCTCGCGCGCGTTGAGCTCGCGCTTATTGCGGTCCTCAAGCTGCTTCAATGCTCCACGCGACAGGTAGTCGGCGTTTTGCTCGAGCACCTTTTCCTGCGTGGACTTGACCTCGGCGAGCGGCGCCTTAACGGCGACGATGAGCGACTTGGCGCGGCTGAGCACGTCGGCCTCGTCGGCGGCAATGAGTGAGTCGATGGCACGGACCATCTGACGGCGGGCGTCCTGGCGCTCGGCACTCTTAAGGAACTCGATGCCGCGCGTGGGGCTGCCCGCCACGGCGACGGCCATGCGACAACGCGCGATATCCTGACCAGTGGCACGGCTCACGGCGTGCGCGGCGACGGCGGGTGACACCAGCCGAAACGGCACGCACTGGCAGCGGCTCACGATGGTGGGCAACATCACGTCTGCCGAGGTGCCCAGCAAGATAAACATAACGCCCTCGGGCGGCTCCTCGAGTGTTTTGAGCAGTGCGTTGGCGGTGTTGGCGCGCAGCTGCTCGGCACGGTCAATGATGTAGACCTTGGCCTTGGCGCGGATGGGCGCCAGAGGCACGTCATCGAGCAGCTCGCGGGTCTGGGCGATGAGGTAACCCGTGGCGCTCTCGGGCGTGTAATAGTGCACGTCGGGGTGCGTGTGCCGCGCAACGCGCACGCAGCTGTCGCATGCGCCGCAGCCGTCCTGCTCGCACAGGAAGGCCTGGGCGAGCGCCCACGCGGCGTCGAGCTTGCCCGCGCCGGGCGCGCCCAAAAACAGGTAGGCGTGCGATGCGCGACCGCTGGCGACGGCATTGGTCAAAAAGTCGCGCACGCGCTCTTGGGTGTCGAGCTTGGCCAGCAGACTTGCCTGAGCGGGGGCCATGCTACTCGGCCTCCTGGGCAAGCGCAGCGGTGACGGCGTCCTGGGAAATGTCGAGGCCGTAGGCGCGAACCCGCTCGACCGTCTGCGCGAAGACTTCCTCGATGGACGCGGTCGCGTCGATGAGCTTTACGCGGTTTGGTTCCTCGGCGGCAATGGCGCAAAATCCCTGGTAGACGCGCTCTTGGAAGGCCATGCCCTTAGCCTCCATGCGATCTGCCGCACCACGGGCTGCCATGCGCAGCGCCGCCTGCTCGGGCGTGATGTGGTAGACGAGTGTGAGCGCCGGGTGCGTACCCGCGACGGCCAGGTTGTTGGCATCGCGCACCATCTGACGATCGAGGCCGTCGGCAAACGCCTGATAGCAGGTCGTGGAATCGTAGAAGCGGTCGCACAGGACCACCTTGCCGGCCGCGAGGGCGGGCGCGATAACCTCATGCACTAGCTGGGCACGGGCGGCCTCATACAGCAGCAGCTCGCAAGTGTCGCCCATCGCCGTATTGGCGGGGTCGAGCAGCAGAGCACGGATCTTTTCGCTGATGGCGGTACCGCCCGGCTCGCGCAGGCTCACAACCTGGTAGCCAGCGAGCTCGAGCGCACGGGCAAGCAGGCGCGCCTGCGTAGATTTACCGGCGCCATCGACACCCTCGAGCGTAATGAAGCTATGTTGAGCGGGCACAAAAGCCATGGGCGCAGCCCCTTCCTACAAGGCGCGTAAATGCAGATATATCAACCAAGCCATGATACCCCAGTGCTCGGTGCGTCCCCAATGGCTAAAGGTGCCTTTCCAAAGTTGCGGTGAAATAGGGACTGATTGAAGCTCTGAGACCGCCAAACAGTCCCTATTTCACCGCAACTTATGATGGGGATTTTTGGGCGCTGGGTATAATCGTCGTATTGCATTGAAATGTGGCGAAAGGAGTGGCAATGTCTCGGTATTGCGCCTCGTGCGGCAAGCTTCTTGCAGATAATGCCAAGTTCTGCACCTCGTGCGGTGCACCCGTTGAGCAAACAACCGCGAGCGATAGCCAGCCCGCTTTCGAGCAGACCGGTTCCCTCGATACGCCGCAAGCCAAGGCGGACGACCCCCTCGCCTATCGCCCCGACCCCGCCGCAGGCCCCGCGGCCGTCGAGACCACGCAGCGCATACCCGTCGCGAGCGGCTCGTCCCAACAGGAGCCGGCTCCCGCATACGCGCCCGCTTCGCCACAGACCCCCGCCCCCAAAAAGAGCGGCACCGGGCCGCTTATCGCCGTTATCGTTGTGCTGGTGGCAATCATCATCGCCCTGGTCGTTTTCTTTGTGATCAAGCCTTTCGACAACGCCGCCACGCAGACGACTGCCGAGGTAGCTAAGCTGCACCATGACGTCGACGACGATGACCTAAAGCCTCTCGGCGATCCCAACAGCCTGTACGACGATGATGACGATGACGACGAGGATGGCGGCGAAGCAACGCTCTCCGAGCAGAACCTCTACCGCCGACTGAGCGAATACTACGACTTGCTCGAAGACCTCGACAACTACGTCCGTGGCTGCGCGCAGAACTTCAACGGCAGCTATCTGGAAGAAGATCGCACCACCCGTCAAAATCTCGCCGACGTCGCCGAGCGCACAGAGGACACCATCGAGCAGTATTACGACATCGTCGAGGACCTGGACGTCCCGACGAGCTCTAAGAACTACAGTTCCTGGAAAGACATCGTTGCCCTGTATGACGACCTGGATCACCGCATTGACGCAATCTGTGATGCCTGGGAGATCAGCCTGAAATACACCAAGCCTGCGGATCACAAGAATGAGATCGTGGCGCCGCTGTCGCGCGACAACGTGGCGGGCACCAATGACAATAAGTACCGCCTAGACTTTGAGGAGCGCTACCCCGGCGCCAAACCCGTCGAAGTGAACTAGCGCTTTGTCGTTCCCGAGCCGGCAGTTAGGGACGTTCCTAAACTGCCGGCAGAAAAGGAACGTCCCTAACTGCCGGTCAAAAAAACGAGCGAGGATCGTGGGGTCCTCGCTCGTTTTTTAGGCAATGTTTCGACCGCGCCGTTACTTGTCGGAGGCTACTTTCTTGGCAGTCGACTTCTTCGCGGTCGTCTTCTTGGCGGCAGTGGCTTTCTTAGCCGTCGTCTTCTTGGCCGCCGTCGTCTTCTTGGCCGTGCTCGCCTTAGTCGTGGTCTTGCGGCCGCGGGCGGGCTTCTTCTCCTTGGTCGGGCAGTCCATGTTGACGCAGATACGCCACGGGCCGCGCGCCGTGTTGACCACCACGATGGGGGCGCCGCACTCGGGGCAGGTCTCACCCGTCGCCTCGAGCTTACCGCGCGCCGGCAGAGGATAGCTCACGCCGCAGTCATCGTAGTTGGTGCAGCGGATAAAGCGCTTGCCGCTCTTCTCACTCTTGTGCGCGATCAGGTCGCCATGACGTCCGGCCTCGGCACACACCTTGCACTCGCCCACCTTAAGGTCGGGCTCGTAGTTGGTGGGGCACGTGGGGTTCACGCAGATCTCGAAAGCCTTCTGACGGAACGGCTGGCATTTAATGCGCGGCGCGCCGCACTCGGGGCACACGGCCGCCTCGCCCTCGAGCGGACTCACCTTGACGCCGCTCGGCACCGGATAGGTCACATCGCAGTCGGGCCAGCCCATGCAGCCAATGAAGCTGCCACGGGTCTTGGCGCTCGTCTTCATAACCAGGTCCTTGCCGCACTTGGGGCAAGCTCCCACGCGCGCATCGGCCGTGACGGCGTCGCTGATGGCGTCGCCCAGCTCCTGCGTGTGCTTGAGCAGCTCGTCGAGCACGCCAGCCAGCAGCGCGCGCGAGTGCATCACGACATGCTCTTCGGTATCCTCGCCGCGCTCCACACGGGTCATGTCGCCGTCGAGCTCGCTGGTCATATCGGGGCTCGTGATGCGCGGGGCAAACTGCGACAGCGCATCGATGATGGCGATACCCAGCTGGCTCGGCTCAACGGGATCATTTTTGAGATAGCGCACGGCGTACAGGCGCTCGATGATGCTCGCGCGCGTGGACTTGGTGCCTAGGCCGCGCTTCTCCATCTCCTGCACGAGCTTGCCCTGGCTGTAGCGCGCGGGCGGCTCGGTCTGCTTGGCCTCGAGCTTAATGTCGAATACGTCGACCGTATCGCCCTGCTCAAGCGGCGGCATCTGCTCGTCGCGTTTAAGGCCATACGGGTAGGCCTCGCGGAAACCCGGGGTCACGAGCACATCGCCCGAAGCCACGAACGGCTCACCGTTCACATCGAGCTCGAGCTTGGTGTTCTCGATGGTCGCGGGACCCATGAGCGTCGCCAGGAAGCGGCGGGCGATGAGGTCGTAGAGCTTGCGCTGGCCGCCGTCGAGCGTGGACGGATCGCCCTCGCCCGTGGGATAGATAGGCGGGTGGTCGGTGGTCTCGACTTTGCCGCGCGTAGGCTTCATGGGGCCGGCAAGCACCTTTTTGCATACGGGCGCCAGCGCCGGGTTGATCTTTGCCAGGTCGCTCACCACGGCGCCCAGATCGAGCGTCGCGGGGTACACGGTATTGTCGACACGCGGGTAGCTGATGAGACCGGCCATGTAGAGGGACTCAGCGATGCGCATGGTACGCGCAGGCGAGATGCCCTCGGCCGCGGCGGCAGCCTGCAGCGAGGTGGTCGCAAACGGCGTGGGCGGCTGCTGCTTGCGCGAGCGCTTGGTCACCGCGGCGACGGTTGCCGTCGCGACGCCGTCAACATGGCCGTACGCCGTCTCAGCAGCATCCTTGTCGGTAAAGCGCGCCGTCTTGTGCGCGATCTTAAAGCGATCGTCCTCGGCAGCGCCCTGCGCGGCACCCATGCCGCGAATCTGCCAATAGTCCTCGGGCACAAACGCCATGCGCTCGCGCTCGCGCTCGACCACCAGGGCAAGCGTCGGCGTCTGCACGCGGCCGGCGGAACGCACGTTGCCAAAGCCGCCAAACTTGGCGAGCGTCAGGTAGCGCGTGAGCACCGCACCCCAAATGAGGTCGATGTGCTGACGGCTCTCGCCGGCGTCGGCCAGGTTCTGGTCGAGCGAGACAAGGTTATCGAAGGCCTGCGTGATCTCGGCCTTGGTAAACGAAGAATACTGGGCGCGGGCGACCGGCAAGTCGGGCGCCACCTCGCGCACCTTGTTGAGGGCGTCCGAACCGATCAGCTCGCCCTCGCGATCGAAGTCCGTGGCGATGATGACGCTGTCGGACTTTTTGGCGAGGTTCTTAAGCGAGCGGATGAGTTCCTTCTCGGCCGGCAGCTTAATGACGGGTGCCCAGGTGAGATACGGCAGACTCTCGAGCTTCCAGCCCTTGATGGAGATGCCGTCGGCAAGAAACGGCTTGCGTTTGGTGTCGTAGGGCGGGCGTGCCAGGCCATCGGGCATGTCGGCCGGTAGCATCTCGCCGTCCTCGGTAACCGAATACCAGCCCAGCTTTTTATCGAACAGCACGCTGTCGCAAAAATCGGGCGCAAGGATGTGACCGGCCAGGCCGATGGTCACGCACTCCTCGCCCTTCCACTCAAAACGGTAGATTGCGGTGTTGTACACCTTTTCCTTTTTGGGTTTGCCCGTGGACAGACGCTCGGCAATCTGACGCGCGGCGTCGTTTTTCTCTGCGATGATGAGCTTCAAAAGAGGCTCCTATCTCGTATCTCTACGGCTACGCCCGCCCGTATGGCGGCCGATTTACGCCCTTGCTTGCTCGATCTGCCCGATGAGCCAATCGCACCAGGCGTCCATGCCCTCGCCCTTGCGCGCGCTCACGGCAAACCGCGGCGCCTGCGGATTGAGGTCATCGAGTGTCTTAGTATACCTATCCATGTCAAAATCGAAAGCCGGGGCCACGTCGACCTTATTGAGCAGCTGCGCGCCAGCGTGCTGGAAGATGCCCGGGTACTTGATGGGCTTGTCGTCGCCCTCGGGCACCGAGAGAATCATGATGGACAGGTTCTCGCCCAAGTCAAAGTCGACTGGGCAGACCAGGTTACCCACGTTTTCGATAAAGATGACGTCGATGTTTTCCAGACCCACAGCCTGGTCAAACGCGTCAACGGCCTCCATGATCATGTTGCCCTCGAGGTGGCACAGGCCGCCCGTGTTGATCTGGATGGCGGGCATGCCGGCTTCCTTCATGGTGATGGCGTCGACATCCGAGGCGATATCGCCCTCGATGACGGCACAGCGCAGGCCGGCCTTGTCACGCAGGCGCTCGTTGGTGCCCAGGATCGTGGTGGTCTTGCCCGAACCGGGGCTCGACAAGACGTTGATCACATAGGTGTTTGTCTCATTAAATCGCTGACGCAGCTGATCTGCCAGGCGCTCGTTGCGCGACAGAATCGGCGACGCGATATCAATCGTTTTCTCAGCCATACTTAGCGCTCCTTACTTTGGCCCCTTTATACCCCATCACCAGATGGCTAGCGGGCTAATCGTCGGGGGTTTCGATTTCGATACTCGCGATATCGAGCTCGCGGCCGTGCAGTAGGCGCACGTTGGCACCACCACACTGGGGACAGCGACAGTGGAAGCGATCGTGGTCGAAGACCTCGCCGCAGTCCAGGCATTCACTTTGTGGGTGAATCTCCTCAACCGCGAGCTCGCAGCCCCGCGTGAGCGGGTCCTCATCGCGAAATGTCTCCCACGCAAAGTCGAGCGCCTCGCGCACAACTTCGGTCATATCCCCGATACGCAGCGTTACCAAAACGGCGCGCGAGGCCCCCGCCCCACGCGCCGCGCGAATCACTGTATCGAGTATGCCGTTGACAATGCCAACCTCGTGCATACCGATTTACTCCTCGTCGTCCTCATCGTCCGAGAACAGGTCCAGACGGCTCACAAACAAGCCCTCCTTGCCCTCGCGCGCGGTAATGACCACGCGGGCAATGGCGAGCGAAATCTCGTAGAGCGAGAGCAGGGCACCATACATGAGGCCCAGCGTAACGGGCGAGCCGTCGGGCGTAATCACAGCCGAGCCCACAAGCAGGCCCACGTACACGTAGCGCCAGGCGCCGCGGAAGGCCGCGTAGGACACGATGTGGAAGACGGACAGGTAGAAGATGATGAGCGGCAGCTCAAACGCCACGCCAAAGCCGATCATAAAGAGCAGCTCCATGTTGACGTAGTTCTCCAGGTCGGGCAGCGCCGTGGCGACGGCCGAGGTCTCGCCGATAAGCCACTCAAAGCCCGCCGGGATGATGATGAAATAGCAGAAGATGGCGCCCAGGAAGAACAGCACCGTCGAGGCGAGCACCGTGGGCACGACCCATTTGCGCTCGTTGGGACGCAGTGCCGGCAGGAAAAATGCCAGAATCTGCCAGATGATCATGGGCGTGCACATGACCACGGCCATCTTGATGGCCAGAGAGAAGCGCAGGCCAAAGCCGCCGAGCGTGGTGGTGATGTAGAACTTACCGTCCGGCACAAAGGAGCGGATGGGGTCTTCCAGGATGTCGAGCACCACGGGCGTGGCGAAATACAGCACGATGGCGGCGGCAAACACCGACACGACCACGATGGTCAGGCGGCGACGGAGCTCGCCCAGGTGATCGAAGAGCGGCATGCGCGCAGGTCCGATAGGCATTACTCATCGCCTCCCTTCGAGGCGTCGGCGGTGGCAGCCTCGGCAACGGCCTCGTCCTCGGCCTCGAGCTCGCGAGCGAGCTGGTCGACGACGGCCTTGCGCTTGCGGGGACGACGGGCGTAGAGGTCAGCCGTCGTGGGCTCTGCCGGCTCGGGCTCGGACTCTGGCTCTGCAGCAGGCTCGGGCTCGACGACAGGCTCGGCGGCAGCGGCAGGCTCGGCGCCCTCGGCCTCGGACTCCTCAGCAGCACCCTCGCCCTCGGCGGCAGCCTCGCTCGCGGCCTTCTCGGCGGCAAGGCGGGCACGGCGCTCGGCAAAGGTCTCCTTCTTTGCGGGCGCAGCCGTCTCGACGGCATCCTCGTCTGCATCGGAATCGTCATCGACGGCAGTCTTCTTGGGCTTGACCGGTGCCGAAGCGGCCTCACTTACCGGATCGATAATCTCGGACTGAACAACGGCCGTCATCTTTTCCTGCGTCTCGCGGAACTGACGGATGGCACGGCCGATCGTGCGGCCCATCTGTGGGAGCTTATCCGGGCCAAACAGCAAAAAGCCGAAGACCACGATGATCGCGAGCTCACCCTCTCCAATACCAAACACACATACCTCCAAGGCTCGATGTGAGTCGAGCCCGCACCGCGCCATTCGGCCGGAACTCGTCTATTCATTCGGTCAAGTATAGCGCCCGGACGCCAAAACGTCCGAGCGCATCACAAACATATGCCAAACGGCACGCCCTTTTGGGGGCAAAGATTATGCAGCGGTGATCGAAATCTCCTGGTCGACACCCAACAGCTGGACCACGCGCATCACCGGGGGCTGCACATTGGTGCAGCTAAAGCGCTTGCCGTGGTCGACCGCGTGGTGCGCGGCGCCCACGAGCACGCCAATGCCCGTCGAATCGATGTAGCTCACCTGGGCAAAATCGAGCTCAACGGCCTCAGTGGGCTGCTCGAGCGCCAGGTCGATGGCATTACGCAGGCTATCGGCGTTAGAGATATCGATCTCGCCGGTTACCTTAATGGTGTAGAGCTCTGGCGTGGGGTTGGTGGAAATACCCAAATCCATGTATACGCTCCTTTACGTATCGAAAGTGCGGATAGTACGGGAAGCCGCGCGTTAGGCGCGCTCGGCACGCGCAAGCTCGGCAGCGACGAGTTTGACGGCCAGCACCAGCACATCGAGCGCGGCCTCCAGGTCCTCGACCGTGGGATAGCTCGGCGCGATGCGGATGTTGGTGTCGCGCGGATCCTTGCCATAAGGCCAGGTGGCACCAGCCGGCGTGAGCTTGACGCCCAAGTCGGCGCAAAGCGCGGCGACCTTCTGGGCCGAGCCCTCGGGACCATCGAAGCTCACAAAATAGCCGCCGCGGGGATGCGTCCAGGTGGCGCAACTCGTGTCGCCCAGGCCCTCGGTGAGCTTGCGCTCGACGGCCTCAAAGCGCGGGCGCAGGAACTCGGCATGCTTTTTCATGTGCTCCTTGACCGCCTCGATGGTGGGAAGGAAACGCACGTGACGCAGCTGGTTGAGCTTGTCGGCGCTGATGAGGCCGGCCTTCAGGCGCTTGGAGAACTCGGCGATGACCGCGGGGCTCGCACCGATAAAGCCGATGCCGGCGCCCGGGAAGGTGATCTTGGACGTCGAGGCAAAGGCCACCACGCGGTCCTCGGTGCCCGCCGCGCGGGCAAGATCGAAGATGTTGGCGAGCTCGTCGGTCTCGTCGTACAGGTCGTGCACGCAGTAGGCGTTGTCCCAGAAGATGCGGAAATCGGGCGCGGCCGTGGGCATCTCGACCAGGCGGCGCACAGTGTCCTCGCTAAAGGTGATGCCCGTGGGGTTGGAATACTTGGGCACGCACCAGATACCCTTGATGGAGTCGTCGGCGGCAACCAAGCGCTCGATCTCGTCCATGTCGGGGCCGTTGTCGGTCATCGCGACGGGGACGTTCTCGATGCCCAGGTCGGCGGTGATGCCAAAGTGGCGGTCGTAGCCGGGAACCGGGCACAGGAACTTGACCTTCTTGCCGTCGTGCGCGGCCTCGTAAGCCTCCCAAGGTTCGCTGCCGCACGAGCCGCAACGCCAGAACATACCGGCGATGTCATGCTCGATCAAAAGGCTCGACGAGCCCAGCACGAGCGTCTGCTCGGCGGGGCAACCCAGGAACTCCCCTGCCAGCTTGCGCGCCGAGGGAATACCCTCAAAGCAGCCGTAGTTGGAACAGTCGACGTTGCCGTCGTGCAGATCGGCATCGGCATTGAGGATGTCGAGCATGGGTCGAGAGATGTCCACCTGGGAGGGCGACGGCTTGCCGCGGGCCATGTCGAGCGCCAGGCCCTTGGCCTTGACCTCGGCGACTTCGGCTTTGAGCGCCTCGATGGCGGCATCGAGTTCGGTGGTTTCCATCTTCTGGTAGATCGTCTGCATGGGTGCGACCTTTCACGAAGCGGTACGTTGCAGTTCGTCTAAGTATAGACCGCCACCGCCGCAACGGTATGAAGCCGTGATAGATTAAGTCCATCGCAATGAATTACAAATCGCCGCGCATGCCGGCGTGGAGCGCCCAAGGAGGCACTATGGAGTACGGATCGTTCCAGGCCGAGGAATTCGGCGACCTGCAGCGCCTGGTCGACGGGCTGTTTTACGACCGCCACGCCATCGACCGCCTGGATCTGATCGTACAGGCCGAAATCTTGGACCTGGCACCCGATCTCATGGAAATCGTGAACCTTTTGCCGCCCGGCTATTACGACCGCCAGTCACTTTGCGACCAGCTCAACTCCGCCTTGGCCGCCCACGGCTGGGGCGCCATCTACGGCACCGTGGAATAAACCCAGTCATTTAAGAACGCCCCCAATGACTAAAACGCCGCCTGTGATGGTGTTCACAGGCGGCGTTTTCAAACTTGTATATGCTCTTACTCGTCCTTGGGCGCGGGATGCTTGCAGATCACACTCATGTAGATCATGCCAAGTACGGCCGCGGTGACAGAGCCAGCGAGAATGGCGGCCTTGGCGGCCAGAACCTCAAACTCAGCCGTCGGGAAGGCAAGGCCGCTGATGAGAATCGACATGGTAAAGCCGATGCCGCCCAGAATGCCCACACCAGCAATCATGTGCCAGTTGACATTACGCGGCAACTGGCAAGCCTTGAGCTTGACCAGGGCAAACGTCATGCCAAAGATACCGATCGGCTTGCCCAGCAGCATGCCAAAGTACACGCCGAGCGTCACCGGGTCGGTGAGTAGCGTGCTCATGTCCACGCCCACTAGGCGAACCTGTGCGTTCACGAACGCAAAGATCGGCAGGATCACAAAGTTGACCGGCGTGGAGATCAGACGCTCTATGCGGATGAGCGGCGGAGTCACGCGGTGCATGACGCGCTCGACCTTGGTGGTCGAGACGGTAAAGTCATGCTGGCCCAGGATGTGTGCCTCGTCATCGTAGCGATCATCGAGCAGCGGCAGGCACTCGCCCAACCAATCGGTAAGGCTGTCGAGCTTGACGCCGCACTTGGCCGGGATGGTAAAGGCCAAGATGACGCCAGCAAGCGTAGCATGTACGCCGCTCTTGAACATGCAGAACCACAACAGCAGACCCAGTACCGAATACGGGGCAAGGCGGTAATGCTGAGTCTTGTTGAGCCACACGAGCGCGCAGGTCACAAGCGCGGCGGCGCCCAACCAAAACGGATTGGGGCTCTGACCGTAGAAGATAGCGATGGCGGCGATGGAGATGAGGTCGTCGGCGATGGCGAGCGTCGAGAAGAACACGCGCACGCCGTTGGGCACGCGATTACCCAAAAGCGACAGCACGCCCAGCGCAAAGGCAATATCGGTTGCCATGGGAATGGCCCAGCCGTTGTGCGCGCCGGCATGGTTAAAGATCAGATAGATGCAGGCGGGAACGACGACACCGCCCACGGCCGCCAGCATGGGAAGCATAGCCTGGCGCGGGTTTTTGAGCTCGCCGACCGTCATCTCGTACTTAAGCTCAATGCCCACCAGCAAAAAGAAAATCGCCATGAGGAAGTCGTTGACGAAAAGCTCAACGGTGAGACCGGCCGTAAGGTTGCCCAGGCCCACATACAGCGGGGTCTCCAAAAAGTGATGGATGGCCTCGTAGGCATCGGTATTGGCGCAAATGACGGCGGCGATGGCGGCGAAGACCATGACGGCGGCGGAAATCGTGCCGTTCTCGGCGATGCGCTCCCAGATGTCGTGGCGCTCAAAACGCTTGCGCTCACGAACGTTGAACAGCTGCTCAGTTGCTGCCATGGGCGGCTCCTTTCACGGGAAAGCTCCCGTCTTAAAAAAGCACGGCCCGCCCAAGTGGCGGCGCCGCGCTCTAACGTATTACGCTTGCATCTAGCCTACCCTGCACGACAAGCACGCAGGCGTGACCGAAAAGCGGAACCACAGGTTGAACATTATTTGCTCAACGGCACGGGCACGCCTGTCCAGGAGACGACGCGGCGACGTGCACAAAAAACGACCGGAGCGCGGGGCGTCCGCGATCCGGTCGTGGCGTTTGGTCAACTAAACCTAGCAGGCGGCCATGATGGGGGCTGCGACCTGCTTCTTACGGGAGAGGACGCCCGGCATCCAGACGCCGTCGTGCTCGTCGGCAATGCCCAGGCCCTTCTGAGCGGCCTCGGTCTCGCCCTCGAGCAAAACCTGCGAGCCCTCCTCCATGATGTCGGTAATGCACAGGACGATGCCGTCGGCACCCTTCTCGGCGGCGTAGGCGCGCATGGCCTCGCGAATCTCGTCGATCATGCCGAGTGCGCGGGTCTTGTCGACAGTCTCGTACTGGCCGATGAGCAGCTTCTTGCCGGCAGGCTCGAACATCTTGATGTCGTTGCCGACCATCTCGGCTGCGGTGAAGGAGCCGGACGGACGGGTGAGGAAGACTTCCATGCCAAACTTGACCGGGTCGACGCCCACCTGCTCGCCGAGCTTGGCGGCGACGGCGCGGTCGACATCGGTGGTGGTGGGGCTCTTGAGCATGAGCGTGTCGGTCATCATGGCCGAGAGCAGCAGCTTGGCCTGAACGTCGGAAAGCTCAACGCCGAGCACGCCGGCGAGCTTGGTGACGATGGTGCAGCTGGAGCCCCAGGGCAGGCAGATGTAGTGCAGCGGGCCGGCGGTCTCGAAGTCGCCGATGCGGTGATGGTCGACGACACCAAAGACTGTGGCGTCCTTAAGACCGGCAACGGACTGGGCGGACTCGTTGTGGTCAGTGAGGACGACGAGCTGACCGGCCTCGACGGACTCGATCACGCGGGGCTCGGCGATGCCGGCGTCGGCGAGCAGCTTGGCGGACTCGGCCGGAAGCTGGCCCAGGGCGCAGGCCTCATAGGTGTTGCCGGCATACTCAACCTGGTTGAGCAGCTGGGACAGAACGACGGCGCTCATGATGGCGTCGTTATCGGGGTTCTGGTGACCAAAGACAAGAACGTTTGCCATGGATATCCTCCACTTGATATGTGTACTTAGACGTAGCTATGGTAGCACGCCGATGCCGAGCCTTCGCAGACGGAAGAGCCACGGCATATTTTGGGGCAGGTATGGGGGCCAAGGCTGTCCCTTTTGCACCATGTTGGTGCAAAGTAACCCGCCCCCCTGCACCAGCTATTTGCCAGCGGCGCGCAGAGCTACGTAGGCGGCGCCGATGATGCCGGCGTCGTTGCCGAGCGAAGCGACCTTAATGGGCGTCTCGCGCGAGGCGGAAAGCGCGTAGCGCTGGAAGTACTCGCGAGCCTTGTCGAGGTAGACATCGGCCGAGGCGGAGGCGCCGCCGCCGATCAGGAACATCTCGGGGTCGACCACGTTGGCGATAAGCGCCAGGGCGCGACCGAGATAGTCGGCCATGGTATCGGCCGCGGCCAGCGCAAGCTTGTCGCCCTCGCGGCAGGCCTGGAACACGTCCTTGGAATCTGAGGGGCCGGTGAGCTCGATGGGCTCGACGCCCGCCTTCTTGCACTCGGCAAGGTAGTTGCTCACCACACCGGTGGCGCTGGAATACTGCTCCAGGTGGCCATGGCCGCCGCAGCCGCAGGTGCGCTCCTCAGCCGGATTCAGGCACATGTGGCCGATCTCGCCGCCGGCACCCACAACGCCCGACACCACGTCGCCGTTGACGATAACGCCGCCGCCCACGCCGGTACCGATGGTGACCATCACCACGTTCTGTACACCCTTGGCAGAGCCGAGCCAGGCCTCGCCCATGGCGGCGGCGTTGGCATCGTTCTCGTACTTAACGACCGCGTCGGGGCAGTGCTCCTGAATGGCGACTCTCAGCTCGGGCAGGTTAATGGCAATGTTGGCCTTGACCTTGGCATCGCCCGATGCCGGGATGGGGCACGGAACGGCCAGGCCAATACCCGCCACAAAGGCGCGCGGAATCTGGGCCTTGGCGACCACCTGGTCGATAGCCTCGGTCACCGCGGCAAAGCCCGCAGCGTCAACGATGGGAGGCGTGGGAACGCTGGCCTTGGCCAGCAGGTTGCCGTCCTCGTCGAACAGACCCTCCTTAACCGAAGTGCCGCCGACGTCAATGCCGATGTAGTACTGCTTAGGTTCCATGGGAGCCCACCTTTCTCGTTTAAACATTGCCTGTATGGTACCGCTCCCAAGGCAAAAACTTACCAAAAAGGGACAGGTTTGTTTTGGCAGGTTTTAACTGGGGAAACGCAAATGGCCGCTCAACAGGCCGCGCAAGACCATCCCCAAAAATAAAGGCGCCGGGAGGCGGAGACTCCCGGCGCCCGTCAAAGGGACTATGTTGTCTGTCGGACCGCACGGTCCTTCGCGGCGATAACGCCGACTAGGCCTTAAGTGCCTGCAGCTGCTTGTGAACCTCGATGAGCTCCGTCGCCATGACGCGCATGGTCTCGGTACCGGCCATCTGGTCCTCGGCATGCAGCAGAATCAACGGGGCCTCGCCGTTACGCTCGCCGTTGGCCTCTTTCTTCAGAAGCCCCATGTGAACATCGTGGCCACCGTTATAGGCCTCGTCGCCCTGCTTGATAAGCTCCTCGGCGGCGTCAAAATCGCCCTCCTTGGCCTTTTGCACGGCATTGATGTACATGCTCTTGGCGGTACCGACGTAGCTGATGATCTCGAAGCAGGTCATCTGCAGTTCGTTCATATCCTCCATGCGGAGCACCTAGCCCATCACGCTGACGCAGTGGTCAATGATGCCGGCAGCGTTCATGCGGCCGTAGTCGACCATGTTGATGACCTCGACCGGAAAACGGCCGGCGGCCTCCTTCTCAAAGTCACCCTTGGTGTAGCCGATCTGCGGGCCAAGCAGCAACATGTCGCACTCGTCCAGGTGATCGTGGGCCTCGTTCATGGGACGAGCCTCGATCTCGATATCCAGACCACGGTTTGCAACCTCGGCCTGCATCTTCTGGACCAGCAGGCTCGTGGACATACCGGCATTGCAGCAGAGCATGATCTTCTTCATGGTTTCCTCCTTATAACTGCGCGGCGCGCAGACGACGACTGGTTGTATTCCTTGCGGTTATTGTGCCCTCTTTCTGCGCCCTTACGCAGAAGAGAGATGCGGGCACTGACACCACGTACCGGTGCCCGCAAAGGTGAAAGGGACGAACGTTAGGCGTTCTACTCGGCGAGAGCCTCCTGCTTGGCGATTGCCTTCTCGGAAATCTTCATAAAGGGCAGGTAGACGGCCATGCCAATGACAATCTCGAGAGCCTGCCACACGCCGGCGCGCCAGTCAAAGCCCGTAGCGAGCAGGGCATTGATGACGGGAGGCATGGTCCAGGGCACCTGGGCGATGCAGGGGCTGATGATGCCTGCGCAGGTAAGGCCATAGGTGATGCCGATGAACAGGTCGGGAAGAAGAACAAACGGGATCATGAGCGGCAGGTTGTACACGATGGGGTAACCGTAGATAACCGGCTCGTTGATGTTGAACAGACCAGGCAGGATAGCCATCTTGGAAACGGTCTCGGAAGCCTTGTTCTTGGAGAACAGGAGCGTGTCGAGCAGAAGCATGAGGGTGCAGCCCGAGCCGCCGATGAGGGCGAAGCTGTTAACGATCTGCATGTTCATGTAGTGATCGGGCTGGATGGTGCCACCGGCGGCAAAGGTAGCCATGTTGTCGACGATGAGCATGGTCAGGATCGGCTCGACGGTAGCGCCAGAGATGGTGGACTGGTGAATACCGACGCAGAACAGCAGGTTGGCAAGGGTGTAGATGAGGATAACAGCCCACGGACCGGCGTTCATGATGTTCTTGAGCGGGTTGGAGATGCACGTGGAGATGATGGCGCACAGATCGGTGCCGGCGCACACGGCGAGCAGGGCTGCGGCAAGAGCGAAGATCGCGAGGTTGAGCAGCATCGGGATCATGACGTTGAAGGAGTTGGAGACCGCGGGAGGCACGCCCTCGCCCAGCTTAACCTTGAGCTTCTCGACGCCAGAGATCTTGATGAAGAGCGAGACGGAGAGCAGAGCGATGATAATGGCCGAGAACAGACCGTTAGTGCCGGTGTTGGCAGTCGAAAGGGCGCCCGTAACCTCGGCGGAGGTGATCTTGTCGGTGAGCAGCGGGCTCGTGGCGGCAAGCGAGGCGGTAATCTGCTGCGGCATCATGATGACGAAGGCAGAGATGGCGACGACCACGCAAGCGAGCGGGTTATCGAAACGCTTGTTCTTGGCGAGGCTGTAGCCAATCAATCCGGCCAAGATAATGGCAGAGACGTTGAGGGTGCCCAGCGTAATTGCCGAGCCCCACGTCTGAAGGTTGGCAAGGCCCGCCGCATCGAGCGGGAACAGAGGGAACACGACGTTGTTAATAAGAACCGCGATACCCGCAAGGATATAGAGCGGCGTGATGGTCGCGAAGGCGTCTCGCAGGGAACGCAGGTGAACCTGGTTTCCCACCTTCGCAGAGACCTCGGCAAACTTGTCGAGGAAGCTCTTTCCGTTGTCACTGGCCATGATTGCTCCTAACTTTCAAATCCGGCCTTTTCCTATGCGCACGGTGGTCTGTCGCCCTCTGCCACCAGATGTGCCATGTGTTGCGCGCGGCGGCGCGCGGTCTGGGCGTTCGCCCGGTCGCTAATCAACCACGTGGGTCGTGGCGACCTGTTTGAGCCAGGCCGCCGACTTCTTAAGACGGCGCTTGTAGCCATCCATCAGATCGACCTCGACAAAGCCATAGCGATTCTTAAAGGCATTGGCCCAAGACCAGTTATCGATGACGGCCCAATAATGGTATCCGCGACACTTGGCGCCCTCGGCGATTGCCTTGGCAACCCACTCCAGGTGCTGGCGTACAAAGTCGACGCGGTAGTCGTCCTGGATGGTTCCTTCGGCGTCACGGTTCTTGTATTCGTCCATGATGCCAATGCCGTTCTCGGAAACGAACCACTCAAGATCGGGGTAGTTCTTGGCGCAGTCCATGCCAAAGTCGTAGAGGCCCTGCGGGTAGATCTCCCAGCCGCGGCTCTCGTTCATAACGGCGTCGGGCCACACGTACTCGTCGGCAAAGTGCGGCAGGCCGTACTGGTCGACCTTGCTCGCCGGCGCCTGAACACGCGTGGGGTGGTAGTAGTTGCAGCCGAGCCAGTCGACAACACCCTGCTTGAGAATCTCTTGGTCGCCGGCACGGAACGGGAGCTTAACGCCGCCCTCGGCCAGGCTGTCGAGCACGTCGGCGGGAAGCTCGCCCTTGGTAATAAGGTCGAGCCACCAGCGATTGTTGATGCCGCTGGTCATACGCACGGCCTCGAGGTCTGCCTCGCTGGGGTTCTGTTTGGTGTAGACCGGGGTAAAGCAGTTGATCATGCCGATCTTGGCATCGGCGCGAATAGCGCCCTCGTCATAGGCGCGACGATAGTTGGCCACGGCCAGCGCGTGTGCCAGCGAGATGTGATACTGCACGGTGCGAGCGCGGTTGAAGTCGTGGAGTTGCGGGAACCACACGCCCTCTTGATAGCGCTGCTCGGGCTCGACGATGGGCTCGTTAAAGGTGAACCAGTACTTAATCTCCTGGCCAAACTCGTGGAAGGCGACGTCAGCGTAATGCGCGTAAGCCTCGACGACCTCACGGCTCTCCCAGCCGCCACGGTTAAAGAGATAGGTGGGCATGTCAAAGTGGTACAAGTTGACAAACGGCTCCAGGCCGGCCTCGCGAGAGGCGCGGAACAGCTCGTGATACCACGCAGCGCCCTCCTCATTAAGGTTGCCGTCGGCATCGAGCAGACGGCTCCACTGGATGGAAGTGCGATAGGTATTCAGGCCCAAGTCCTTCAAAATGCGAAAGTCTTCCTGGTACTTGGCCATAAAGTCATTGCCGGCATAAGAGCCAACACAGTTGTAGAACGAACCCAGATCCTGGATGGACCAGGTGTCCCACAGGTTCTCGAGCTTGCCGCCCTGGTTCCACTGACCCTCAGTCTGCGGGCCGGACATAGCAGCGCCAAAGAAGAAGTCGTTGGGCAGCTGATACTGTGCCATCAAAGTCCTCGCTTTCGTGTTCTAGAGCTTTCGGTTGGAGACGGGTTTGCTTTGGCAGGTTATCCGGCGCGGGCGCGCACCGGTCATACCGATATCCAACCCGCCAAAACAAAACCGTCCCCAAACGGTCGATCCTGTTCTGCGGAAGGATTCCGTTCGTTGCTTAAACTATAGCGCTCTAATTTTAAAAGTAAAGCGTCTTTTTCTTTTTTCTTTCTCGAACTTCTTAGATAAAAGTAATATGGGTGCCCTGTTGAGGGTTATACTTACTTTTGTATTCATATAAGTCGGAAAGGAGGTTCCATGATTCCCAAATACGAGGCGATAGCTGCAGATATTCGTCGAAGTATTGAGGATGGCGCTCTTAAACCGGGCGACAAGCTTCCCACCGTCGTTGAGTTCTGCGAGCTCTATAGCGTTTCAAAAATCACCGTCAAACGAGCTATTGAACAAATCACCGAGGAAGGTCTTATTACCAGCCGACGCGGATCGGGTACCTACGTTAAGGACACGGCGGGGCTTCCCGGCCAGGCGTTTTTCCAGGGCAAAAACGACCGTGCCCAAGGCTTTTCATATGAGCACCGCGGGGAGAAGGTGACCTCGGTGGTCTACGATTTCTCGATCGTTAATCCACCAGCGGACATCGCAGCCCAGCTGGGAATTGCCGAGGATGACTTTGCCTATCACGTCGTGCGCGTGCGTCAGGCCGATGAGAAGCCCATCGTTATCGAGTACACCTACATGCCCCTCGAGCTGATTCCAGGCCTTAAAAAGAAGGACCTGTACGGATCGGTCTACCGCTTCATCCGCGAGCAATGTGGGCTGAAGATTTCGAGCTTCCACCGTACCATTCGCGCCGTGGCAGCAACCGAGGAAGAAGCCGAGCGTCTGGACACCAAACCTGGCTCTCCCCTGCTCGAACTCACCCAGATTGGCTTTTTGGACAGCGGCGCCGCCTTTGAGTATTCGGTCTCGCGCAACGTTGGCGACCGCTTTGAGTTGCACAACGTAACGTTGGCATAGGTTTTTGTAGTCACGCGGGCGCTCGTTTTGAGCTGTTTTGTGCAACGCCCGCGCAACATAATGGGGGTATGAATATGTCCGATTTGATTAAACTGACGCCGATCTTCCACGAGAAGATCTGGGGTGGCCGCCAGCTCGAAACCGTATTTGGTTACGACATTCCCGAAGGTCCCATCGGTGAGTGCTGGGCCATCTCGGCCCATCCCAACGGTGACTGCCAGATTGCGGAGGGCCCGTATGCCGGCCACACGCTTTCATGGCTGTGGGCCGAGCGCCGCGAGCTCTTTGGCAATTGCGAGGGCAAGGAGTTCCCGCTGCTCATTAAGATTCTGGATGCCAAGGACGACCTTTCGATCCAGATTCATCCCAACGACGAGTACGCCGCCGAGCACGAGAACGGCAGCCTGGGCAAAACCGAGTGCTGGTATGTACTGGACTGCGAGCCCGGTGCCACGATCATCGTCGGCCAGCGCGCCAAGGACCGCGTCGAGGCCGCACAGATGATCGAGGAAGGCCGTTGGGACGACATGCTCAACGTGCTGCCGATCCACAAGGGCGACTTTTTCCAGATTGATTCCGGTACCGTGCACGCCATCAAGACCGGCACGCTCATTTTGGAGACGCAGCAGTCGAGCGACGTGACGTATCGCCTGTACGACTACGACCGCCCCGGCACCGACGGCAAGCTGCGCCCGCTGCACATTGAGCAGAGCCTCGACTGCATCGATTTTGATGCTCAGGCTCCGGTCGACGGTACCGTGACCGCGCCCGAAGTCGACGGCGTGACCGAGCTCGAGTCTAACTCCTGCTACACCGTCGATCGCGTGCGCGTCAACGGCAGCAAGACCCTCGACCAGCGCTGGCCCTTCATGTGCCTGTCGGTCATCGACGGCGAAGGCACCGTCTGTGGCGATCCCGTCCACAAGGGAAGTCACCTGCTGGCCCCGAGCACCGTCAGCTCCATCGACCTCGAAGGCAAAATGGAACTGATCATCAGCCACCTCTAGGTCACAACAACAACCCAAACGCAACAAGGGGCTCCCCCGTCCATGTACGGGAGAGCCCCTTGCTATATCTATTTATCAGCCCACCCGGCTCTCCAGACCCAAAAGCGAACGGGCAAAGCAACGCTCGTCCAGCGACGTTACCCAAGGACCTGGGCGGGCGTATGGGGCAACATCGATCGCGAGTTCCGCACGCAAAGGAGGCCACTTAATGTGGCCTCCGTCTTGCGCAGGACTGCCCGAGCAGGCGATGTTGCCCCATACGCCCGCCCAGGTCCGCCGGGATTATGACAGCTTAACGATCGGCGCGAAGCCCTTCATTAGCTTTTTGGTCTGGCCGGTCTTTTCGAACTGGACCTCGATCATGTCTCCGGCGACCGAGATCACGGTACCCGTGCCAAAGGTCTTATGGCTCACGGTATCGCCCGCGGCAAAGTCCTGCGATGCGCTGGCGCGATCGACCTTGCGCTCCACCGTCGGGGATACCTTGGATGACGACTTTTTGGCTCGCGGCGCGCCCGAGCCAAAGGTCGAGGCAACACGGCCGGCGTCGGGCGAAACCCCACGATGGCGCTCGGTACCATAAGTGCTGCCGCCAAAGAAGTCATCGAAGCTCGAGCCGCTGCGCGATCCAGAGCCGCCGGTCGAGCGCGTATGCGAGCCAAACACCTTGCCGCCATACATGTCCGAGCCCATACCCGAGCCAAACGTGCCGTGACGGTCGCCGCGCTTCTCCCAGCCCGTGCCCTCAAAACCGGCAGAACCGATACCGCTAAACTCGATGTCCTCAAACGGAATCTCGTTGAGGAAGCGCGAGCGCGGGTTGGCAGAGGTCGAGCCGTAGGTGCGACGCGTGGCCGCATAGGTCAGGAACAGGCGCTTGCGAGCACGCGTGATGGCGACGTAGGCCAAGCGGCGCTCCTCCTCGAGCTTGCCCGGATCGTCACTACCGCCAAAGTCGTGCACGTGCGGGAAGATACCCTCCTCCATGCCGGCCACGAACACCGCCGGGAACTCCAGGCCCTTGGCGGAGTGGATGGTCATCATGGTAATGGCATGCGTCTCGCCGGCCAGGGAATCCAAGTCGGAGCGCAGGGCCAGCCACTCCATGAGTGCCGGCAGCGCCTTACAGGTGAGCGGACCGTAGGTGCGCTCGATCTCGTCGGCATGCACGGCGCCCGCCGGCAGCTCAGTCGGCGCGGCATAGGCGTTACCCGCGATGGCGGCGGCCAGGGCATCCTGCGGCGAGAGCGCCGGGGCGGCTAGGCTATCGAGCGGATTGGAACCTGCGGCATCGCGCGCGCCGACGAGTGCCTCAAACGAGGATGCCGGGGCGGACGGCCCCGGCTCGGGCGCGGGCGCACTCACCACGACGGGCTCGGGCTCGGCACCGGCAGGCACGCCGGCAACACCGGCCGCGCGCAACTCTTCTAGGCTCTCGAGCGTACCCTCGATATCCTCGTGCGTCTCCTCAAATTCGGCGGCAACGCCCAGGAATTCCTGGATGTTCTCGGCGCGGCTCTCGGACTCCATGGTGCCCTCGGCGCGGAAAGCCTGCAGCAGGCCCGTCTTATCGACAATCATCTCGACGACGTCCTTGAGCTCGCCGTCCATGCGGCGACCCTCGCGCACCAGCGACACAAAGCTCGACAGGCCATTGCGCACCTTGGCGCTAAACATGCCCGTCTCGGCTGTTGCGATCTCGCAGGCCTGGAAGAACGAGCAACGGTTGTCGCGCGCCAGCCGCTCGATCTTTTGGATCGAGGTGGAGCCGATGCCGCGGCGCGGCGTGTTGATGACGCGCTTGACGCTCATCTCGTCGGCCGGGTTCACAATCATCTTGAGGTAAGCCATGACGTCGCGGATCTCGGCACGGTCGAAGAATCGCGTGCCGCCCACGATCTTGTAGGGCACGCCCGCGCGCAGAAACATATCTTCGAGAATACGCGACTGGGCGTTGGTGCGGTAGAACACGGCGATGTCGTCGTAACTCGTACCCTTGGAGTGCAGCTTTTCGATCTCGCCGGCAATCCAGCGACCCTCGTCGCGCTCATCGCTTGCCTGGAAGGCCTGGATCTTCTCGCCGTCGCCCTCGGCCGTAAACAGGCGCTTGTCCTTGCGCTGCGAGTTGTGACGCACCACGGCGTTGGCGGCGCTCAGGATATGGCCCGTAGAGCGATAGTTCTGCTCCAGCTTGACGGTCTTGCAGTCTTTAAAGTCCTTCTCAAAGTCCAGGATATTGGTGATGTCGGCGCCACGCCAGCTATAAATGGACTGGTCGTCATCGCCCACGACCATGAGGTTTTGGTACTTGGCGGCCAGCAGGTTGGCGATCTCGTACTGGACGTGGTTGGTGTCCTGGTACTCGTCGACGCTAATGTAGCGGAAGCGCTCCTGGTACTTGTCGAGCACCTCGGGGCGGGTGCGCAGCAGCTCGAGCGTGCGCACGAGCAGGTCGTCGAAGTCCATCGCGTTGGCGGCGCGCAGGCGGCGCTCCAGCTCCAGGTAGACCTGCGCGGCCTTTTTGTCATTAGGGCTGTCGGCGGATTTGAGCATGTCCTCGGGGCCGATCATGGCGTTTTTGGCCGAACTGATCTTGCTGCGGATCATATTGATGGGGAATTGCTTTTGCTCGATACCGAGCGCCTGCATAATATCGCGCACCATGCGCTTGGAATCGTCGTCATCGTAGATGGTGAACTGACCGGTGTAGCCCAGCAGGTCGGCGTCCTCACGCAGCATGCGCACGCACATGGCATGGAACGTGCACACCCACATGCCACGGGTGCCGCTGGGAATGAGTGCCGCCAGACGCTCACGCATCTCGGCCGCAGCCTTGTTGGTAAACGTGATGGCAAGGATCTGCCAGGGCTTAACGCCCAGGTCGCCGAGCATATGTGCGATTCGGAAGGTCAAGACGCGGGTCTTGCCCGAGCCGGCGCCGGCGAGCACCAGCAGCGGGCCCTCAGTGGTCAGGACCGCCTCGCGCTGGGCGGGATTCAGGCTGTCGATGTCGACGATCGGCTTGGCAGGCTTGGGTGCCGGCGCGGGAGCGTCGTAGATGTCGAGCGGAACGAGCTCGGGCTCCGGCGCAGCAGGGGCGGTGTATGCATCGAGCGGCACGGGTTCCGGCGCGGGCGGCACGGATACCGCGGCGTTCTTTTCCCAGGGCAAGGGCTGGGTCATGGGCGACTCCTCATCTGACGGACGGCGCGCCTGCGGGCGGCGCCATAGTTTGAGCCGTACCAGTATACCGAGCCGCGCGGACACCGACGCAAATCACACCACGACTCCGTGCGTCACCGTCAGGCCCACCCCATTGCGCCAATCACAGAGCCAGCGATGTCACGGCAGCAGCAGCGAGCGACGGTCAGGGCGAACAAATTGGCATGAAAAGGAGGCGGCATAGACCTTTTGGTCATGCCACCCCCTTTGAATGACAAGTTGTCGCCCTGGCCGCCGCGCAGCGTCGACTAAGTTAGAGGCCGAGCATCGGCTCCAAGACGAAGAAGTACGCAAGCACCACGATGCCCAGAATGATGCGGTAGACGCCGAAGCACTTGAAGTCGTGACGGCGGACGAAGCCCATAAGCCACTTGATAGCGATGAGCGAAACCACAAAGGCCACAACGCAGCCCACGCCCAGGATGGCGACCTCGTTGGCACCGAACGTACCGCCCTTGATGAAATACTTGACGAGCTTGAGCGCACTCGCGCCAAACATGACAGGAATGGCCAGGAAGAACGTAAACTTGGACGCCAGCGAACGCGTGCAGCCCAAAAGCAGGCCGCCGATGATGGTGGAACCGGAGCGCGACGTGCCCGGCACCAGCGAGAGGATCTGGAAGCAGCCAATGCCCAGTGCAGTCTTCCAGCTCAGGTCCTCGAGCGTGGCGATGGAGCCAAAGTCCAGATTCTCGTCATCGTCCTCATCCTCAGCGGTAGCCGCGGCGGGCGCCGCAAAGTGCGCACCGGCGGGACGTCCACCCGACACCACAGCACGCGAACCAAACGAACCGGCAACGGCCATTTCCTCGCGCTTGCTCGCGCGCCAGTTCTCGATCACGATAAACAACACGCCGTACACAATGAGCGCCAGCGCCACGACGGGAGCATTGTAGAAATGCTCCTCCATCCAGTCGTTGAGCGGCAGACCGATCGCCGCCGCAGGAATGCAGCCGAGCACAATCTTGCCCCACAGCACCCAGGTGTCGCGACGGCCCTCCTTGCCCTTGCTGGGCGAGAACGGATTGAGCTCATGGAAGAACAGCACGCAGACGGCCAGAATGGCGCCGAGCTGAATCACGACCAGGAACATATTCCAGAACGTCTCGCTCACGTTCATCTTGACGAACTCGTCCACCAAGATCATGTGACCGGTCGACGAAACAGGCAGCCATTCGGTGATGCCCTCGACCAGGCCCATGAAGGCAGATTTTAGAAGCTCGATGATATCCAAAGGGACCCCCCTCGTTAGACACCCGCCGATATTGTTCTGCGGACGGTGCGGGCGATGTCCCATTATCAACCGTTCGGGCGCGTCTGCGCCTACCCTTACCAAAAAACTCGTCCGTTCACAGAATTGCGAGCGGTCAAACCGAAATCCTTGGGTATAACTGCAACAAGATAAAGTGTCCGGCGGCCAACGCGCCCGCGCCCGCCCGATGCACGAGCCCCGCGCCCGTGCGATAGACCAAGGAGGAAACCATGAACGAGGGCTACACCAAGGTATTTGTTTCACTCGATGGTACTGAGCAGCAGGATTTTGTGCTCGCACGCGCCATCAAGGTCGCCGCGAACAACGACGCCAAGCTAATCATCGGCCACGTTATCGATTCCACGGCGCTCGAGAGCGCCGGTTCCTATCCGGTCGATCTGGTCAACGGCCTAGAGGAGGCATTTAAGAACTCCATCGCCAAGCAGCTCGAAGAGGCCAAGGCCAATCCCGACATTCCCGAGGTCGAGGTCATGATTCGCGCCGGCCGCATTCGCGAGACGCTCAAGGACGAGATGCTCGACGTGGTCAAGCCCGACCTGGTGCTCTGCGGCGCCCGCGGCCTTTCCTCGATCAAGTATGCGCTGCTGGGCTCGATTTCGACGTTCCTGCTGCGCAATACGGACTGCGATATTTTGGTCGTGAAGTAGCGTTGCGCCCACCAGCCGCGGGGCCTGCGGGGTTTCCACGGGCACGTCCTCGCCGCGTTGCGGCTGCGGGATGTGCCCTTAGGAAACCCCTCCCGGCCCCGCGGCCTTCGCAGCCTTACTTCAACGAGTTGTCTGATAGAAAAATGGCGTGCCGCCCCGTTTGGGGCGGCACGTTTTTGTTATAAGGCGATCCTGCTTAGACGAGCTTGCACTTCTGGAATGATCTTCTCGAACATTGCCTCCGCCTCGGGAAAACCCTCTTCTTTGAGACCGCGCGCGGCGTCTCTTAGCGCGTCTGGAACCTCATTGCAGGTATCAGCAATCATTCCGGCAACAATTCCTCCGGGCAAACCCGCCCCAATCATTTGGCTCATCACCGACCCGCGCGTTACGTCGTCAATCTTGCGACTCCCACCAAACGAGACGCCCATCTCGCGAACGAGACTGGGGTAAACCGTTGTGCACAGCACGTCATAGAGCGGCGCCAACCTCACCTGCTTCCAACTTTCGTCCCACACGAGCGACCAGTTCTTTAGATGGTTATCGCAGTTACCTGCGGCATAGTCAAAAAGCTGGTTATAGCCGACAAGGAACCTGTCCTCCATTTGATTCGTCGATGCTCTTCGCACCGCATCGACGATAAGTCCCAGGTAATTGACACCCGTCGGCTCATATTTAAGCTCACGCGAGATGCCCTTGGCCTGACAAACATCTTCCTGGTGCAAACGGTATGGAATTGGCAATCCGTCAACCGAGCGTCCGGCATCAGGCATTGCTCGGTCAAAGCGCTTCACGGCGATAATTGGCTCAGCATCTTCAACTCGGATAAGAAAACACTCTTCGGCCGATAGGTCCATCAGAGAGGCGGCTCTCACGCACATTGCTTCGCACACCGTCTCACCCGGGAACGTTTTGGACCCCGCCTTGAGAATGTGCGTAGATGGAGCCGCTCCATGAGGCAGGTACCATCCGCCACATGGGTCATCGCCCGTATGGTAGAGACCAACCTTCGCCTGAGCACCTGCTAGGGAGATTCGGCTCTCTAGCGCTAAATCAAAAGCAACCTCCGCCGGTGCGTATGCCAGCCCGCTTAGCTGTTCCTCACCTATCTCTTCATAGCCCATTTCGAGACTGTCGCCCGAAGGCTCTCGCGTCAAAACCAGAGCGCCGACGGGTTCATCGCGGACCAAATCGAGTACCTTAAAGTAATCTCCGCGTTCCGCTCGCGCCCTTTTCTCAAGGTCCCTGTTGAGCTGCCCCTCCGGAATGATGCCGGAGAAAAAGGAGCCCGTTGCGTCCGGACTAAATGCCTCAGCCGTCAACGGCAGCGAGATCGAAATCGGGGCCGCATCACCGCTCTGGAGATATTTGGGGCTATAGGTGAATATCGGAAGCCCCACGTTTTCCTCCAATATGCCAACCAGCTGGTAAGACCCATTAAACTCACGGTGAACGAACAGCGTACCGTCCATTATTTCCCCCTCACCTTCAGAATAAAATCGATATCCACGATGGAGGCGTAATCGAAAATGACACCAATTTCGACCGTTGTCCGTCCCCGCTCGATATCACCAATCACACGAAGGCTGCGACCCGTCATAGTCGCGACGTCACGTTGAGTCAAGCCAAGCTCACGCCTTCTGAGCCTAAGGGCCTTCCCTATCTCGGCGGGATCGAAAACCGTGCGCTCCGAGAAAGCGACTTCCGACGGTTTGAGCTTGATGCGCCCATCTAGCTTTTTAATCGTTGTCACCGTTCTCATGATGCCTCCAGCTATATTCCTGTTCGTGAACATAGTATAAACCTGTAGCACTATGTTCATGTACGGGAATATAGCGTTGACTACATTAGCAATGTTCCTGTTCAGGAATATAGCTGCCGAAAAGCCTGATTTCTTCTTAAATGGGAAAATTCTGAACGGCTACGCCATACGAGCTGGCTACTCAAAGTACTGGAACTTGTTGGTTGAGAAGGCGAACGTGACGACGAAGCCTTCGCCCGGCTCCGATGCCGCGGTGACGTCGATGCCCATCTTGGAGCACAGACGCGCCACCAGGTAGAGGCCGATGCCCGTCGCACGCTTGGTGGTGCGGCCGTTGTCGCCGGTAAAGCCCTTCTCGAACACGCGGGGCAGATCTGCCGCACACACGCCGCAGCCGTTGTCCGCGACGGTAAGCTCGATGCGCTCGCTTGCCAGGCCCTCGTCCAGCAACGCGCCCGAAAACGTGATCTTCGCACCGTCCTCACACGCATATTTAATGCTGTTCTGAATGAGCTGGCCCAGAATAAACTCGAGCCACTTCTCGTCGGTAAAGACCTCAAAGCCGAGGTTCTCGCACACCGGAGCAACGTGCGCCGCGATAAGCTCGCGCGCGTTGGCTTTAATCGCGCCCGTCACCAAGGTCTTGAGATCCCAGCGGCGAATCAGGTAGTCGCGCTCCACGACTTCCGAGCGCGCATAGTACAGAGCTTGGTCGATATAGCGCTCCACGCGGGCAAGCTCGCGTGCCAGGTCATCCACGCGCGACAGGTCGTCTTCGCTGCCATCCAGGTTTTCCAAAATTAGATGGGCCGCCGCCAGGGGCAGCTTGGCCTCGTGGACCCAGCTCTCGATATAGTCGCGATAGTCATCGGTCTGACGCCTGCCTTCGGCAACCTCGTCGCAAGCGGCTTTGCCCACCCGGCGCAAGACCTCGTACTCGAGCTCGCCCTCGGCATAGGTCGGGCATTGCACCATCTCCTGCACCCATGCAGGACTCTCGAGCTCCTCTGCCGCACGCTCCAGCTGGCGCAGAAAACGACGACGGCGCGCGTACTCGATCACGATGCCGAGCATACCAAAGATATAGGACACGCCGACCGCCACGACCACGATAGAAACGGGTGCGCCGGCGACCGTCAGCACAAAGCAGCTCAGTAGCACGCCGCACGTCCACACGACGACGGGAAGCAGCGCGTCTTTAAAGAACTTGGCAAACGACATAGCCGGCCCCTAGACCGAATAGCCCTGGCCGCGGTGCGTGGTCAAATACCCCTTGATGCCGATTTTTTCGAGCGTGGTGCGCAGGCGGTTGATGTTAACGGTAAGCGTATTGTCGTCCACGAAGGCGTCGGAGTCCCACAGGTCCTGCATGATGGCCGAACGCGAAACGATCTTGCCCGCGCGGCTCAGAAGCAGCGAGAGGATACGCAGCTCGTTTTTGGTGAGCTCGGTACTGGTGCCGGTTTGCGTGTTGGTGACCATGGAGCGTGCGAGGTCGAGCTCCAGTCCCTTGTGTACGAGCGTGCTGCGCTCGCCCGCCGCCGCGGTGCGACGCAGCAAGGCATTGATGCGGGCCACGAGCACGCGCGCGCTGTAGGGCTTGGGAACAAAGTCGTCCGCGCCGAGCGTCATGGCCATGACCTCGTCAATCTCGGTCGTGCGCGAGGTGAGGACGATGATGGGAACCTCGGATTCGCGGCGAACCTCGTGGCAGATATGCTGGCCGTCCTTGACGGGAAGCGTCAGGTCGAGCAGCACCAGGTCGGGCGCGGCGGCGAGAATATCGCGCGAGACATGCTCAAACGATTCGCAGGCCTCGATTTCAAACCCGGCGCGGGCAAGGATGTCGATAAGCTCACGACGAATGGGCTCGTCGTCCTCAACGACATAGATCAGCGCCATGTGTCCTCCCATTTCGCGTAACTTGCACCTTTCACACCATTATGCCCACAGCGTCGCAGCGATACGACCCCGTGGGCACCTAATATGACAAAAGTGTTCGGTAGCCTTGAGAGAAAATAGGAGCCCTCGGGCCTGAGCCGATCGGCCCCATCACTTCGACCTCGAGTCTCTACTCGAGCGTACGCATGTACGCGGAGATGGCATCCAGGCCCTTCTGCAGGTCGTCGGTGTTATCGGAGTATGCATAGCCGATGCGCATGCTCTTGGGCTCCTCGAAGCAATCGCCCGGGGTGACGAGCGCGCCGGACTTCTTAATCATGTCGATGCAGAACGTCCTGGAGTCGATGTCGTAGTCGTAATACACGAGCGCGGTGGTACCCGCCTCGGGCTTAACGAACGACAGGTGCGGCTCGCTCTCGACCCACTTCTCCAGAACAGCAAGGTTCTGACGGACGATGCGACGGCTGCGCTCAAGGATCACGGAAGCGTTGCCCAGAATCAGCTCCGCCACCGACTCGCTGAATATGCCGGCAGAAATCAGGTTGTAGTCGCGATGCGAGAGCAGCGCGCGACGGAGCTCCGGGCTCTTGGTGACCGCCCAGCCCAGACGCAGGCCGGCGAACGACCAGACCTTGGACATGGATGCGGTAACGACGGCCTTGTCGTACAGGTCAATCACGGACTCGCAGTACTCATCCGTCTGAGTAAGCAGACGGTAGACCTCGTCGCAGAGCAGCCACGCGTCGTGTTTGCGCGCGACCTCGACAATCGCCCTGAGCGTATCGGTGTCGAGCAGGGCGCCCGTGGGGTTGTCCGGGTTATTGATGCAGATGAGCTTGGTATCGTCGGTCACCAGAGCATCGAGCGCGTCGACGTCGACGTGGTAGCCGTTCTTGCGATCGAGCTGAAGGATATCGACCTTCGCACCGCACATCTCGGGAATCGAGTAAAGCTGCTGGTAGGTAGGCTTGACGGAGACTACGTGATCGCCCGGTTCGACGAGCGTGGAAATAACCAGGGAGTTGGCACCGGTCGCGCCGTGCGTGGGCACGATATGCCCGGGCTCGACCGTCTTATAGAGACGCGCGACCCCCTCGAGGAAGCCGGGCTGCCCCTCGATGTCTCCGTAGGTGAACCGGCGCGAGCACAGGCTATCGAGCCACGCCTTCTTGTCGGTGTTCGTAAGCTCGAACAGCTGGTCGAGCGTAAGGGAGTAGACGCACGTCTCCGCAACGTTGTGGGTGCACTTGGTCTCCCACTCGTTCATCCACTGCTCGACGGCGAAATCCTTGATCTGCATTGTCGTTTCCTTTCCTTGACTTTCTTACAGTTCCACCACGGTGCCCAGCCCCGCCTCGACGGCGCGGTCGTAGGCGATTTTCGATGCCGAAAGGTCCTGAACGGCGATGCCCGACGTATCGAACACCGTCACTTGCTCGTCATCCGAACGCCCCGCAGCCGTGCCGGCGATGACTTCGCCGAGCTCCGCTTTGATGTCCTCAGGCGTGATGGCACCCTCGGCAACCGGAATCTCCAGCTCACCGGACGCAACCGATTGTTCGCGGTCGTCGACGTAAACAGCGGCACGGGCGACAAGCGCCGAGGCGAGCTCCTGCTTGCCAGGCATGTCGGCACCGACGCAGGAGACATGCGTACCGGGGCGCACCCATGCATCGGGGATGATGGGCTTGGTCGCCGGCGTGATCGTCACGATGATGTCGGCCTCTGCCGCGGCACCTTGGCCGTCGGCCGTCGCCTCGATGGAATAGGTGGATGCCTCGCGAGCATGCTCGCAGGCGCCCAAGATATGGGCGACTTCGTCTCGCATGCGCTCGACGCGGGCCTCGGGCGCGGCATCGGAAACCGGCTCCCACACCTTGACCTCACTCACTTTGGGACAGGCGGCGAGCACGCCCGCCACCATATAGGTGCTCATATGGCCGGCACCCGCAACAAGCAGTTTGGACGCATCCGCCCGAGCCAACCACTTGGCACCGAGCGCAGCGGCGGCACCGGTGCGAAGTCCAGTGACGGCGGAGGCATTGAGCAGTGCCAACGGCTCGCCCGTCGCGTTGTCGCACAGCAGCGTGGTGCCAAAGATCTCGGGCAGCCCCTTTTTGGGATTCTGAGAGAACCAAGCAGTGAGCTTGAGACCGAAGAGGCCGCTTCCCGCCAACTCGCCCGAACGGATATCCATATCGGCCACGCCGGGTTCGAACTGCTCATATACCATCGGCCACGCAACACCCTTGCCCGTTGCCTTCTGGCGATATGCCTCCTCCACGGCAGCGATTGCATCCTCGATCGTCAGCACCTTGGAAACTTCCTCGGCCGAAAGCACCACCATCTGCCCCATCATCGCTCCTCTCAGCGAAAGCTTTACGTTGCTCCACTGTACGGTTTAGTTACGATGCCGCCAAGGATCATTTCTTGTTGGAATCTACAACGATTCTCAATCTAATTTTTCGTTCTATCAGCAGATATTTGAACTATTTCTCGCATCAATGGCATACAGATGTGCGATTATCCTATTTATACCGGTATTAATTGTAGTGATTTACAGGATGATGTTGATGCTATACACCGTCTCGGACTTCTCACGGGAATATGAGGGGTCGGTCCGCCTAATCGCCGGCAGCGATGGCGTCTCGCGTGCCGTCTCCGGCGTCGGAATTCTCGATTATGAGCTCATGCCCGGCCTCAAGAACAAGTACCAGCGCGTCAACTTCACCTCAGACGAAATCGTCCTCAGCACCTTCCTCTATGCGAAGGACGACCCGTACCTCATCACTGAAGCCGTGAAATACCTCGTCGCCAAGGGAACGAGCGGTCTCATCATCAAAAACGTCCTGCACATCCCGATTCCCGACCAAGCCATCCGCTACGCCAACGCGCGGCACTACCCGGTCTTTCTCACGACCGACGACTCACTATTCTTTGACAGCGTCATCTATGAGGTCAAACGGCATATCGAGCAGCTCGCGTCCATCGACTTCGCACAGCGCGAGATCGATGCCCTGAGGACAGACGCATCGCCCGAGTCCATCTGCCGACGCATCCGAAGCCTCAACCCGTCATTTCTGGACGAAGCGGTCGCCCTGTTCGCATCGTTTGCAGAGCCCCTCGACCCGCGTGCGTTTTTGCAAATCGAACGTCTCTGTGCAAAATCGACCCTCGCCGGATGCCACAACATGCTGGCACCCTATGACGGAGGTTTGTTATTCGTAGCGACAAGCGACTCGGAACAGACGCTCGATGTGGAGCGAATCGTGCAGGCGCTCACGGAGCTCATCGAGGCTAGCAGTATCGATGGCGGAGCGGAAGGGCTCGGCATCAGCGATATTCTGTTTGGAGACGAGGCAGTGGTGCAGGCGATCTCGCAGGCGATTTACGCACAGCGCCTATCTTGTCAACGAGCCGAGGGGCCCGTCCGCTATACGCAGCTCGGCATCCTGAGAACCGTGATGCCTTTTGCGGAAACCCCGGAGATGCGATCGTTCTCGGAGGCGATTCTCTCGCCGATACGCGAGCACGACAGTGAGCATGGCAGCGAACTGGAATCCACGCTCGCTGCATTCATCGAGAACGACCGGCGTATCGAGCAAACCGCCAAGCAGACGAGCCAGCACCCGAACACGATTCGATATCGCCTCGATAAGGTGACAGCTCTCACCGGACTGAGCTACAAATGCGCCCCGGAGATGGAGCAGCTGTCGCTCGCCTACGCCATCGAACGCGCTCGCTCGCTTCAGTAAGCCCACCCCGCCTTGAGGTTAGGAGCGGCGGGCACGGAGCTTTTCGTAGCCGTCGGCAAAGAAGGCGACCGTGGCGGCGTCGGCCTCGGCGGCGTCCGTCTCGGTTGCGGGAACCACGCCGTGCTCGTCGCTCACCAGGAACAGGGCGCCCTTAAGCTGCGCGGGAATGTCTACGCGCGTGACCGGGATGCCCTTGGTCTGGGCCAACTGCTCAATAAGGGTCGCCGTGCCACACAGGCACTCGTCCGCCGGCGCCACAAAGGCAAGCTCGCCGTTGTTGACGGCGGCGAGCAGCTCGGGCGCCACGCCGGTCTCGTCGGCTTCGGAGCGAGCCTCGGCAGAACGGGCACGCAGCGCCTTGGCCGACGTGTCGGCCAGCGGCTCGTACTCCCCCACCGTCATGGCGGCGTTGCCGTTAACGTCGATCACCAGCATGAGCACGCCGTCGCGTGCGGTGTAATCGCCCTCGGCAAGCGACCACTCAACGTGCTGTTTGGCCCAGCTGAGCATGTTATGGGTAAGCGGCTCGCCCTGCACCAGGCGCTCGGACAGCGCACGAATGTGGCGGTTGAGCATGGGCACCTTTTTGTTGGACATGCGCCAGCGGCAGATAAGCGCAGGCTTGTCGAGCGTGAACTTCTCGACCGCCTCCTGATTTGCGCAAAAATCCTCGTACGCACGCTGATCCTCGGCATTGCCAAACAACTCGGCATCATCAATCTTGGGCATGGTTGTACCTTTCGTGTTAGTCATTCCGTCCTCTTATACCAAAAAGACGGCCCTCCAAACGGAGCGACCGTCTTTTGCAGAGATTATTTTGACGATATGGTCAGGCGACCGATCAGCTTAATGGGATAGAACAACATCCCATTAAGGGTTTTCCAAGTGCCCGAGATTGCCCCGAAAGAGGAGCGCCGCGTACTAAATGTACGCAAGCGACGGTTTGAGGGGCAAGGTCGGGTGCTTGGGAAAGCCCCTAGTGCCTAAAATGCCTGGCACCCGTAAAGACCATCGCGATGCCATGCTCATTGCAGGCCTGGATGCTCTCATCGTCGCGCTTGGAGCCACCGGGCTGGATGATGCAGGTCACACCGTGCGCGGCGAGCACGTCAACATTGTCGCGGAACGGGAAGAACGCGTCGCTTGCACAGGCAAAGCCGCCCTTCTCCACGCCCTCGCGCTCGCAGAAGTCCTCGGCACGCTCGCAGGCAAGCAGCGCAGAGTCAACGCGGTTAGGCTGACCCGGGCCCATGCCAATGCCGGCCTTGCCCTTGGAAACCAAGATGGCGTTGGACTTAACGCCCTTGCAGACCTTCCAGGCAAACTCGAGCTCGGCCATCTCGGCGTCGGTGGGCTTGCGGTCGGTGGGGAACGTAAAGGTCGCGGGATCCTCGGTCACGTGGTCGACTTCCTGCACCAGCATGCCGCCGTCGATGGAGCGCAGCTCCACCTGGGCGCCGTGGTCCACGCCGCCGGTGGCCAGCACGCGCAGGTTGGGGCGTTTGACCATGCGCTCGAGCGCCTCGGCAGTGTAGCTCGGGGCGATGATAACCTCGACGAACTGCTTGTTCTGATCGGCAAAGTGCTCGACCAGCTCATAGGGAACCTCGCGGTTGCAGGCGATGATGCCGCCAAAGGCGCTCTTGGGATCGCAGGCGAAGGCGCGGTCGTAGGCAGCCGTGATGTCCTCGGCAACAGCAGAACCGCAAGGGTTCTGGTGCTTGAGGATCACGCAGGCCGGCTCGTCGAACTCGCGGACCAGGTTCCAAGCGGCATCGGCATCCAGATAGTTGTTGTAGCTGAGCGGCTTGCCCTGGATCTGCTCGGAGCCAACGAGCGGGAACTGCGAGCTCGCGGTGTTCTCGCAGCCCTCGGCAAAGCGGTAGACCGTAGCCTTCTGCTGAGGATTCTCGCCATAGCGCAGGTCGTCGACCTTCTCCAGCGAAATCTCGAGCTTGGCAGAGGTGTCCGCCACGTCGCTTGCCTGGGCGGCAAGCCAACGGGAGATAGCCGTATCGTAGGCGGCGGTGGTCTGGTAGACCTTCACCTGCAGGCGACGACGGGTGGAAAGCGTGGTGCAGCCACCGGTCTCGTGCATCTCGGCCAGGACGGCATCATAGTCGGCAGGGTCGGAAATGACGGTAACGCTCGCGGCGTTCTTGGCGGCAGAGCGCAGCATGGAGGGGCCACCGATGTCGATGTGCTCGATGGCGTCCGCGAAGGTGACCTCGGGGTTGGCGACGGTCTTCTCGAACTCGTACAGGTTGACGACGACCAGGTCGATCAGCTTAATGCCGTGCTGAGCGGCCTCCTGCATGTGCTGCTCGGAATCGCGGCGGGCCAGCAGCGCGCCGTGAACCTTGGGGTGCAGGGTCTTAACACGGCCGTCCATCATCTCGGGATAGCCCGTGAACTCCTCGATGGGGGTTACGGGAACGCCCGCGTCCTCGATGGCACGAGCCGTGCCGCCCGTAGAGATGATCTCGACGCCAAAGTCATCGACCAGCGTCCGTGCGAAATCGACGACACCCGTTTTATCGGTAACCGAGATCAACGCGCGTGCGATCTTCACATCAGATCCCATGCAGTCCTCCTGTCTGGTACGCCGCCGTGCTCTGTGAGTCGGTGATACGTCGATCTGCAGCGCTCGCGCAGCGGCATTGAAAATACTGATTTAATGTAGCGCATCGAGCGCATCGATGCACCCCGCAACGGGCGCATGTGCAGAAAAAGTTTGCGAGCAGAGGGGATGGGCACGGCACCGGGCACGGTGAGTTCATGGAACACAGGGGCACCATAATTTGATGCCAATGGCGTGGTAGAACTGTGCTCGATATGCATCCGCAAAAGAAAGAGGCACCATGGTCTCGCGGGTTCTCTACCGACCGTTTGATACCGAAGACTTCGACGCCATCGCGCTGATTCTGCAGCAGCTTTGGCATAATAATTCGGATAACGATGAGTACAACCGCCTTGAGGCCGCGTGCGACCTCGCCTATTGCCTTTCGTCATCGACGTTTTCACAGGTTGCGGTGATTGACGGTCAGGCGCGTGGCATTTCGCTCGCGCGTGCGGGACAGAGCTCCGGCGCCACCGTCAAGGAACATTGGATGGATACCGAACGCGCGCTGCTATCGCAGATGCGCGAGCTGGAGCCCGATGCCTGCGCCGAGTATCTCTCGTTTGTGCGCGCAACCATCCGAACCAACAACCGCCTGCTCGAGAGCAGCCCGTTGCCGCACGACAACGAGGTCACGCTGCTTGCCGTGGATCGCGATGTCCATGGCCTGGGCGTTGGCACGGTTCTGCTCGATGCCGCCGTCTCGCACCTGTCCTCGCTTGGAGCGACGAGGGCGCACCTGTACACCGACTCCAACTGCTCGTGGAAGTTCTACGAGCTGCACGGCTTTAAGCGCACGGCCACGCACCGCGCCAACCGCGAAGAGCGCCGTCACGACATGCCGCGCGAAAGCTTCCTCTACGAACTCGATCTAACAGCCTAAACCCGGCAGTTAGGGACGTTCCTTTTGTGCCGGCACCCCGGGACACTCCTTGGCAGCAACCGCACCTAGTCGTTGGGGACGTTCTTAAATGATTAGTCGCTGGGGACAGTCTTCGTAGGTAGCGCGTAAAAAGGGGATGGGCTTTCCCCGACGGCTGTCGAGAAAAGCCCATCCCATAATTTACGACCGTTAGAACGTTCCGCCGCCGCCTCCGCCGACGCCGCCACCACCGCCGCCAGAGAAGCCGCCGCCGCTGCCGCCGCTCGAGCTATCGGAACTCGAAGCCAGCTCGCGGATGGTCTCGTGATACACATCGTTGAACGAATCGAGCGGAGACTCGATACCGTAATGATGGTAGTACCACCAGTAGCAGGGATAATTGTCATAGAAGCCGTCGGCCTCGCGCACCTCGGGCGGCACGGCCTCGGCAAGCTGACGCAGCACTTCCTTGGAAACACCCAGCGCCACGCCCATCACCAGCAGCTTGTTCCACAGCACCAGATCGCCCGGGACGGCTTCCTTTAGACGCGTGAAGTCCTCGAGCCAATGCTTAAGTGCCTTGCAGCGAGCCGCCACCTCGGCGCCCTCCGGCGTAAAGCGGCGAAACGTAAGGCCCACGCCGATACCCACCAGCACAATCGGCACCGAGATAACCGCGGCGGTAATGTTCGCCTGTGCGCCATCGGTAAAGAAAATGGATCCCACGGGAACAAAGGCAATCAGGATACCAAGAACCAGGCAAAACACCATTGCAACAATGCCGTCCGAGGCAACGTACTCGCTATCGGCCAGCTTGCCCTTAACGGTGTTCTGATAGTCCTCGAGCTTATCACCCACGGGTGTAGCGTGCTGCTTGACGTAGTGCTGCAGCTCGTCGAACGTGCGCGAACGGTCACCGTTCTCGTCAGGCTTAGCACCGGCAAAGAAGACCTTGAGCACCATGTGGTCAATGCCCTTGGCCGACTTCCAGCCCGCATCACTCACCGTCACGCGATACGTCTGCTCTTCTTTTTCACGCCCCAACAGACCCTTCTTGGCCTTGGTCACGGTCGCCTGCTCCAGCTTGATCACACGGTCGTCAGTGAGCTTCATGAGCGTGGCGATATATGCCTGGTCGGGCACCTCGTTCCAGCTCATGAGGGCCGAAAGCACGGCGGGATGGTCGGCCGAAGGCACATCGCGGAAATATTCGTCCTGGAAAAGCGGCTTGGGCTTGCGCTTGCGCAGCTTGAGCATAACGATTGTGCCGGTAAAGACCACCGCCGCAACAACACTTAGCACGGCAAGTGCATTGGCAATCATGCGAGCGTGAGCGCGGCGGGCGTTAGCTTCGTCGGCCCATTCCTTCTCTTCGCTCAGGATCGTTGACATGCGCTCTTCGCCCGAAGCGGCAAGCTGCGGCACCCAGTCGCTAGGGAAGGCGATGCGTGCCTCGGCGAATTCGCCCTGATGCACGCAGGGAATGGTATAGGTGACCATGGGTTCGTCCGCATCGAGCGATACATCGCCCGTCAGCGGGCCGTGGCCCCATGCGCGGAAGTTATCGCCTTTGACGGCCGCCGTCCCGGCAGCGGCATTTGCGAAGCGCACTTCCATCTCGACATCGTCGGAATCCGCAGACCAGCCGTCACCCACGAACTTCCAGTAGAGCTCGGCGGTATCGGCCCAGTTCATGACCGCACCGGTCATGGTGTAGCTCACGTAATAGATCGCGCTGTCGCCGCTCTCGTGAGGGCTGAACACCTTAATCCTTACGCCGTCACCGGTCTGCTCGACCGTATAGACGCCAGAGTCGCCCTTGTTCGCGCTATCGACTTTGTTAAACGCGGTGTCCTCTTCCTCGACACTCAGCACATCGACGCCCGCCGTGCCGCCCTGTTGGTTGGTACCCGTATTGATCTCCCAAAACACGCCGTTGATGTCGTCGTCGAAATCAAACTGGCGTCCCTCGACAACGGTCAGCGATCCATCGGCCTCGACCGTGGCACCGATATAGGTTTGGGTCATGGAATAACCGTCGGCGTGTGCGGCGGCGGGCAGTAGCAGCAATGCAAGCGCGACGAGTGCGCAGACGGAAGCAAATCGCGCAAACGGGCGGCGCTGCCGACAGGTTTTGGCAACGGGGGCGTTCATAGGCACATCCTTTGTCTGTGATACCAGCAACGCCATTGTCCCACGTTTACGGGCGCACATGACGAACATCTAGGCCAGCGGAGTATCAAACGGGACGAAAGTCACGCCCGCGGCCGGCACCTGGGGACGTTCCTTATCTGCCGGCAATCTGGGACACTCCTTGGCATGGCCCGCTCCGGCAATAGATACCACTTCACAGCTCTGTCACAGGTGTAGCGGCTTTGTGTGGGTGCGGCACGCGCTGATTGAGCCGCCAGCCGAGGGGCATAAAGCAGTTGAGCGAAAACGGTTTGCCCCTTTGCCGTTCGCTCGAGGATCATGTCCCCCTTTTCCGCGGAAACCCCGGCAGTTGCGAAGAGCTGCCGGGGTTTCTGTCGTTTGTGAGGCTAAGTCGGTACGCAGCGATCGAGACCTTGAGCCGCAAACCCACCGTGCGCAATGCGCACCGCCGCCAACTTGTGAGCGCAGCAACGCCTTCCCTGCCAAGCCCCGCGCTATACTCGTCCGCATGGATATCAACGCACGCAACATAGCAACACACGCCGCGGACGCACCAGCAACGGCAGCGCCCACCCCCGTCGTGGGCCGCTTTGCCCCGTCGCCCTCGGGCCGCATGCACTTGGGCAACGTGTTCAGCTGCCTGTGCTCGTGGCTTTCGGCCCGCAGCCAAGGCGGCAGCATCGTGCTGCGCATCGAGGACCTGGACGATCGCTGCAAGCGCCCGGAACTTGCCACTCAATTGATTGACGACCTGGCCTGGCTGGGACTGGAGTGGGACGAAGGCCCCTACTACCAGCACGATCGCCTGGATCTGTACGAGGACGCCCTGCGTCAGCTGCAAGACGCCGGCCTCACCTATCCCTGTTTTTGCACGCGTGCCGAACTCCACGCCGCGAGCGCGCCGCACGCGAGCGACGGCACGCCCATCTACCACGGCGCCTGCCGAGACCTTTCTGCCGAGGAGGTTGCCCGCCGCAGCATCCTGCGTGCTCCGGCCACGCGCCTGCGCGTGCCCGCCGTCGACGACCTCGCAGACGATGTGGTCGAATTCGTGGACCGCACGTATGGAGCCCAATGCGAAGCACTCGCCACCGAATGCGGCGACTTTTTGGTGCGCCGCAGCGACGGCGTGTTTGCCTATCAGCTGGCCGTGGTGGTCGACGACGCTGCCATGGGCGTCACCGAGGTCGTGCGCGGATGCGATCTGCTGGGCTCCACGCCGCGCCAAATCTACCTGCAGCATTTGCTGGAACTTCCCACGCCGCACTACGCGCACATTCCGCTGCTCATGTCGCCGGATGGCCGCCGCCTTTCCAAGCGCGACCGCGACCTGGACCTGGGCGAGCTCCGCACCCGCTTTGGCGCGCCCGAGGCACTGCTGGGCTGGCTCGCCGGGCAAACAGGCATCGCGCCGGACGCCACACCGCGCTCTGCCGAGCAGCTGGTCGAGCACTTTAGCTGGGATGTTATCCGCACGCATCGGGAAAACATCACTGTAACGGTCGAGTAGCCAGCCACCCCGCCCCTACGCGACATCCCAGGGCTGGAGTTCGTCGCCCAGGCGGACAATACAGTCGTAGAGCACGGTGTGGCACTCGGCTGGGTTGGCGTCACGATAAAAATGCCCGTAGTACCAGCGCTTGTAGTCCAGGTGGTCCTCCAGCTCGTCGAAAAACGTGGTGAGTCGATCGACATCGGGATAATTCCAGCCAGGTGCCGGGTAAAGCGTGGGCGAAAGCATGCGCGTGGAGCAGGTATGGGTGATCGCATAGTCGACCTTCCAACCCACGCTGTCGAGCTTTGCCCGCGCCTCCTCAAAGTTGCGCTCGTCCGGCAGCTCCTGCGGCCACCAGCTGGAATACGGAATGCGGTATTCCTTATCCACGCTCGTGGCGCCGCCCATGGTAGAGATCGTTGAGCCGTCGAGCTCAAAAACCTCGCCGCGCGTCAGGCGTCGGATGGGCGAGGTGTCCGACAGGCGCTGCGTCAGGCCGCCGTGCCACAGTTCCATGGGACGCTCCGCCCAGTGATCGAAACGTTCGTGGTTGCCGTCGGCGAACAGCACGGTATAGGGGCGCGACTCCAGCCAGGCGATGTCGGCACATTCCTCGGCAGAGAAATCCCACGGAAAGCCAAAGTCGCCCGCGATGATGAGATAGTCGTCACTCGTCAGACCATCCCCAAGATCCCAGTCGCGAAGCTTTTGCATGTCGACGCCGCCGTGAATATCGCCCGTCACATAGACCGTCATCGGATCACCACTTCCCTGTAAGTCGCTAGCCCACATTCTGCACGATCACTAAGCCAACCGTTCCAGCCCTTCCATCCTTTGGGACCTACCCCTCGTTCTTCCATCCAAACGGGTCAAGCACCCAAAAAATCAGATCGAGCACGCCGCCGGTCATCATGGCGCCGGCAAGGGCCATGCAAACGTGCAGGGAACTGGCACTTCGGAGCACGTCGAATGGCCCCAGAACAGCCAGCAGCGCGACCGCTGCGCCGGCTACGCACAGCGCGAGGCACGGCCCCGCGTCCTTAACGCACTTCTTTGCGAGATGCTTTGCGTTGTCACTCATCGGTATCGAACTCCTTAGAGGGTCGTTGTTCAGACGCATGCCGCCGCGGCAGAGCGGGGCGGCAGGGTAAGTGTCACATGCTGTGCGGACATCAATGGAGAAACCGCCTGCTCGACCAACCTTTGACGCCGTTTTGCACCGGCACCCCATCTCCCGCTATCGAGGTCTAATACTTTTCCCACTGCCACCCAAAAACTCATCCAACATTAATCTTGGCTCAAGAATCGCTTAATCTATAACCTGCACTATAGAGTTCGACCAAGGGCGGGGCGGCGCCGCGCAACGCAGGCCGCCGAACGCAGCACTCGCGCCCGGGCAGACCGCCCGGCGTCGCGCCCATCGAACGAAAGGACAGGTCATGGACGACCTCGAAAAAGTTGAAACCATCCGCACCAAGTGCAACGTGAGCTACACCGATGCCAAGGCGGCGCTCGACGCTGCCGACGGCAACGTTTTGGATGCCATCATTTGGCTCGAGTCGCAGGGCAAGACCCAGACCACGTCGGCGCATGCCGCCACCGAGTCCGCGCCAGTCGATGAGCCCTCTGCCGAGATGGTCGCCGCGCAGGCAGCCTACGAAAAGTCGAGCGAAAAGACCGACTTCTCCAAGAAGATGGACAGCGTGTGGGAGTACCTCAAAAAGCTCTTCCGCCTGAGTCTGGACACCAAGTTTATCGCCACGCGCCGCGATGCGATCATCCTCAACATCCCCATCCTGATCCCCATCGTCGCGCTGTTTGCCTGGGGCGCCACGATATGGCTGATGCTGATTGGCCTGTTCTTTGGCATGCGCTACCGCATCGATAGCGACGGCGACGTGCCCGGCAGCATCAACAACCTGATGGACAGCGCTGCCAATGCCGCGGACGACATCAAGCAAAATCTGAACGACGACAAGTAATCGCAGACGGGGGCACGTATGGCACGAATCCTGATCGTAGAGGACGAGGAGAAAATCGCCCGCTTTGTGACGCTCGAGCTGGAGCACGAGGGCTACCAGGTGGAGCACGCCGCCGATGGCCGCACCGCCGTTGACCTAGCGCTGGAGCGCGACTACGATCTGATTCTGCTCGATGTGCTGTTGCCGCAGCTCAACGGCATGGAGGTGCTGCGGCGCGTCCGCAAGCACAAGGATGTGCCGGTGATCATGGTCACCGCGCGCGATGCCGTGATGGACAAGGTGGCCGGGCTCGACGCCGGTGCTGACGATTACCTGACCAAGCCGTTTGCCATTGAGGAGCTGTTCGCACGGATCCGCGTGGCGTTGAAGCGCGCTGAGGCCGTGCGGGCGGCTTCGGGCGCGGTCGGCACCGGTGCCGGGGCGGGCGCTACGGGTGCCGGTACCGCCACGACGTCCCCGGCTGGCGACTCGGCCAAGACCTCTGCCTCGCCCTCCCCCGCCACGCTCGCCGTGGGCTCGGTTGCGCTCGACCCCGACCGCCGCGAAGTTACGGTCGGTGGCTCGCCCATCGCGCTCACGGCTCGCGAGTTCGATGTCCTCGCCCTGCTTATGGCACACGCCGGCACCGTGCTCACGCGCGAGCGCATCGCGCACGAGGCGCTGGGCTACGAATACGTGGGCGACACCAACAACGTCGATGTGCACATCGCGCACCTGCGTGCCAAGATCGAAGACGCCGGCGGTGCCCGCATCATCCAGACCGTGCGCGGGGTGGGCTATGTCTGCCGCGCGTAACGCCGAGGCCAAGCGCGTCACCTCCATCGCCCGCGCCATCAACTGGAGCTATATGTGGCGCCGCTTGATGAGCCACATCTGGCTCGATCTGTTACTGTTGGTTATTGCGGCGGCGATCCTCGTCTATGGATACAACCAGACGCTGCCCGATGGCGCGTTTACCGCGGGATGGATCCCCGGCGCCGCCGTTCGCAGCATGTCGCTGACGCCCGCGCGCGGCTGGGACCTGACAACGCTCACCTATACCGTCGAGCTTGCGCGTACCACCAAGACTTTCCCCCTCGCGCAGGACCTCGTCGCGCTATGGCCTCTCTACCTTGTCGTTGTGAGTTGGCAGGTCATCAGCGTGCTCAACATGCTCGGCGGCGCCCGCCGCGTGCGCCGCACCATGGCGCCGCTCAACGATCTGGCCCTGCGCGTGGACGAACTCGGCCGCATGCAGCTCTCCGGCGGCAAGATGGAAACACTGGAGCAGGCCATCGAGCGCGCAAGCGTCGACTCGCCGAGCGTCACTACCGGCGACGCCGACCTGGCAAGCATCGAGGTTGCACTCAACCGCCTACTGCGCCAGATGCAAGAGGCCAAGCTGCAGCAGATGCGCTTTGTCAACGACGCGAGCCACGAGCTGCGCACGCCCATCGCGGTGATTCAGGGCTACGTGAACATGCTCGACCGCTGGGGCAAAGACGACCCGGACGTGCTGGCAGAGTCCATTGCCTCGCTCAAGGCCGAAAGCGAGCATATGCAGGAGCTCGTGGAGCAGCTGCTGTTTTTGGCGCGCGGCGATGCCGGGCGCACGGTCCTGCGGCGTGCGAATACTAACCTGGCCGCACTGGTCGGCGAGGTATGCGAGGAATCGCAGATGATCGATGCCGCGCACACATATCGACTGGCGTACGATGCCGCACTTACCAGCGACCCGCGCTGCGACGCGCCCGTTGACGTGGCGCTCGTGAAGCAGGCTCTGCGCGTGATCGTGCAGAACGCCGCCAAGTATTCGGACGCGGGCACATCCATCTCGTTTGGCGTGACGCCGGATGCGGGCGCGGGCACGATCGACATAAGTGTTGAGGACGAGGGCATCGGCATGAACCAGGAATCCGCAGCCCACGCGTTTGAACGGTTCTACCGCGCCGACAACGCGCGCGATGCCGGCGCGCAGGGCTCGGGTCTGGGGCTTGCCATTGCCAAGTGGATCGTCGATAGCCATGGCGGTGTCATTGGCGTGACTTCAGTCGAAGGCGTCGGCAGCCGCTTTACGATTCGCCTGCCACGATAGAAAGCCCCTCGGCATAAATAAAGGGATAAGGCCATGCGGCCCTATCCCTTTTTGCTAGCTATAGCAGCCTGTGCGCTACTCGCGGCACAGGTGCACGGCGAAGCCAGCGAACTCGCGCTTAAAGTACACGAGCTTGGTGCCGCCGTCGGGCAGCAGCGCGCGCGACTCTTCGTTGACCTCGAGGCCGCGCTCGGCAAACCACTTCTCGGCAGCATCGATATCGTTGACGGCAAAGCCGATGTGACCCTTGGTGCCGCGACCGTTCTGCTTCATGACCTCGACCAGCGAATCGTTAAAGTACGAAACCGGGGTCTCGATAACGGGCAGGCCCATCATCGTCGAGAACAGCTCCGCGATCTCCAGGGCATCGGCCGGGTCGGTAGCATTGATGCCCACGTGGGCAACGCGCATGCCAAAGAGCACTACCGGGTTGGCGTTCTGCTCACTCATACAGACGGCGCCTACTGAGCCATGACGTCGAGGACGGCCTTCTCGGCGGCGACGCGGTTCATGCCGGTCATGAAAGGCACGCCGCTCACGTACGGGCAGGTGAGGCCCTCGGGGGCAACGGTGGTGGCGATCAGCAGGTCAGCGCCCTCGTCGCAGGCGTCCTTGGCCTCGGAGATGGCGCACTGCACGATCTCGTACTTGTCGGCATAACCGTTGGCGTCGAGCAGGGTGGCGACCTTCTGGGCAACGAGCGTGGAAGTAGCAGCGCCAGCACCGCAAGCCAAAACGATCTTCTTCATAGGTAATGTCTCCCTTCGAGGTTTACTTTAGGTAAGTGTACCGCAGCGAGCGATGGCACTCAGCCTCGATGAGCTTTTATGCCAGTTTGCTTGCACGCTGCGTATAATACATCTAGTACGTGTTGTCATACCGCTCGCTTTAAGAGCGACTAAGGACTCTGAAATGCCCGATTCCCGCACCCTCTGGACCGCCGTCGTTATCATCTGCATCGCCGTGTCGGTGTTCTTTAGCGTCAAAAAACGCACCACGTTCAAGCGTCTGCAGCAGTTGATGGCCGCCAAGCAGTGGGACGAGTTCGATCGTTTGCTCGACGGCAAACTCACCAGCATGCTGTACCCACGCTACAACCGCGACTACCTGCGCCTGAACTCCTATCTGCTGCGCGAGGACCACGAGCGTGCCAGCGAGATGTTCGACCTGCTGCTGGGGCTCAACCTCCCCAAGATGCAGCGCGTCGACCTGGTGATCAAAGCCTTTAACTACTATGTTGGCCAGGAGGACCGCAAAAAGTCCAAGGAGTTGCTGCACGAGATCAAGGGCTTTGAGGGCGGTCAGGCCGAGGCAGTTGCGCACGAGTGCCAGCTGATGTACGACACGATGATCCTCAAGCGCCACAACGACATTCCCGAGCTGGAGCGCATGCTCGAGGATGTCGGTGACGACCCGGTCAAGCGCTGCCGCTTGGAGTACCTGCTGGCCCTGCAGTACCAGAACAAGGGCGACGAAGCCAAGTTCCAGGAGTTCCTGGAGAAGTCGGGCCAACACTCGATGGCCGTCAACGCGTAACGGACGGCTTGTGCTAGACTTCTAGTCTCACGGGGGCGTGGCGGAATTGGCATACGCAGGAGACTTAAAATCTCTCGCCGCAAGGATTGTGGGTTCGAGTCCCACCGCCCCTACCATATGGAGCTTTCGAGCCCGTGTCCCCAAGGGATGCGGGCTCGTTTCTTTTGGATGCCGTCAACCGCAGAACAGTTAATTTGGGACGGGGCTTTTGTGACTGCTCATATCAACCCAAGGACTGTCCCCCAAGTGCCGGCAGAAAAGGAACGTCCCCAGGTGCCGGCTGTTGAGTTGCGGTGGAATAGGGACTGTTTGGTGCCCGAAAGGGCGATTTTAGTCCGTATTTCACCGCAACTTATTGGAGGGTGCTGAGGCTGGGAGTCCAGGCGATGGTGGGAGTCGCACCGTCGAGAGTCTCGTTGATGGTGGCGGCCATACCGGCGAGGAGGCTGTTCTCACTTACGGTGAGCGTGTCGTAGCCGCCGGCTCGCATGAGCTCGCGAATCACCACGGCGCCAGCGAGAATCACGCCTGCACGCTTGGACTGCACGCCCGGTAGCGCGGCGATACCCTCCACATCCAGCGTAGACATACGATCGATGGCGGCCGAGATCTGCTCCATCGTAAGCTCGCGCAGGTGCACAAAGTTCGAGTCGTACGGCTCCAGTTCGTGGACCAGCGCCACGAGCGTGGTGACGGTACCGCCCACCGCAACGAGGCGCTCGGCACGCTCAAAGTCGCTGGGCAGGCCCTCAAAATAGGCGGAGAACTGCTCGCCTGCCCACGCGGCGGCAGCCGCAAGCTCGTTCGCCGACGGCGGCAGTGCAGAGAAAAACCGCTCCGTCACACGACGGCAACCAATGTCCAGCGAACGCGTTCCCTCCAGCGCGAAGACCCCGCGCTCCGGCGCGTATACGCCCGTAGCGAGCTCCGTGGAGCCGCCGCCCGAATCGGCAACAATGATGCGCTCGCCGGCAAAGTCGTGCGCCACGCCAAAAAACGTCAGGCGCGCCTCGACCTCGCCCGGAATCACCTGCGGCTCAAGCCCCAGCTCGTGCAGGCCGTCCAGCAGCAGGGCGGCGTTGGACGCATCGCGCGCGGCGCTCGTGCACGTGGTGCAGATGCACGCGGCGCCAAAGGCACGTGCCTCGTCCACAAACATGCGGCACGCAGCGAGTACACGCTCGACAGCCGCCTCGCAAAAGCGACCCGTCGCGTCCACGCCCTCGCCCAGGTCGGTAATCTCGGTATGCTTGGACGATTCCACAATCGCCCCGGCCTCGACCTGCGCCAACACCAGTCGCGACGACACCGTTCCCAGGTCGATCGCGGCCACCTTATAGCGTTTGCAATTTGTCATTGCGGGCTCCCCTCCGGGCGCTATTTGCCGTTGGACACGACCGTCTGGCCCTCGACGCCGTTAAACCCAAACAGCATGTCGAGCGCTTGGATGTACCACGGCGCGTCCTTACCGACTTCTTCGATTTCCTTGGCAACTTCGCTGGCCTTCTTGGCGTTCGACGACTTCTGGCTCGACGAGGCATCCGAATCGCCGTCCAGGCCCTGCACTTCAATCCTCTTCTCGCCGGGCATCACCAAGCCCAGGTCCTCGGATGCCGCATCCTTGATACCCTCCTCCGAGAGCAGCTTGTCGACACTTTTTTGCAGCCCATCATTGTATTGCTGGCGAATCTCGACCTGCTTGGCCAAGATATCGCTCGAACGCTTTGCCACGTACAGGTCGCGCACGGGGAAATACAGGCTCACGAGCACCAGGGCAACGACGATGCCGATGAATAGCCCTCGCTGAGGACCGTGGGTAAAGTCGTAGATCGCCTTGACCACCGCGTTGTCGTTGGCGTAGTGCATAAAGTCCGAGCCCGAAAAACGGTTCGAGGGTCTGCTCGACCTATCGTGCGTTTGAGCCGACGAGCGCTGAGCATGCGACGAACGTGCCGGGCGCACCGGTCCATCTGACGAAGTATTCACATGAGCATTGGGGCGCGAGGTACTTGTCGGGCGCTGCGTGGAGCGGTCGGCGCCGGCGTAGGCGGACCCACCGAGCTGCACTGTGCGCGCACGGCGAGGCGACGGCTCACGCGAACCGGCGGAATAGTACCTGTTGTCGTAAATCTGATCCATGTGCGCCTTGTGCGGTTGAGGTTTGTTTGCGCTAAGTATTCTAGTTATAGCACGAGCGCCCGCGCCGCCTTCGCCAGCCTTTGCTCGACATAAAAAAGGCGCTGAGCCATATGGCCCAGCGCCCAATGGTGCTCAACAGCGCCCGGCGGAAGCGAGGCGAATCCGAGTCAGCCCCGCCGCCGCACACGCCGCTGCCTAGCGAATGTTGTAGAACGCGGCCTTGCCGGCGTAGCGCGCGCTGCCCTCGAGCTCGTCCTCGATACGGATGAGCTGGTTGTACTTGGCGATACGGTCGCTGCGGCACGGGGCGCCCGACTTGATCTGACCGGCGTTGACGCCCACGACCAGGTCGGCGATCGTGGAGTCCTCGGTCTCGCCGGAGCGGTGGCTCACGATGCAAGCGTAGCCGGCCTCCTTGGCGGTTTCGATGGCCTCGAGCGACTCGGTGAGCGTGCCGATCTGGTTGACCTTGACCAGGATCGCGTTGGCGGCGCCCAGCTCGATGCCCTTCTTGAGGCGCTCGGTGTTGGTGACGAACAGATCGTCGCCTACGAGCTGCACCTTATTGCCAATGCGGCGGGTGAGCTCGACCCAGCCGTCCCAGTCCTCCTCGGCCATGCCGTCCTCGATGGAGATGATGGGATAGGTGTCGACGAGCTTCTCCCAGTAGTCGACCATCTGGGCGCTCGTGTACTCCACACCCTCGCCCTTGAGCTCGTACATGCCGGTCTCGGCGTTGTAGAACTCGGTGGACGCCGGATCCATGGCGTACATGAAGTCGACGCCGGGCTTAAAGCCAGCCTTCTCGACGGCCTTGGTAATGTACTCGAACGGCTCGGCATTGGTCTTGAGGTTGGGCGCGAAGCCACCCTCGTCGCCCACGCCGCCGCCAAGGCCGGCCTCGTGCAGCACGCCCTTGAGGGTGTGGTAGACCTCGGCGCACCAGCGCAAGCCCTCGGCAAAGCTCGGGGCGCCCACCGGCATGATCATGAACTCCTGGAAGTCGACGTTATTGTCGGCATGCACGCCGCCGTTGAGGATGTTCATCATGGGCGTGGGCAGCAGATGAGCGTTGACGCCGCCCAGGTACTGGTACAGCGACAGGCCCGCCGACTCGGCAGCGGCGCGGGCGGTGGCCAGCGACACGCCCAGGATGGCGTTGGCACCGAGCTTGGTCTTGTTAGGGGTACCGTCCGCGGCAATCAGCGCGGCATCGATGGCGCGCTGGTCGAAGGCATCGAGGCCCACGACGGCGTTAGCGCACTCGTTGTTGACATGCTCGACGGCCTGCGAAACACCCTTGCCCAGATAGCGACCCTTGTCGCCGTCGCGCAGCTCACATGCCTCAAAGGCGCCGGTCGAAGCGCCCGAAGGCACCATCGCGCGGCCGAAGCTACCGTCCTCGAGCACGACCTCGACCTCGACGGTGGGGTTGCCGCGGCTGTCGAGCACCTCACGACCATAGACGTCCAAAATGTCACTCATGTTGTCTCCCTCTCACTTGGAAACGTAGTGGATGCAAGCGACCGGCTGACCGCGCACCGTCGGTGCGCCTCCGTAAGTTAGCCATGTCGCACTTTTTGCATTATGCCCTAAGTTAGCCGAGGGATACACTTGATTTTCGAAAAATTTAGCGAGAACGATGAGGCGTGTCAGCCCGTCGTTCCCGCAGTCTTACTCCTCCGCCTTTGCGGCATCCCACAGGTCGTTGAGGCCGTGGGTCGAAAGCTCGGCAAGATCCACGTGGGCATCGGCCGCCATCTGCTCCATCGCAGCCCAGCGACGGCGAAACTTGGCCGTGCTCGCGCGCAGGGCGCTCTCGGCGTCGATACCCTCCTTGCGCGCGACGTTGACCAGGGCAAAGAGCAGATCGCCAAACTCCATTTCGTGCTCGGGCGAGCCAGGGGCCTCGGCCTCAAACTCGGCACGCTCCTCGGCGACCTCGTCCCACACATCCTGGACCGTCTCCCACTCAAAGCCCACGGCAGCCGCCTTGCGCGACACCTTCTGAGCCTGCATCAGCGCCGGCAGATGCGTGGGCACGCCGTCGAGCAGACCCTCGGGCGCGGCCTCGCCCGCCGCCACGGCCTTGTCCTTGGCAGCCCTCTCGGCAAGCTTGACCTCATCCCAAATCTTGAGCACTTCGTCGGAGCTCTCGGCATCCACATCGCCAAACACGTGCGGATGGCGTCGGATGAGCTTGGCGTCGATATCGCGCGCCACGTCGGCCAGCGTAAACTCGCCGGCGTCCGCCGCAATCTGCGCATGCAGCACGACCTGCATGAGCACGTCGCCCAGCTCCTCGCGTAGGTGAACCGCGTCGTCCGCCTCGATGCAGTCGAGTGCCTCGTAGGCCTCCTCGATCATGTTCTTGCCGATGCTGTGGTGCGTCTGCTCACGGTCCCACGGGCAGCCATCGGGCTGACGCAGGCGCCAGATGGTCTGCACCAGATGCTGCAGCTCGGCCGACGCGTCGACCAGCGTGGACAGGTCGCGCGAACCCTCGGCATTTTGCTGATCCATGTGCTGCGCCATGGTTACTCCTCCTCCAGGATCACGTGACGGAACGCGCCGCCCTCGTAGATGCCGTAGCTGTGCGTGCCGTCCTTGGGAATGCTCACGCTGCCGGGGTTGAAGAGCCACAGGCCCGGGTGCGCCTCGCTTGCCTCGTTAACCTTGGTGTGCGTGTGACCGTAGACGAGCGCGGAGCCCTCGGGCAGCGCGGGCGCGTGGTCGACGCTGTTGTGCATGCCGGCGCCAAAGACATGGCCGTGCGTCAGGAACAGCTCGCGGCCGGTCTCGTCGAACAGCGTGGCGTAGTCGGCCATGACGGGAAAGTCGAGGACCATCTGGTCGACCTCGGCGTCACAGTTGCCGCGCACCGCGATGATGCGGTCGGCCAGGGCGTTGAGCAGCGGGATCACGCGCTTGGGGGCGTAATCGCGCGGCAGGTCGTTGCGCGGACCGTGGTAGAGCAGGTCGCCCAGCAGCACGATGCGGTCGGGCTGCTCGGACTCGATGGCGGCGACCAGGCGTTCGGTCCAATATGCCGAGCCGTGAATGTCGGAAGCGATGAGGTATTTCATGGGGAGTCCTTTCGGGTGGGGTTGATATGACTGGGCGCGGGAAGTCGCCGGCCGCGCTATTCAAATCGCAGTGCCGCGCTCTGGGCCGCCTGCATCACGCGTTGGAGCGGCACGTTGTGCTCGCGAGCGAGGCGGGAGCAGTCCTCGTACTCGGGCGCCGCACGCTCACTGCCGTCGGGCAGGATGGCTACTTTAACGGCCACCTCGCCCCAAGGCGTCGCCACCTGCTCAAAACGACGCGGCAGACAGACGCGCTCCATAACCTGGCGGCGGATGCCGTTGGTCGTGGTTTCCAAAAAGATGATCATCTGCAGACGGTCAATGTCCTCGCGGGCGCAGATTACCTGCAGCCGCCAGCCGGGACGACCTTTTTTGCAGTAGAGAGGCAGCCAGTGCACTTCGCGGGCGCCCGCCTCGCGCAAGCGGTCGGCGGCATAGGCGAGCACCTCGGGCGACGCATCGTCGATGTCGCACTCCAGCTTGACGATGGTTTCGGGTGCATCGGTCTCGCGGGACAGCGGAGATTTGCTATCGCATTGCATACGGTCCGGATCCTTTCCGCGCGGGCTCGTTTTGTTCATCCAAACGCTAGCACATCGCGGGCGGCGCAAGTGTGGCGGCGCGCGATGAGCGCGATTTTCCTTGTCCGCAAGAAACCGACACTCCACCGCCTCAGCCAAACGTGTACGTCAGCCTCCAAACATGTCATTTTTTGCAGCTTTTGGAGGCTGATGTACATGTTTTGAGAGCACAAGCGAGGCCGCACCGCGCGCCGCGCAGCCTTTCCAATCGATTTCGACCCCCCGCGTGCCCGGCGTGTTGAGAGCTGCGCCATTACAATGAAGCGGATTCGCTTGACGCTAAGGAGCCGCCATGTCTGCCTGCCCGCTGATCGATTGCCACACCCACACTTCGTTTTCGGACGGCCATGCCACGTTTGAGGAGAACATCCGCGCCGCCGCGGCCACCGGCTGCCGCATTATGGTCTCGACCGACCACCTCACCCTGCCCGCCAGCATGGACGCCAACTGCGAAGTGCAAGTTGTCGAGGGCGACCTGACGGCGCATCGCCTAGCATTTGAGGACGCCCGCAAGCTCGCCGCGCAGATCGCGCCGGAGCTCGAGCTTATCTATGGCTTTGAATGCGACTGGTACGAAGGTTGCGAGCCTTTGGTTGAACGCTGGTCCGCGGGTGCCATAGTGCGCTTGGGCAGTGTGCACTGGATTGGCGATCCGGGCGATATCATGGCCGGCGCCGCGGGCACGGCGGGAACGGAGGACGTCGCTCGCCCCGATACATCCGATTCGCGCTGCGGCTGGATCGACGACGACACTAACCTGCATGTTTGGGAAAACCTGGGGGTACACGGCGTGTGGGAGCGCTATGTCGATGACTGGTGCCGCGCCTGCGAGAGCCCGCTTAACTTTGATGTAATGGCCCACCCCGATCTGGTCATGCGCTTTTCGAAGGAAGGCTTTGCGCCCGATTTTGACGCGGCGCCGTTTTGGGAGCAGATGGCCGAATGCGCCCACGATACGGGTCGCCGTGTCGAAGTCTCGACCGCCGCGCCGCGCAAGGGCCTCGACGACTATTACCCCTCGACGGGACTGTTGCGTTGCTTCGCCCACGCCGAGGTACCCATCGCCTTTGGCTCGGACGCGCACCGCGCCTGCGACATCTGCTGGAATATCCGCGAAGCGCAAGCCCACGCCTACGACTGCGGCTATCGAACCTTCGACATCCCCCACCCTACCGGCGAATGGGAGTCCACGCCCCTCGCCTAAGACTAGTGACGGCGGGCGTTGAGTTCGCCGGCCAGTTCGTCGAGGGTGATGCCGTAGCGCTCGAGCGTCACGAGCAGGTGGTAGATCAGGTCGCCGGCCTCGTAGCGGATGTGATCGTGATCGTTATCCTTGCAGGCCATGATCACCTCGCTCGCCTCCTCGGCAAGCTTCTTGAGCAGCTCGTCCTCGACGTCGGTCAGCAGACGCGCGGTATAGCTCTCCTGCGGCGATGCATCACGACGACCGTGAATCACCTCGGCCAGACTTGTCAGCGTCTCTCCGATATTTCCATCCTGAACGTTTGCGGTGCGCACACCCATAGTTCAATCCTTTCTGGTGGCCGAGCGTCTAATCGAGCGCCCGCCCTACGCGAGTTTCTTAAAGAAGCAGGTACGGTTGCCGGTATGGCAGGCCGGACCCGGCGAGTCGACCTTGACCAGCAGCGTATCGCTATCGCAGTCGGCCCAGAGCTCCTTGACCTCCTGCATATTGCCGCTCGTCGCGCCCTTGTTCCAGAGCTCCTGACGGCTACGGCTCCAAAACCACGTGGTACCGGTCTTGAGCGTCAGCCCCACCGATTCCTCATTCATCCAGGCAACCATAAGCACCTCGCCGGTGTCATACTGCTGAACCACACAAGGAATCAACCCGCGGGCGTCGTATTTAAGATCAGACGCTTCTATTACCTCAGTCATCATTTCTCCCAAGTCATAAACGAAACCCCACAGGTCGGCGAGGGTTGTCCAGGTGCCGCAGGTTGCCGCGAAAGAGGAGCGACGCGTACTTTGGTACGCGAGCGACGGTTTGAGCGGCAAGATGCGGTACCTGGACAAGCCGCAGCATTAGAAGTCCAATCTCACGGGAATACCCTGCGATGCCATATACTCCTTCACCTGGCGAATGCTGAACGTCCCAAAGTGAAAGACGCTCGCCGCCAGCACGGCATCGGCCTCGCCCTCAATCACACCCTCGGCAAAATGCTCGAGCGTGCCCACGCCGCCGCTCGCAATAACGGGAATCGGCACCGCGCGCGCCACGGCACGGGTGAGTGCCAGGTCAAAGCCGGCCTTGGTGCCGTCGCGATCCATGCTGGTCAGCAAGATCTCGCCGGCGCCGCGACGAGCCGCTTCCTCGGCCCACGCCACCGCGTCGATACCCGTGGCGTTGCGGCCTCCCGCGGTAAAGACCTCCCACTTATCGGCGCCCGGCTCCCCGGGCAGCCCCACGCGCTTGGCATCGATCGCCACGACCACGGCCTGACTGCCAAACGCCGCGGCAGCCTGGCTGACCAGCGACGGGTCGCGCACGGCCGCCGAGTTGAGCGATACCTTGTCGGCACCGGCAGCCACCATGGTGCGCATGCCCGCCAGGTCGCGAAAGCCACCGCCCACGGTATAGGGAATAGCGAGCTCCTCGGCCGCATGCGCCGCCATCTCGATGGTCGTCGCGCGGTTGTCGCTCGTGGCGGTAATGTCCAGGAAGACAACCTCGTCCGCACCCTCGCGGTCGTAGGCGCGGGCTAGCTCCACCGGGTCGCCCGCATCGCGCAGGCTCACAAAGTTGACGCCCTTGACCACGCGGCCGTCCTTGACGTCCAAGCAGGGAATCACGCGTTTGGTAAGCATGGGCTACTCCTCCCCTCGGGCGGCGGCCAGCGCCTGGGCCAGCGTAAAGTTGCCCTCATAGAGCGCACGACCGGTAATGGCGCCTTCAATCGCGCCCTCACCCACCGCGGCCAGCGCGCGGATGTCGTCGAGCGTCGAGATGCCGCCCGAAGCCACGACGGGAAAGCCCGCGACCTCGGCCACATGACGATACGCTGCCACATCGATGCCCGTCTGCATGCCATCGCGCGCGATGTCGGTATACACCAGATGCTTAAAGCCCAGCTCGGTAAGCTGCGCCACGGCATCGTCGAGCACCACGCCCGCGCCGTCACGCCAGCCGTTCACCTTGACCTGACCGTCGCGCGCGGCGATGTCTGCCACCAGCAGCTCGCCAAAGCCTTGGGCTGCCACCTCGGCAAAACCCGGCTCGGTCACCAGCACGGTGCCCAGCGCAATGCGGCGTGCGCCGTAGCCGGCCAGCTCGTCGATGCGTGCGAGCGAGCGGACGCCGCCGCCCACGTCCACGGACAGACCGTCGACGCCGCAGATGGCCTTAATCGCCGCCGAGTTGGCAGCGCATGTGTCCTCGTCCTCGCCAAAGGCAGCGGATAGGTCGACGACGTGCACCCAGCTCGCACCCTGCTCGGCAAACGAGCGGGCGACTGCCACGGGGTCGTCGGAATATACCTTGCAGCGGCTGCGGTCGCCGCGCTCCAGGCGCACGACCTTGCCGCCGATCAGATCGATTGCGGGAAACAGGATCATCGGCCAACCTCCTCGACGATGTTGACGAAGTTCTTAAGGATGCGCTGCCCCAGCGCCGAGGACTTCTCGGGATGGAACTGACAACCCCACACGTTGCCGTGGCGCACGATGCACGGGAAGCTCCGCGTATAGTGCGTGCGCGCCAGCACATCGGCGGCATCGGCGTCGTCGGCCACCGCGTAGCTGTGGGTGAAATACATGTTGGCACCCTCGGCAAAACCGGCAAGCAGCGGATCGGCCGCACCGGCGGGCGTCATGTGTACCTGGTCCCAGCCCACGTGCGGCACCTTCAGGCGACTCGATTCCAAGCGCGTGCACGAGCCACGCATAATACCCAGGCCATCGACCCAGGGACCGCCAGCCTGCTCGGGGGTGTTGCCATCGGCAACCGCGCCCTCGTCCGCAGGCACGCCCTCGTTGCCACGCTCAAAAAATAGCTGAAGGCCCAGGCAGATGCCGAGCAGCGGAGTTCCGGCGGCGACGGCATCGAGCACCGCGTCCGCCTCGCCGCTCTGGCGCATAAAGGCGATCGCGTCATAGAACGCGCCCACGCCCGGGATGACCAGGCCGTCGGCGCGGCGGATCTGCTCCGGGTCGTCCGACGTACAGGCGGCGGCACCGGCGCGCGCAAGCCCGCGCGCAACGCTCGACAAGTTGCCCTTGTGGTAGTCAACCACCACGATCTTCGGTTCGCCCACGCGACCCCTCCACTTCTCATCATCCAAAACCACCACAAAGGTGCCTGTCCCCTTTGTGGTGGTTTTACCCTTGTGACGGTTACAGCGATCCCTTGGTGCTGGGGATGCCCTGCACGCGGGGATCGAGCTCGCAGGCGTGGCGCATCGTGCGGCCCACGGCCTTAAAGGCGGCCTCGATAATGTGATGCGAGTTGCTGCCCGCCAGCTCGCGCACGTGCAGCGTGAGCTTGGCGTCGCGCGCAAAGGCATAGAAGAACTCAACGGCCAGCTCGGTATCGAAGCCGCCCACGCGCTCGGTCGGCACGGGCAGCTCGCAATAGGCCTGCCCGCGGCCCGAAATGTCCACGGCGGCCATCACGAGCGTCTCGTCCATGGCGATCGCCGCGTCGGCAAAGCGCGTAATACCCGCTTTATCGCCCAGCGCCTGGCAAAACGCCTCGCCCAGTACAATACCCGTGTCCTCAACGGTATGGTGCGCGTCGACTTCCACGTCGCCTACCGCATGTACTGTCAAATCGAACAGGCCATGGCGACCAAAGGCGTTGAGCATATGGTCGAAAAACGGCACGCCGGTCGAGATATCGCACACGCCGCTCCCGTCCAGGTCGAGCTTGACGACAATGTCGGTCTCCCCCGTCTTACGGGTCACCTCGGCATAACGGCCCATCTACATCTCCTCCTTCACCAGCGTGGCAAACGCAGCCAGCACCTCATCGTTTTCTTGCGGGGTGCCCACGGTAATGCGCAGGCAGTCCGCGAGCCCCAGTGCGTAGCTAAAGTCGCGCACCAAAATCGAGTACTCGTCGCGCAGGCGCTCGCGCACGCGCGTGGCATGCGGCGTACGTACGAGTACAAAGTTCGCCGCACTCGGCCATGCCTCCACTGGCAGGCCCTCGGCAGCCATTGCGCGCAGGGCGCACAGCTCGCGCTCGCGCTCGGATGTGACCTGTGCCACCACGGGCGCGTATGCGTCGCGGGCACGCACACAGGCAAGTGCCGCGGCTTGGCTCAGCACATTGACCGAGTAGATCTGGCGAATCGCCGCGAACACGTCGATAACCTCGGGTGCCGCGATCACGTAGCCCAGCCGCGTTCCGGCAGCGCCAAACGCCTTGGACAGCGTATGCAGAATCACCAGGTTGGGATGCTCGGCGATAAGCCCCTGCGCCGTGGTGGCCGCGCCAAACGAATCGTCAGCAAACTCAACGTAGGCCTCGTCGACCATCACCATGCCGGGGCACGCATCGCACAGGGCCGCGACAAAGTTGAGCGGCGCCACGTCGCCCGTGGGGTTATTGGGCGAGGTCACGATCGCCAGGTTGCACTCGGGCGCCGCCGCAAGCACGGCTGCCTGGTCGAGCTCAAAGGTCGCGGGGTCTCGCCACACGTCGCGCACCTCGGTCTGGCAGAGCGACGCAAAGAACGCATACTCGCTAAAGCACGGCGGGCAGTTGAGCAGGGTCCGCCCCGCGCCGCCAAACGCCAGCAGGTAGTTATAGAGCAGCTCGTCGCCGCCGTTTCCCACGCAAATATTCTCACGCGCCACGCCATGCCAGGCAGCAAGCTCATCGCGCAGGTCGTTGGACATGGGGTCGGGATAGCGGTTGAGCGGCGTGGCGGCCAGGGCCGCGTCGACCGCCTTGCGCACGCCAGCCGGCACGGGATAGGTGTTCTCGTTGGCCGAAAGATTGATGCGCGTAGGCGTAAAGTTGGGATCATAGGGCTCGATGCCGGCCAGGTAGGGCTGGACGAGCTCCTTCATGCGCGGCGTCAGCTCGGCCATATTAGGCCTCCTCGCCGGTCGCGCCAGCGCCATCCGCGCCTGCAGCCGCCAGGTCCACACCCTCGGCGACCGTCGCCACGGCGTCGCCCGGCCAGGCAACCTTGGTCAGGTCGGCCGCGGCGAGCGACTCGGCACTCACGGCATCCTCGCCCTGTTCCAGCACGCGGCGACGCAGGGCGGCGGATAGCGCGTGCGCCCACAGTCCCTCGGCCTCGGCCAGGCGCTGCGTAGCGGGAGCGTCGGAGAGCAGGCCCTCGGGTGTATAGCAAATGACGCTCGAGCGCTTGACGAACTCTTCGACCGAAAGCGGGTTGGAGAACATGGCCGTACCGCCGGTCGGCAGCGTGTGGTTGGGGCCGGCAACGTAATCGCCGAGCGGCTCGGAGCTCCAAGCGCCCACAAAGATGGCGCCGGCGTTGCGAATGCCGCCAAGCAGGCCCATCGCGTCCCTGCAGTGCAGCTCAAGGTGCTCGGGCGCCACGGTGTTCACCGCCTCGACGGCGGCAGCCATGTCGGCGGCCACCACGATGGTGCCCTCGTTATCGAGCGAGGCACGCGTGATCTCGGCACGCGGCGACTGCGCCACCAGGATGTCGATGCCGGCCTCGACCTCGCGCGCAAACTGCTCGTCACAAGTCACCAGATAGCAGGCTGCCAGCGGATCGTGTTCGGCCTGGGCCATCAGGTCGGCCGCGACCACCATGGGCTTGGCCGTGGCATCGGCCAGCACACAGACCTCGGAGGGACCGGCGACCATATCGATACCCACGTCGCCCGAGACAATCTGCTTGGCCGCGGCAACAAAGGCGTTGCCCGGACCAGTGATTTTGTCGACGCGCGGAATGGTCTCGGTGCCGTACGCTAGCGCGGCCACAGCCTGAGCTCCGCCCACCATATAGATCTCGTCCACGCCGCCGAGCTTTGCCGCCGCGAGCGTGTAGGGGCTGATCAGGCCATCCTTTTGCGGCGGAGTCACCATAACCACGCGCTTGACGCCGGCAACCTTGGCGGGAATGGCATTCATGAGCACCGTGGAGGGATACTGCGCGCGACCGCCCGGCACGTAGATGCCGGCCGCCGCGAGCGGGGTCACCTTAACGCCGAGCATCGTGCCGTCCGCACGCGTGGTAAACCAGCTCTGCTCGACCTCGCGCTGGTGGAACGCGCGAATCTGGCGCGCGGCCTTCTCGAGCGCGGCGACAAAAGCCGGGTCGAGACCTTCGAGCGCGGCATCGATCTGCTCCTGCGGCAGACGGAAGCTCTGCAGCTCGACACCGTCAAAACGCTGACAGTAATCGCGCACCGCGGCATCGCCGTTGGCGCGCACGTTAGCCACGATATCGCGGGCGGCGTCGACGATGCTTTGCGGCAGCACACCCTTGCGGTTGAGCTGGTTGGTAACGAGGCGCTCACCGGGAGCAAGCTTGATGGTCTTCATATCGGAATCCCCTATCGGTCGAGGTTGAGTTCGAAAAACGAGAGGCCGGGCGGCGGCGCCAATCGGCCCGCAGCCCAGACGTTGGGACGCCCGTGCGTGCTCGCGCTATTGTGCCGAGCCCGCAACGGGCTCAAAATGCTTGTCCTTCACGGCCGCTGCCAAGCGATCTGCCAGATTACGCACGCGCGGATCCAGGCGCGCAGCACCCGGGTTGACGAAGAAGCGGGCCGTACAGTCCATAATGCGACCGGTGATGACCAGGTCGTTGTCGCGCAGCGTGGCGCCCGTGGCAGTAATATCCACGATGCGATCAGTCATGCCGACGATGGGGCCCAACTCGATGTTGCCGTGCAGCGAAACGATGTCGGCGTTCACGCCGCGCTCGGCATACCATGCACCCGCGATGCGCGGATACTTGGTGGCCACGCGAAGCGACCCGCGGCGGGCATAGTTGCGCTCGGCCCGGCCAGCGCGCCATGCGGGCTCCGCCTCGATAAACGTGCACAGGCCATAGCCCAGGTCGACCAGCTGCAGCAGGTTGAGGTCTGCCTCGATGAGCGAGTCCCAACCGCAGATGCCGCAATCGGCACCACCGCAGCCCACAAAGGCAGGCGCATCGCTGGGACGCACGATGACAAACTCGATATCGCCGACCGCGCCCTCGCCGGCACGCGTGTCGCGGCCGCGCACGATCAGGTGACGGCCGGGGTCACGCAGCTCGGAGACGTCCAGGCCCGCGATCTCAAGCACGTCGAGCGTGTCGGCCTTAAGCGAGCCCTTGGGCACGGCAATGCGCAGCGGGCCCTCGGCGCCACGGCCCACGGCGTGGTCGCCATCGGAAGCGGCATCCTCGGCCGAGGTGCGCGCGGCCTCCAGGCGCTCGAGCGAAAAGGCGAAGCCCGCCGCCGGCACCTCGATACCGTCGCCAAATGCGCCGGTAAAGATGGAGTCGTAGCGACCGCCCGAGCCCACCGGATCGGGCAGGCCGCCGGCATAGGCCTTAAAGACCAGGCCCGTGTAGTAATCGAAAGAGTTCATGATGGAGAAGTCGAATGACAGCACCTGGGCGTCCTCGGGTGCCAGGCCCTCGACCAGGGCACGCAGCTCGCGCGTCAGCGGCGCGACGATACCGGCGGCCTCCAGCAGCGCGTCCACGCGGTCGAGCACCTCGGCACCGCCGTGCAGACGCGGCAGCTCGCAAATGGCGGCCTTGACGGCATCGGACTCGGTGCTTGCCGCCACGCGGGCATCGAGGCCCACAAAGTCGTTGGCGTGCACGCAGCGCAGGGCCTCGGCGGCCAGTTCGCGATCCTCGCACGCCGCGAGCAGTTCCTTAAACGGACGCACGCTGCCCGCGATAATGCGCGCATCGGGCAGTGCCAGCTTACGCACGGCCTCGGCCACGAGCGAGACGATCTCGACATCGCCCGCAGTGTCGCCCACACCGATAAGCTCAAAACCCAGTTGCGTAAACTGACGCGAGCCGCCGGCATTGCGCTGGCACTCACGAACCACCGGCGCCTCGTAGCGAAGACGTAGAGGCAGGTCGGCCGCGCGCATGCGAGTCGAAACCAGGCGAACGATCGGCAGCGTGTTGTCGGGACGGACCACCAGCAGGCGACCGTCGTCATCAAAGAGCTTAAACGGCGTATCCGCAATGCGGCCGCCTTCCTCGAGCGAACCCTTGTCCTCGAGCAGCGGTGTCTCGACCGGAAGGTAATGATGCCCCCTGAAGCAGCCCTTCACCGTACATGCGATCTCCTCGCGCGCCTGAGCCTCCTCGGGCAATATGTCCCGGAATCCCCACGGTGTGGCCGTCATCTGGTGAGCCTCCTCATGCTGTGTTTCATATAGAGCAGAAGACCGGCAGAGCTCCGCCGGTCTTCTGGGTACTTTAGCATACTAGAGTGTTTGCGGGGAAAATCCGTCGCAACGGCTCACACCGTATTCATTTGGAAACATAGGGGAAAGCGCGTCCCGCCCGCCAGCCAAAAACTGGGATGCGGTTTCCGGTTGAGGTCCTCAGCGGAAAGTGTGTCCCATTCTGAGCGCCTGTTCTGGGACGTGCTTTCCGCCAGAAGCCTCAAGCGGAAAGCACGTCCCGTTTCTCAAAAAGCGTCAAACGCCAACTCGACGCCCTGTCCCACTTAGGCGCCAATCGCGCGTCGGTACTCCGCCATAACCTGCGCATCGGCTGCCGCGGGATTGGCGAAATAGCGCCAATCATAGGTCTCGGCCGAAACAACTCCGCGATAGCCGCGCGCCACCAGCCTATCCAGGTCGGCGCGCATATCGCGGTCGCCGTCACCCCAGGCAAGATGCGTCGTGCCATCTGCCGCAACATCGACAAAATGCACGTGGGCGACATCATCGCCAAGCAGATCGAAATAATCGTCGATGGTATCCCCCGCCACCGCCATAGCGCCCAAATCCAGACACGCCTTAAGTGCCGGATGATCAACTGCCTCGATCATGCGCTTCGTATCGGCCGCCGAGTTCACGATCATCGACTCAACCGGTTGTAGGGCCTCGAGCACCAGTCGCACGCCGCGCTCTCCCGCATGCTCGGCAATCGCACGCAGCATCGAGGCGCTGCGACCCCACGCGTCCTCGATCGGCTCGTTCAAAAATGCCCAGCCGCTCGAGACCATGACCTGCTCGGCTCCAAGTTCCGCCGCGATATCTACAACGTTCTTAAAGTACGCGAGCGTGCGGGCACGCGCCTCATTCCCGCGCGCCGCGATATTCCACGGCTTGGGGTTGTTCTGTTCGGGACAAAGCCCCACAATCCGAACCCCATACCGCTGTGATAGCTCCCGCACCTGCTCGAGCGAATCGTATCCATGGCAATCGACATACAGATGCATCGACCCGGTCCAAAGCTCGCAACACGTGTAGCCCGAAGCCGACGCCGAAGAAAAGAACTCCTCAAGGTCAAAATAACGATGGCTGATATTCATGACGGCAAGCTGGGGATAGCTCATAATTACTCTCCAACCCAAGCGAGGCCCCGTTCCATATAGGAGCGGGGCCCAATTACACAAACGTTATTTGCTCTTAGTAGTCGAACTGGTGATAGTAGCGACGGTAGTTGAGGTTGTGCTTGGTGACCGTCTCGTAGTAAGCGGCAAGGCGATCGGTGATCAGCGAGGAGAGGATCCACGGAGACACGATGACGCGGAACTCGTCGTCAAGGCCGGGGATCGCGAACTCGGCGGTGTCGATGACGTTGATGTCGGTGTCGCCGGTCACGCCGCGGGTCAGGAACGCGCGGACGCGCTCATCGAGCTTGCGGTTCTCGTCCTCGCCCATGAACAGGAACACGGGGACGCCGGGCTCCACGAGCTCGAGGGTGCCGTGGAA
>NZ_WQPK01000013.1 GCF_018785265.1 Collinsella aerofaciens | reverse complement strand
TCTCCACCGTTCCTTCAACTGGGAAAACGGCGCCCCCGGACCCCAGGAGGGGCCGCGGGGGCGTTCGGCTAACTGCGGGAATGGCCTATTTGCTCAATGTGTTCGGCTGAGATCGGAAATCAACCAGTCAAGCGAAAGTAATCGTTTGTAGACATCGAGGCCTTTGAGTAGGATTTCCTCGTCGAAGAGCATGCTATCGGTATGCAGAGCGCTTGTGGCATAGGCGGGGCAGCCATCCGAATCACTCGGGTTGTCTTGGTCCTCTGGCATGCCCGTGCCCAGCAAGAAGAACACGCCCGGCAGATGGCGCTGATAGAAAGCAAAGTCCTCGGCAATTAACAGCGGCTCGTCCACAAGTTGCAGCTCGGACAAGGCAGGCGCAATGCAGGCAAACAACTCGGGGTCGTTATCGACCGGTGGATAGCCCTCGGCGAAGTCGAGATCATACGTGCAGCCCGTTGCGGTGCACGCTTCGTCGAGCACACGGCGCACGCCCTCGCGCGCACGGTCGAACATAGCGTCTGTAAACACGCGCAAGCTACCAGCAACATGGGCCTCCCCCGCCACCGCATTGCAGACGGTACCGGCCTGCAGCAGACCAAACTTGCCGATACAGGGCTCGTCGGTGCCCAGCTCGTCCATCAGTTCGCGCTCGGCAACCAAAAACTTCGCCGCCGCCAACGCGGCATCGTGCGACTCCTCAACCGGCACACCATAAGTCTTAGCGATATGGATGCTCGTCCCGTGAATATGAATGTGTGTCTCACTCGAACGCGCCAGCAGCGGACCGGAACAACTCGCCAACGTGCCGGCAGGCAGATCGGGCCACACATGGAAGCCAAAAATGCGGTCAGCCCCATAGCGCTCGAACACACCGCTCTCGCATACCGTCTTGGCACCACCGGTCGTTTCCTCGGCCGGCTGGAACACAAAGAGAACGTTGCGCCTAATGGCGCCCGGCTGCTCGCGAATCGTACGGTCGACATACGTCGCGGCGGCAAGTGCCATGGCCATGTGTCCGTCATGTCCGCAAGCGTGCATCTTGCCGGGATGGGTCGAGGCAAAGGCCGCTCCCGTCGCCTCCGCGATGGGCAGCGCATCCATATCGGCGCGAATCGCTGTGGCATGCGCGGCACCAACGCCGGCGTCGAAGAAAGCGCAGACGCAGCTGGGGCACGGATGGGTCACCTCGCAAGCGAGCGGTGCCAACACGCCCTCGATATAGGCAATGGTTTGCGGAAGATCGAAATCGAGCTCCGGAATGCGATGCAGGTCGCGACGATAGCGACGAAGTTCTTGGAGCTCGGTCATAAAGGATCCTTCCATGGGGCATATCCATTCGCACAATATTGTGATGCAGAATTGTGACGCCCTTGTTTCTAACATATCCCTGCATTTTTTAAACGTTATATACGAATACTCTTGTTTGGTAAAGTGCAACGTGATAGGGTCTTTACCACTTGATAGAGGCGCGGGCACGAAGAGCCGCGGGCGAGCCGGCAGGCTTTGACCCCGTGGGGAGGCGAAACCCGCCGAACTGGGTTTTTCGGGCACGAACAACCTGGTGGGCCTGTGGGAAACACCCACAGGACTGTCTGCAGCAATGCGGGAGCGCTATCCGGACATTGGGTCCACGCTATGCGGATTCGATGCGCAGATGGCGCCGTCTGGATAGCGAGGTTTACGGGACATGGCATTGACCCCCAACGAGGCATATGCGGCCAAGCAGCCGTTTGTGGACAAGGAGACACTCGAGCATATCGTCGAGCAGTTCCCCACGCCGTTTCATCTATACGACGAGGCGGGCATCCGCCGCAACATGCAAGAAGTGCGCGACGCCTTTGCATGGAACCCGGGCTTTAAGGAATACTTTGCCGTCAAGGCCAACCCCAACCCGGCGCTCATCTCCATTCTCAACGAATACGGCTGCGGCTGCGATTGCTCGAGCTATACCGAGCTCATGATCGCCCGCTCGCTGGGCATCACGGGACACGACATCATGTTCTCTTCCAACGACACGCCGGCTGCCGACTTTGAGCTCGCCAACAAGCTGGGTGCCATCGTCAACTTTGACGACATCAGCCACATCGAGTTCTTTGAGCGTGTTGCGGGGCCCATCCCCAAGACGGTCAGCTGCCGCTTTAATCCAGGCGGTCTGTTCCAGCTCTCCAACGGCATCATGGACAACCCGGGCGACTCCAAATATGGCATGACCACCGAGCAGCTCTTTGAGGCCTTCCGCATGCTCAAGGCCAAGGGCGCCGAGAATTTTGGCATCCATGCCTTCCTTGCCAGTAACACCGTCACTAACGACTACTATCCCAAGCTCGCACGCATCCTCTTTAAACTTGCCGTGCGCCTGGAGCGCGAGACCGGCGCACATGTCGCCTTTATCAATCTGTCCGGCGGTGTGGGTATCCCCTACCTGCCCGAGCAGCAGGCTAACGACATTCACGCCATCGGTGAGGGCGTACACGCAGCCTACGACGAGATTCTGGTCCCCGCCGGCATGGGCGATGTGGCGATCTGCACCGAGATGGGTCGCTTTATGATGGGCCCCTACGGATGCCTGGTCACCAAGGCCATCCACGAGAAGCAGATCTACAAGGACTATATCGGCGTGGACGCCAGTGCCGTCGATCTGATTCGTCCTGCCATGTATGGCGCTTACCACCACATTACGGTGATGGGCCAGCCGGGTGGCGACGACAAGACCACAGCGCCCGTCACGAACACGTACGACATCACGGGCAATCTGTGCGAGAACAATGACAAGTTCGCCATCGACCGCGAGCTTCCGCATATCGACATGGGCGACCTGCTCGTGATTCACGACACCGGCGCGCATGGCCACTCTATGGGCTACAACTACAACGGCCGCCTGCGCTCCGCCGAGGTCCTGCTGCGCCCCGATGGCTCGGCAGACCTCATTCGCCGCGCCGAGCGTCCGGGCGATTACTTTGCCACGCTCGACGTGCTGCCGTGCGGCCGCGAGCTGCTGGCCAAATCGCGCGCCGAAAGCGCCCGCCGTCGTGCTCAGGACGAGCGCCTAGCAGTCGCCGCCAAATGGAACAAACGCGTCCAGATCGCGGAAGCGAAGGAGAAGAACATGGATATCCGCAATCTCGAGGGCTCAATCGTCGCCCTTGTCACGCCGTTTAAAAAGGACGGCAGTGTCGACTTTGACGCGCTTGAGCGCCTTATCGATTTCCACCTGCAAAATGGCACTGACGCCATCCTCACCCTGGGCACCACCGGTGAGAGTGCCACGATGACCGATGACGAGGACAACTCCGTCGTCGCCGCTGTGGTCAAGCATGTTGCAGGACGCGTCCCCGTTATTGCCGGCTCGGGCTCCAACTCCACGCAGACCATGCTCACCAAGTCGCTCACCTATCAGGGCCTGGGCGCCGACGGTCTGCTGCTCATCACCCCCTACTACAACAAGTCCAATGAAGAGGGTACCTATCAGCACTTTAAGACCGTCGCCGATGCCGTGGACATCCCCTGCATCCTGTACAACATCCCCGGCCGCTGTGGCTGCGGCATCAGCGAGCGCAACGTAGAACGCCTGGCCGCGCACCCCAACATCATGGGTATTAAGGAGGCCTCGGGCAACGTCGCCTACGCGGCCAAGATCGCCCACCTGCTGTCAGACGACTTCCGCATGTACTCGGGCGAGGACGCGCTTACCGTACCGCTCATGAGCCTGGGCGCCTCGGGCACCATCAGCGTGTGGGCCGATGTTCAGCCGCAGCTCGTGCACGACATGTGCCGCGCCTATCTGGACGGTGACGTGGCACGCGCCCGCGATATCCAGATTGCCGGCCAGCCGCTCATCAATGCCCTCTTTAGCGAGGTCAACCCCATCCCCGTCAAGGAAGCGCTCGCCCAGATGGGCATGATCGAGGCAAACTACCGTATGCCGCTGTGCCCCATGGCAGACGACACGCGAGCCGCACTTACCGATGCTCTGAAGGGAGCTGGTCTGCTTGATTAAGACCGTCATTATGGGAACGGGCCGCATGGGCTCGCTCATCCGCACCACCGCCGAGGGCGTTGTCGACGCCGCCGGTCAACCCGTTTTTGATATCGTGGCCCAGATTGGCTTCGATTTGAGCAAGCTCGAGAACGCACCGGCTGCCGATGTGATTATCGACTTCTCGAACGTCGCGACCTTCGACGCCGTCGTCGCCTATGTCGAGCGCACGGGCGCGGCGTTGGTCTCGGGCACCACAGGCTACACCCCCGAGCAGATGGACCGCCTGCGTGAGCTGGGCCAGAACACCCGCGTTATGCACTCGGGCAATTACTCCATCGGTATCGCAGCCCTGCGCCATCTGGTAGCGCAGGCTACACGCGAGCTGCCCGGCTTTGACTGCGAAATCGTCGAGACGCACCACAACCAAAAGGTCGATGCCCCCAGCGGCACTGCCAAGCTACTGCTCGATGCCGTCGTCGAAGCTGAGCCCGAGGCAGGCTACCACCCCGTCTATGGCCGCGAGGGCATGTGCGGCGCGCGTGACCCCAAGGAGATCGGTATGCACTCGCTGCGCGGCGGCACCGTCGCCGGCGTGCACGAGGTAAGCTTTTTCGGCCAGGACGAGGAGGTCACGCTCACGCACCGCGCCACGAGCCGTCAGATCTTTGTCAACGGCGCCCTGGCAGCCGCGCAGAAGCTCGTCGCCCGCGAACCCGGCTTCTATACGTTCGACCAGGTCATGTTTGCCTAACCAGGTATCAACCGAACCCGCCCAAAGGAGAGATAGCAAATGAGCAACGCAGCCGAGATGGATGCACAGGAGATTATCAACTACATCGCCACCGCGCCCAAAAAGACGCCCGTCAAGCTGTACGTGCGCGAGAAGCCCGGCATGAAGGTTGCCTGGGGCGACGCACATGTCTACGGCGGTCGTCGCGGCAAGACCGTCTTTGGCGACTGGGATGAGCTTAAGGCCATCCTGGACGCCAACGCCGATTCCATCGATTACTACGACGTGGAGAACGATTGCCGCAACTCCGCCGTGCCCATGCTCGACCTTAAGGGCATCAACGCCCGCATCGAGCCGGGCGCGATCATCCGCGACCGCGTCGAGATTGGCGACCGTGCCGTCATCATGATGGGCGCCATCATCAACATCGGCTCCGTTATCGGCGAGGGTTCCATGATCGATATGGGCGCCGTGCTAGGCGGCCGCGCCACCGTGGGCAAGAACTGCCACATCGGCGCTGGAACCGTGTTGGCAGGCGTCGTTGAGCCCGCAAGCGCCACGCCCGTCATCATCGAAGACGACGTCATGATCGGCGCCAACGCCGTGGTCCTGGAGGGCGTACGCGTGGGCAAGGGCGCTGTTGTTGCCGCCGGCGCCGTGTGCGTCGAGGATGTCCCCGCCGGTGCCGTCGTGGCCGGTGTCCCCGCCCGCGTCATCAAGATGCGCGACGAGAAGACCGACAGCAAGACCGGCCTGGAAGAGGGCCTGCGCCAGCTTTAATAGTTACGGCGTTTTACCAAACGCCGTAACGACCCGACGCTGCAAACGCCCCTAGGCGGCAATCTGACGTTCAATCGTCGGGCATGACCAGAAGGTCAATGCCCTCCTCTTTCGCGTCACCTTGCTCGCCTAGGGGCGTTTTCGCTGACGTATGCCCAACCTGCGGCGCAATGTCAGCAACCAAGCCGAAAACAAAAAAGGCCGAAGTCCCGAAGGGCTTCGGCCTTTGCTTTCTCGCTGTAGGCGCAACGCAACTTATCGATTCTCGATGCTACCGATATTTTTGAGCTCGATGGAGATGAGGCCGTTAGGCTCATTGACGAACTCGATGTACTCGGAGTTGGAACCCATCTCGGCCGGGAAGCTGATCTCGATACCCGTATCGGTACGAATCTTATGATTGCGCACCGCCGCGCGCTCGACCTGCTTGCGCTCCACGGGAACGCGCTCGGGAACCTTCTCCTCGGTCAGTGCCGCGCGCACACTTTCCTTGATGACCGGTTCGTCCTCAAAGACCTCGTCCACGATATCCCAGGGCGGCAGCTCCTCGTCATCCTCGACCTTCTCGGCCACAGCGGCCTTAACCTTGGCGAGCGCCACGGCCGTGTTGGCGCCGTGCTCCTCGGCGACTTCCTCGACCACACGCGTCACGGTGTCGATGACCTCCTTGCCCGACACGCCCGTATCGCACTGCAGCAGACCGTCGGGAATGAGCATACGGTCTTCGCCGGCAATCTTGCGCTTCTTATCCACATAGCCGATCTCCATGGTGCTTGCACGCACGATGGCATAGCTCGGCACCTTTTGCGAGGGGTTCGGCAGAATGGCGAAATGGCGCGCGATGTCGTTACGCACCTCCCCCTCCTCGCGGCCCACTTCGTGCATAAAAGCCTGCTTGGAGCCCAGCAGCATCACGGCAAACCAGCGGGCATCCTCATCGTCGTCAAAATCGGCCACGAGCACGTCGGTGGACTCGGCTTTCTCGGCTTTGGTGAGCTCGGAGGAGATAAACTCCGCAATCTGCTGCGACAGGTCCACGAACTCGCGCTCGCCAAAGAAATAGCCCTTGAGCTCGCCGCCAAACGCAGAGTTCTCGGCAAACGTGGCGCGTTTATTGTCGGCCGAGGTACGTGCGCGGCGCAGATGCGTGGTCACGAAGTTGCGTACGGTACGACTCTCGATATCGAGCTCGCGCTGGCTCATAACGTTGACGGCAGAGTCAAAGTCCAGGATATGCAGAATCGCGTGATTGATTTTCATATACGGCATTCCGTTCTAGATCGATTTCGGCACGAACCAGTATAGCGGTCAAGCCCTCCCCGAGCGCATCGAAGATTGGTGCATCGGGGACAGGTTGCTTTGCACCAATGGCTAGCGCAGAAGCTCGGACTGCCACGCCTCGAGTTGTTCTGCCAGACTCTTACCGGCTGCGGGCATGTCGATCTGGGGTCGTTTGGGCAGCAGTGCGCATTTAAGGATTGCCGCGATGGTCTGCGAGACAAAGCGTCGCGTATCCTTGTCAAAGCCTTGCGCAGCCTGGAGCATCACGGGCAGGCTTTCGCGCAGATTTCCAACGATATCCGCAAACCGCTCAGCACCCGTAGCCTCAAACACGGAGAACAACGCATCTACAAAACGCTCGCGCTCGCTAGGCCCCACTGCAAGCAGCATCTCGCGAATGGAGCCATCAACGTATCGAGCACCGGCGGACAGGCGCTCACAGTACACGAAGTCGCGACCATCAACCACCCAGCTAAAGGGATTGTGCTGCAGCAGGCTGAACTCGGTGCTCTCAACGATGGCATAGTCCTCCTGTGTCTCGAACATCATGCCAAAGATCGACGACCGAGGTAGCGTCTTGTCGATTCGACCGGAAAGATCGGCAAAGGCGTTGCCGTTCAGAAACTCCTCGACGAAGCCCGGACCATCATGGGAATACACCCGTTCGATTCGCTCACGGGCGACATCGGAGCACATCGCCGCACCGTACACCGCAAGGTTTCCACCCTTGGAATGACCTCCGCACAAAAGCGGCCCGTCGATCGCATCCGCCGCCTCGTCCACATAGCGCGCCGCGGATTCCTGGGCCGGCACAGGACACCGGAATGCCATGTTAAAGTCCTCTTTCCAGCCCACAATCGTACTGTCGGTCCCCCGAAAGGAAAGATAACTAAACCCCGCCGGAAACCGGAACGCCATGGCTGCAAACTGCTCTGTCGCCACCACATCGCTCACGGCACGATAGCCGCAAACGTGTACGCCACGGTAGCGAGGGCTTGCTGCCACGGCCTCCAACAAGGCTCTGCTCCCCTCCGGGTCCCACAAATCGTCAATCATGTCCCGGTAGCACTCGGCACGCAGCAGCTCGCGTACGTCTAGGCCCTGCCAGTTCGTCAGCTCCGCCATATCACCCGGCAAACGCAAATAGGACAACCACGCAAAGACCAGGCTATCCACCGCGCAGAACGGCCGCTCCTCAAACGGATCAAACGCCGTTGTTAGCGCCGGAATAATTTAGCCAAATATAGTCGGCCGAGATTGACCAATCCCGGCCGACCCATTTTAGCCAACAC
>NZ_WQPK01000012.1 GCF_018785265.1 Collinsella aerofaciens | reverse complement strand
CAACCGTATTCCAGATTCTAGGACGCCGGGCCGACTCGCTTCGGATGGGGCTCTACACCAACTTTCTCGACACTACCCTCAGGCAATTGCAGCGCATTATGTTTTTGGGGGATTTGGGCATTCAATATGCGCTTATGAGTGAGCGTGCGTTCTCGGCGATTAAGTTCCGCGATTGGAAGCAGGCTTCGGGAGCTGAGTTTTATCCCAAACGATTTGAGCGAGAACAGAACGCTCGACGAAAGTACCTGGATACGGTAAACGGATTTGACTCTGATGGTGTCGACATTAGGGATTTGATGGCAGGGAGGGTTGATTTAAATGATCCAAGAGTTAACGGATCGTGGGCCGAGTAGGACATATCCCGTCTATTACCTTGAGGACGCAATGAACAACCTCGGGGATTGCTTCGACTATGCCGTTAACGATTACGGAGCAGAAGGATCGGAAGTTGCTGAACTCTTTTGCCTGAGCGGCGTAGCTCGCGAGTTCGAACGCGGCAACGCATGGGTAGTGTCGGGAAAGTCGGGCGTTGAACTATTTGCGCTCATCTCCGAAAGATCTGGTTACCAAACAGGGTCGATGCCAGATCGGACCTACCGATTTGAGAAGACACCAGAATATTGGACGGGCTGGATACTGGCATATTTGCAGTGGCGCCTAGGGGGATCGTTCGAAGATCTGCTTCATGTTGTTCCATTTGATGCGCTGCGAAACCTGTACTACCCTTGGCATGAGGCCTCGGAGGAGCGCGTGGCGCGCCTTGTCTGTGATATGGCGAAGAAGGCGCCGCGTCAGACTAAACTGGCGCTAGCAAGAAAGAGGATTAAAAAAACCCAACAAGACCTGGCATACGAATCGGGTGTATCGCTCCGTTCAATCCAAATGTACGAACAGCGCCAGCGAAACATCAACGAAGCCTCGGTAACGACAGTGAGGGATATTGCAAAAGTCCTACACTGCAACATCGAAGACCTCCTAGAACCAGTCTTCGAATACAAAGAAACAAGCGCAGCGTAAACCAAGCGCACAGGCGAAGCCTGTCACTAGTAAGTGCCCCTACCTAGCAAGAGCCCCTACCAATAAAAAGCAACTATCAGCCCGGCGCTTTTACAAAGCGTAGGTCCCTGTAGCCGCCGTCAGCGAAGCTAACGTAGGGGAGGCCAGGGGCTTTGCCCCCAAATCTTTCCGCAGGACGGCAGGACCCCCGCCGCACGAAGTGCGCAGCGGGGGTCCTGCCATGTCCGAGGACGATTTGGGGGCAAAGCCCCTGGCCTCCCCGGCGAGTATACGGGACGGCGACTACAGGTATTCGATCTGGGCGCCTTCCGTGTCGCACGTCAGAATATGCGTATCGCACTTGGGGAACTGCTCGCGCAGCTTGACCTGCAGGAACTTTGCCACGATGGTGTCGTCGGTCACAGCCATGAGGGTCGAGCCCGAGCCGCTAATCCAGATGGTTTTAGCGCCGCCGTTAAGGCAGGTGTCGCGCACGGCGTTGTAGTCGGGAATCAGGCGGCGACGATAGGGCTCCTGAATGCGGTCGTCATTAGCGGCGGCAATCAGGTCAAGGTCGCCGGTCTCCAGGCCGCGCGTCATGCCGGCGATGCGGCCCATTTGCCATACGGCGGTGGAGAGTGGAATCTCCTGCGGCACGACCTTGCGCGCCTCGCTCGTATGCACCTCGTAGGGCGGAATCACGGTAATAAAACGCAAGCGATCGCTCACCTCGTAGCGCAGGCACTGGGGGAGCGAGTCAGTCGGCGTAAAGGAGCAAACGGCACCGCCCAGGATGGCAGGGGCGACGTTATCGGGATGGCCCTCGACTTCGGTGGCAATGCGAACCAGCTCGGCGCGGTCGACGGTGTGGCCTGTCAGTGCGGCGGCGGCCATAATGCCGGCGACGACGCAGGTGGAGCTGGAGCCCAGGCCGCGGGCGACGGGCACGTCGGTCTGGATGTCGATGGCAACGGGAAAAGCCGGCTCGCCCCATGCGGCCAGCGCATCGACAAAGCTCACATAGACCAGGTTGTTCTCGTTTTGGAACTCCTCGGGGCAGCCCGTGATGGTGAGTTTGTCGGCGCGCTCGAAGGTGAAGTGCGAGTAGAGGCTGACGGCCATGCCGAGGGTGTCGTAGCCGATGCCTAGGTTTGCGCTCGTGGCTGGGACGGTGATCTTGATCATTGTTGTTGGTCCTCCTGGGGGTCGGTTTCACGCTTGCTCCGCTGCTCGGACAGTCCTGCTCGCACGAAGGCCACATTTAGTGGCCTTCGGCTCGTGCGGAACTCGCGACGGAGCAAGCGTGAAACCGACCTACGCCGTCTCCTCACCGCGCTGGGGAGCCAAATTAAAAGAAAGTGCGCCGGCTTTCGCCGGCGCCTTATAGGGGGTTTTAGTTGGTAGCCATCTTTTTTGCTGCAGACTCTACGTAGTTGGCCATGTCGGCTACGTCGCAGACGTCTTCGAAGCGGACGGGTTTGGATTCGAGTTCGGCGAGCTGGGTCGGGGCGACCGTGTTGGTGGCCTGCTCGAGCACGCGCATGGCCTCAAAGTCGTCCTCGGGAACGTTAAGGCCCAGGGCGTCACAGCAGGCGCGCGGGAACTTGTAGGGGCTGGCGGTCGAAAGCAGCACGCGGGCCTTGGCGCCCTCGGCAGGAGCGACCTTTTCAAAGACGTGATAGCCGCAAGCGGTGTGCGGGTCGATCACATAACCGTTCGCATCCCAGCAGCTCTTGATGGCGGCGCGGACCTCGTCCTCGCTGGCCCAGCCGCAGCCAAAGACGCTCTGGATCTTGGCCAGCAGCTCGGCGGGTACCTCGTAGCGGCCGGTCTGTGCCAACTGCTCCATAAGGCCGGCAACGAGTTCGCAGTCGCCGTCGGACAGGAAGTAGAGCATGCGCTCCAGGTTGGAGCTAATAAGGATGTCCATCGACGGCGAGATGGTCGTGAAGAACGGGCGGTTGCGGTCGTAGACGCCGGTAGTCAGGAAGTCGGCAAGCACGTTGTTCTTGTCGCTCGCCACGACGAGCTTGGCGACGGGTAGGCCCATGCGCTTGGCGTAGTAGCCGGCCAGGATGTCGCCAAAGTTGCCGGTCGGCACACAGAACTCTACGGCGTCGCCGGCCTCGATGGCGCCGGCGCGCAGCAGCTGCGCATAGGCGGCAAAGTAGTAGACGACCTGCGGTACCAGACGACCGACGTTGATCGAGTTGGCGCTTGAAAGCACCGTGCCGGCGGACTCAAGACGCTCGGCAAGCTCCTTATCGGCAAAGATGCGCTTGACGGCGCTCTGGGCATCATCGAAGTTGCCGCGGATGCCGCAGACGGCGACGTTGTCGCCCTCTTGCGTGGACATCTGCAGGTTCTGGACGCGGCTGACTTTGCCTTCGGGATAAAAGACGGTAATACCCGTGCCCGGAGCGTTGGCAAAACCGGCGAGTGCGGCCTTGCCGGTGTCGCCCGACGTGGCGGTGACGATCATGATGCGCTCGGCGCCGCCGTCCTTGGCGGAAGTGCGGGCCATCAGGCGGGGGAGCATCTGCAGGGCGACGTCCTTAAAGGCACTCGTGGGGCCGCCAAAGAGCTCCATCACATAGGTCTGAGGGGCGTCAGCGCCCGGCGCAGCGTCGAGTTTAACGAGCGGCGTAACCTCTTCACTCGCGAACGTGCCGCGGTATGCCTCGTCGACACACGCCGAAATTTCTTCGGCCGTGTAATCATTCAGTAACATTCCCAACACATCTTGAGCGATTTCAAAGTACGATTTATCTGCAAGCGAGCTGATATCGACCTGCTGGGTGCCGAGCTCGTCCGAGACAAACAGACCCCCGTCGGGAGCGATGCCGGTACGGATTGCCACCTTACTTGAGCACGATAAAGTGCGTCCTCGTGTACTATGATAAGTTCCCATATAACACTGCTCCTCGGATGCCTTGGTCCCAATCAGTGAAACCATGGTATCAGAGCGTGCAAAATAGGTTCGCAGAGGCTTTTTAGAAAGGTAACCTCCAGCCCATGATTAAGATTGCCAAGTTTGGCGGCTCGTCGGTCGCCGACGCCGAACACTTCAAGAAGATCAAGGCCATCGTCGATGCCGACCCTGCCCGCCGTTTTGTGGTGGTTTCTGCCTGCGGTCGCCGCTTTAAGGGCGACACCAAGGTGACCGACCTGCTCTACCTGGTTAACGCACACGTTAAGTATCACGTGTCGTGCGAGGAGCTACTCGAGGACATTGGCCAGCGCTACTTTGATATCGCTGACGAGCTGGAACTCACCTATCCCATCCGCGAAGAGTTTGCGGCCTTTGCCGAGCGCGCCCGCTCGGGCGGCTACTCCACCGAGGAGCTCGTGAGCCGCGGCGAGTACTTCACCGCTCGCCTGATGGCCGAGTATCTGGGCCTGCCGTTCCTGGATGCCGCGACGGTCGTTGCGTTCCATCACGACGGTACGCTCAGCATGAACCGCACCTCCGAGCTGGTGCAGGAGTACGGTCAGCAGGGCGGCTTTGTTATGCCCGGTTTCTACGGCGCGACGCGTGAGGGCCAGATCAAGCTGCTCGATCGTGGCGGCGGCGATATCTCGGGCTCGATTTTGGCTAAGTGCCTGGGCGCCGACCTTTACGAGAACTGGACCGACGTCTCGGGTTTCTATTCTGCGGATCCGCGTATTGTTCCGGAGGCTCAGCCCATTGCGCGCGTTACCTACGAGGAGCTGCGCGAGCTTTCGTACATGGGCGCAAGCGTCCTGCACGAGGAAGCCGTGTTCCCCGTGCGCGAGGCAGGCATTCCGCTGGTCATCAAGAACACCAATGCGCCGCAGGATCCCGGCACCATCATTAGCGAGACGGCTGATGAGGGCGAGGCAGAGCCCATCATTACCGGCGTGACCGGCAAGCGCGGTTTTGTCGCCATCAACGTGGCCCGCGACCGCACCAAACCGCGCGTCGGCTTTATGCGCCGCGCGCTTTCGGTCTTCGAGCGCTATGACGTTTCCGTCGAGCATATGCCCACCGGCGTCGACCGCTTTGGCGCCGTGGTGCAGGAGCAGGACGTTCACGATTCACTGTACTCGCTCGTGGGCGACATTCAGCAGGAGGTCGAGCCGCTCGAGATCGAGGTTGTCGAGGGCCTGGCACTTATCGCGACCGTCGGCCGTAACCTGCGCGGTCGTGCCGGCATCTCGGGCCACCTGTTTGGCATGCTTGGCCAGGCTGGCGTGAGCGTGCGTATGATTTCGCAGAGCTGCGACGAGATCAATATCATCATCGGTGTGGAGGAGAAGGACTTTGATCTGGCGATTCAGACCATTTACCGCGCCTTCTCCGACGAGAACGGCATTGTGAAGGTCTCCGATCTGGAGGCTCCCGCGCCGGTCGATCCCGCCCTGGTCGCGCTCCACAAGTAGCTGCCATCCCGTTGATTTTTTGGGACATGTCTCATAAATCTACGGCGGGGCGTTTCGTTTCGGTTTCGTTTCGACGGGGCGGGTTTCGTGCCCGCCCCGTTCTTGTATACACTGGCAACAATAATCGGCCTGCTCGGCGTGCGGGCAAAAGCCACAACCTTTAAAGGGGGAAGCATGAAACAGTACACGGTTGCTATTTTGGGCGCGACGGGAGCCGTGGGCACCCAGATGCTCGAGTGCCTCAACGAGCAGGAGTTTCCGGTCGGTAAGCTCAAGCTGCTGGCGAGCGCGCGCTCTGCGGGCAAGACCGTTGAGTTCCGCGGCGAGCAAATCGTGATTGAGGAGGCTTGCCCCGAGGCCTTTGAGGGCTGCGATATTGTGCTTGGTGCTGCCGGCGACGATATCGCCAAGGAATTGCTGCCCGAGGCCGTAAAGCGCGGCGCTGTCGTGGTCGACAACAGCCATGCCTTCCGCATGGATCCCGAGGTGCCACTGGTCGTACCCGAGATCAATGCCGACGATATCAAGTGGCATCACGGCCTTATCGCCAACCCCAACTGCGCGACCATTATCGGCCTGGTTCCCACCTGGCCGCTGCATCAGCTTGCCGGCGTAAAGCGTATGATCGTGTCCACGTATCAGGCAGCTTCGGGCGCCGGTGCCCCCGGTATGGCCGAGCTCGAAGCACAGCTTGCCGCCCTGGGCCGTGGCGAGGAGATTCCCGAGCCGCGCGCCTTCGCCGCCCAGCTGGCGAGCAACCTGATTCCGCAGATTGGCGGCGTCAAGGAGGAGGGCTTTACCTCCGAGGAGATGAAGCTGCAGAACGAGGGTCGCAAGATCATGCATCTGCCCGAGCTGCGCGTGAACTGCACCTGCGTGCGCGTGCCCGTGCTGCGCTCGCACTCCGAGAGCATTACGCTCGAGTTTGAGTGCGACATTACGGTTGAGGAGGCCCGTGCTGCGCTGGCTGCCGCTCCGGGCGTCAAGCTGGTTGACGACATGGGCGCCGAGGATGCGCACGATCGCTTCCCCATGCCGATGGATACGTCCGACCAGGACCTGATTTGGGTCGGTCGCGTGCGTCGCGACATCTCGAATCCCGAGGCCGCGCGTGGCATCACCTTCTGGTGCTGCGGCGACCAAATCCGTAAGGGCGCGGCAACCAACGCCGTCCAGATCGCTAAGCTGCTCTGCGAGTAGTGTGGCCTGTCCGGCGGGGGCCGGACTTAGTTTTCAGAACGTCCTCGACCATGTGTGGCGCCTTGTCCTGCTCCTTCGGAGCCGCGGACAAGGCGCCACACTGGTCTGCGGAGTGTTCTGAAAACTGAGCCCGGCCCCCGCCTACGGTGACGCTGCTGCAAGCGGCCTGCGATGGGGTCGTTGTTGGTTGAGGCCGCTGGGCTGATGTGGGGGCGCGTGGCTGTTGCGGGCCCTGGTCCCGGCGGCGGCCTCGGCGCTGCGCGCCTGCTGCCTTGGGTGACTTTGGGGTCGATTGGGGTTGTCTGCACAATTCGCGGTATTATGTTGCGGAGTTTTGAAAGGAGCCGCTGGTGGTCACGACGACGTTTGCTTCGCCTTTGGGCGAAATCTTGCTTGCCGCTGATGGCCGCGGTCTGACGGGGCTTTGGTTTGAGGGACAGGAGCATTTTGGCTCCACGCTTCTCAAAGAAGATCCTGAACATGTTGAAGGCGCCGATGCAGTTTCTGGTGCTGGCGGCATGTCGTCGGTGAGTCCTGCAAATGGTGCGGCTTCTTCGGTGCTTGAGCGTTCGTGGGCTTGGCTGAATGCTTATTTTGCAGGGCAGGAACCTCGGTTTACGCCGCCGTTGCATTTGATTGGCACGGCGTTTCAGCGTGAAGTTTGGTACGAGCTGCTTTCTATTCCGCGTGGCGAGGTCGCTACGTATGGCGAGATCGCCCAGCGTGTTGCGGCTCGACATCGTGTGCCGGGAAATGAGACACCCGTTGTGTCTCCCCGTGCCGTGGGGGCCGCGGTCGCTCGCAACCCTGTTTCGATTATTGTGCCATGCCATCGCGTGGTGGCGGCCGACGGCTCGCTTAACGGATATGCCGGCGGGCTTGATCGCAAGGAGTGGCTGCTTCGGCTTGAGGGCGCGTACGAGGAGTAACACTCGAGCGCTTTGCATAGCCAAGATGCCGTGAAAGAACGGGACATGCTTTCCGAATGGAGGCTCAGACGGAAACTACGTCCCGGAATTCCGTTTTAAAGCGGGATGCGCTTTCCGAATGGCGTTCCAAGCGGAAACCGTGTCCCGGAATACAGCCTCAGAGTGGGACACCGTTTCCGGCTGAGACCACCTGCCTGGACATCGATCTACGCCCGCTCCTGCAGGGCGTAGATGGACTTATCCATGTTGAACAGGTAAGCCACAACGCAGACAATAATGAACATCGGCAAGTTACCAAAGCCGAAGACTTCGCAGCCAATAAGGATGGGTGCGAGCAGCGTATTGGTGGCGCTGCCAAAGACGGCTGCGTAGCCCAGTGCGGCGCAGAGCTCGACGGGCATGCCGAGTTGAGCCTCGTTATGGCGACATCTGGGTAACAGAAAGGCCCGCGTTCCTCAGAGGCAAGATAGGCAATTCTGCTTCTGAGGTAGATCTCAATTCTGCCGACCGCACTGCCGACCGCATCAAACATTAACTGCCGGAGGGCTCGGTCAAATTCATACGTGTAGATGATGGTTTCGAATGTTGTGCCTTCGCGAAAGATGGTAATCCCGGACTTGCATTTGGTTTTGTAGGGAAAACAGTAGGCCGACAGTCTGTAGTGGCCGACTTCGACCAAAGCTCGCTCGAGTTCGCTTTGATCAGAGCACTTAAGACCCCTGTATTCTGTCAATAGTGCTATTTGTTCGTTGATGGATATCCGCGACTTCCGGTATTTCATTTAAGCCTCTTGATAGAAAAAGAGCTGGAGTTGCGCATCGTTGAGAGGCTTTCCAGCTTTAGCAAAACAAACTTATAAGATGCGACGGGCCGCGTCAAGATAATTACCGGACGGCCTAGGAGGCGGCTGGTTGGCTGGCTTAAAACCTAGCGCGTGAGATGACGCTCCACGCTATTCAGCGCGCTTGATAGGATGACGAACCACAGTCTTAAGTTTCTCCGGTGCACATTTGCGTGGATCGGAGAGATAGATTTCGTGATGGAAACGAGTGTCTGAGAAGTCGGGGACATAGCCCTGCTCGGTCGTGTATTCATTCATAGCGCCTACGGTCGCCGGTTCGTTGTCGTAGGGCCCGGTGTGCATGCATTGAACGCAGAGGCCCTCGTCAACTTTAAGCAGCTCGACGGCAGAAAAGTCAAGTTTCTTTTTGGTCGTGGCTTCCGCGACTGCCCAGTCAAAGTCATCTCGGGTGACGAAATCGGGCAGGCGAATGCACGAGATAAAGTTGAAATCGTCCTTGCGTACATAATCGATGTCGCCGCTCGGGGAGTCTTGCCACCAGGAACCCTCGAGCGGCGGTACCACAAAGTCGAAATAGCCCTTGATACTCCTTGAGCCTTTCTTCGACATCTTGACGGTATAGGCGATGCCGTAAAGCAGCGGCAGGGCGTTTTGATACTCGCCACCTTCGGTATTTGGGTTGCCCTTTCCGCGAACGGCAACGTAGCTCATAGGCGGGACAGTTACGATGCTCGGCTTGCTTGCAGGTTTGTAGAGCTCCTTGCATTCCTTCTTAAAGTCGAACGCCATGTTGGCCGCCTTTCTGCGTATTGGCCTGCTTAGATAACGGAATCATATCATAGAAACGAACAGCTGTTCGAATGATTTTGCTGACAGATAGAGATGCGTGCGTTGTGTTTGGCGGTCGGCCTGACCCCGTCGATGATTTCTCTGCCTCCCCGGCGCCTCATCTATGGCTGTCGTTTCCCCATATAAAACCTGCCAAAATGAACCTGTCCCTTTTTGGTCGGCGTGAAATGGGTAATACTAAAGAGTTATCCGACCAGATGGGAACCGATCGATGGCCTATATCGAATTCAAAGACGTCATCAAAGCATACGGCGAGGGCGATGCCCGCATCCATGCGCTCGACGGCGCGAGCTTTACCGTTGAGCGCGGTGAGCTCGCCATTATCCTGGGCGCTTCGGGCGCCGGCAAGACTACGGCGCTCAACATCCTAGGCGGCATGGATACGGTAACCTCCGGCTCCGTGACAGTGGACGGGCGCGACGTGAGCTCTGCCAACGAGGCGCAGCTTGTGGAGTACCGCCGCGCCGACGTCGGCTTTGTCTTTCAGTTCTACAATCTGGTTCCCAACCTGACGGCGCTCGAAAACGTTGAGCTTGCAGCTCAGATCTGCCCCGATTCGCTCGATGCCGAACAGACGCTTCGCCAGGTTGGCCTGGGCGAGCGCCTCTCCAACTTCCCCGCGCAGCTATCGGGCGGCGAGCAGCAGCGCGTGTCCATTGCCCGCGCACTGGCCAAGAACCCCAAGCTGCTTTTATGCGACGAGCCCACGGGTGCACTCGACTACAAAACCGGCAAGCAGATCTTGCAGCTGCTACAGGACACCTGTCGCAATCAGGGCATTACGGTCATTATCATCACCCACAACTCCGCGTTGGCGCCCATGGCCGACCGCCTAATCCGCTTTAAGAACGGCCGCGTGGAGAGCGAGACGGTCCAGCAAAATCCCGTGCCGATCGAGACGATCGAGTGGTAGCGCCCATGGACCAAGATCGCCATAACAGCCAAAATCACGATACGGATCACGTGAGTCGCGACCGGGAGCTCGCGACCTACCGTACCGCCCAAAGCTCAAACGATATGGTGCCGACGGTATTTCGCCGTGGCATCTACCGCACAATCCGCGGCAGTCTTAAGCGCTTCTTGTCCATCGTGGTCATCACCGCGCTCGGCGTGAGTGTGATGTGCGGCCTTAAGGCGGGCTGCGAGGATTTGTGCGATTCGGTCGACGCCTATTTTGACCAGCAGAATGTCTATGACATTAACGTGCAGTCGACCTGTGGCCTTACGCGCGACGATCTCGCGGCTATCCAAGAGATCGACGGCGTCGAGACGGCCGAGGGTATCTACACCGAGACCGCCTACACCGCCGTGGGCACAACGCGCGAGCGCGTGGTCGTGCAAAGTCTCTCCAAGGAGAACATCGATCAGCCAGTGCTCGTGAACGGCGATTTGCCCGAGAGCGCCGATGAGGTGGCGGTAACTTCGAAGTTCCTGAAGGCTTCGGGCAAAAAGCTCGGCGATACCGTGAGTTTTGCCGCCAATGACGCGAGCTCGTCCAACCAAAGTGCCAAGGATCAGTTTGCCGCGGGCGATTACACCATTACGGCCGAGGTCCTCGACCCCACTGATGTGAGCTCCGACTCGACAGTCAACGCCTTCCGTGCCGCTTCGGCTGCGGACTATAAGTTCTATGTGAGCGAGGATGCCGCGACATCATCGTCCTACTCCGCGGTCCACGTGATCGTCGAGGGAGCCAAGAGCCTCAACTCCTACTCGGATGCCTACACGGCAAAGATCAATGAGGTCAAGGGCAATATCGAGAAGATCCGCGAGGAGCGTGAAAAGGCGCGCGTCCAGGAGCTGACGGTTGACACGCCGGCAAGCTTGGATGCGGCTGAGCGCCAGGCCGCCATGCTCTTTGGGATTGAGCAGGATAGCATCAACCGCATGGCCGAGGGCAGCGAGGAGCGCGTCCAAGCTCAGGCCGAGTTGGACCAGCGCCGCGCCGCCGCCGATCAGCAATTCGCCGATGCCCGCGCCGAGCTTTCCAATCTGGGTGAATGCACTTGGTACATTCAGGACCGCGGTAACATCGCAAGCTACTCGAGCGTGGAAAGCGATAGCTCGTCAATTGAGGCCATCGCCACGGTGTTCCCGTTTATCTTCTTTATCGTCGCCGTGCTCATCAGCCTCACCACCGCCACGCGCATGGTCGAGGAGGAGCGCACGCTTATTGGCCTGTACAAGGCGCTTGGCTATTCACGCGAGCGCATCCTGTCCAAATACGTGGACTATGCGCTGTGGGCATGTCTGATCGGCGGCGTGCTCGGCAACATCATCGGCTTTGTGGGCCTGCCACTGTTCTTGTTTACGGTGTTCGACGACATGTACTCGCTGCCCCAGATGCTGCTTTCGTACGATATCGTGTCTTCACTCGTGTCGGTGGCGCTGTTTGCCGTGGGCGTGGTGGGCGCTACGATTATCGCCTGCCGCCACGAGATGGCCGAGACCCCAGCCTCGCTCATGCGTCCCAAGGCCCCGCGCGCCGGCTCGCGCATTCTGCTCGAGCATATCGGCTTTATCTGGCGCCGCATGGGCTTCTTAAACAAGGTCGCTGCACGCAACCTATTCCGCTACAAAAAGCGCGCCTTTATGACCATCTTCGGTATCGCGGGCTGTACGGCGCTTGTGATCTGCGGTATGGGCATCCGCGATACGTCGGTGGCACTTTCGCCCAAGCAGTACGGGCATATCACGCGCTACGACCTGCTGGCGGTCGCCAATCCCGACGATTTTTCACAGACGTGCGCGGCATTGGATGGGCGCAGCGCGTCCAATGATTCCAACGTGACCGTGACTTCGACGCTGCCGATTATGACCGACAACGTCACCTTTACATTTGGCGGCAAGAGCGAGACTGTGCAGCTGATCGTGGTGCCCGATGACCGCACGAGTGACTTGGGCGATTACGTGCGTCTGGAGGATGAGTCCAAAGAACCGCTGCCTTTGCGTGACGGAGACGTGTATCTGAGCAAAAGTTCACAGCTGGTGCTGGGGATTCAGCCGGGCGATACGGCTCACGTCCAGGATTCGTCGCTCAATGTTGCCAAGGTCAAAGTCAGCGACATTTCGCTTAACTATCTGGGCAACACGCTTTACATGACGCAGGGCACCTATGAGCGCACGTTCGGCCGAAGCGCGCGTCTTAACGGCATCTTTGCACTGCTCAAGGGTTCGTCGGCCGACCAGATTGCGTTTAGCAAGAATCTTAAGAGTGACGGTTGGCTTACGATTTCGAGTACGGCCGAGCATTGGGAAAACTATGAGGCGAACTTTACGATTATCAATTCGGTCGTGGTGCTCGTGACCTTTATGGCGGCGTGCCTGTCGTTTGTGGTGGTGTTTACGCTGTCCAACACGAATATCTCCGAGCGCGAGCGCGAGCTGGCGACCATTAAGGTGTTGGGCTTCCGTCGCGGCGAGGTGCACCACTACGTCAACAAGGAGACGTTGATCCTCACGGCGATTGGCGCCGCACTGGGCGTACCGCTAGGCGGCTTGCTGGCCGAGAGTTTTACGTACATCCTGCAGATGCCGTCGCTGTATTTTGATGTTGAGGTCGAGCCGCTGAGCTACGTGCTATCCGTGTTGCTGGCCTTTGCCTTTACGTTTATCGTCAACCTTGCCACCAATCGAACGCTCAACAAGATCGACATGGTCGGCGCCCTCAAGAGCGCCGAGTAACCTGCCAAAAAGGGACAGGTATATTTTGGCAGGTTTTATCTGGGCAAACGCCGGACAACCATTAGGTGGCCCAGCGTTTGCCCCGTTTTGCTGGGGATGTCTGTCGTTCAGTGCTCTTACTGGCCAATCCAGTGTTGCGCATAGCTCTTAATGTCTTCGGTAAAACCGTCAAGGTCGTCAAGGGTGATCACGCTGTCGATAAGCAAATTGGCTATCTCGCGGTGCATTGTGCTGCGGCGAATGTCGTTTGCAATTACGCCTGAGGACAGCTTGTCTCTATTGAGGCGCTCTTCTAGTGCCCAAAATCTACTGGACGCTTCGCTGTCGCCGTTCAGCATCTCAACGTACTGGCCGATGAGCTTTTCCATATAACGTTCTTGCCATTGAGGAAGCATTTTCTTAAACAGCTTCCAGTCGCTTTCGGTTACGTCGCGCATATGTTCTCCGCTCGTCAAACGGGCTTTCCATTTGCCTTTCATTTTATTTGGTTTTCGCTCGCAGGTGCGGATGAGAGGCTCTCTTTAGCCTTCGAGATTGGGCTTGAATGGGTCGTATGCCACAAAACGGGCCTATCTACTACGTTTAATTGGATACCCTCAACCATGCCGGGAAAACGAAAAATAAAACCGCAGGTAGAAGGCCTGTCGATTTTCGAAAAAGGCGGTCATGGTTGGCCCCATCGAGTTAAACGTAGTAGATAGGCCCTTTTCGTGGCGGACCATCAAACGAACGCCGACGCTTGTGCTGTAGCCGCTCCGATCATTCGTAAGTTGCGGTGGAATAGTTCCTAAATTCGACTACTCAAGGCTAAAACCGGAACTATATCACCGCAACTTAGGAGGGAGGGGCGGGGGGTACTAGTTGGGTGCTGCCGTCGGGCTGGGATGGTTTAGGCTCGTTCGCGATGCTTCCATCGTTTACGGCACCAACGCATGAGTGCTTTTACGACCGGGATGGTGATGAGAATTACCCAGGCGGGATGGGGTTGCCCCAGACAGAGCCACATGTAGAGGAACCATGCCTCGGCACTGACCGAATAGACGACATCGATCAGCTTAGATAAGTGGCGTTGGTCGATAAAGTCGCCAAGCGCGTAATAGACGGGAATCAAAAAGACGAGGAAGAGTCCCGTAGCCCATGTGCCGTAGGCAATGCCGAGCACCAGGTAGGCGAGGGTGACGAGCGCGGGGAAGGGGAATTTGTTCCATGTACGTCCGACCTTGGTGTGGAAATGCTTGCCATGATGGTCGAGCTTGTCGTGTGCTTCCTTCCAGCTGGAGAACGTCTCGCCGTCGATGGTGACGGTGCCGTCGTCATTGGTATGCACGCTATGTCCATCGTCCTCAAGCGTATCGACATGCACGCCGTCCGGCCCCACATGCACCTCTTCGCCCTTGCGCTCGTTGGTCACATGGATGCCGTTCCAGCCAACATGGACTTCCTCGCCTTTATTGGGATCAATGACGTGGATGCCGCGCGCGAGGGAAATATCGACAAGTGGTTTGTCGCCGCAATCGGCGTGCTCGGCAGAATCTTCGGCCTCTTTAGCCTCATACACCGTTTCGGTGCTGCCGTCCTCTGAGCTATCAGCATCGCTAGCCGCTTCCCCATACAACAACTCATCCAGCGACACGCCATACAGCGCGGCGAGCGCAATGAGGTTATCGGTATCGGGTGAGGACTCGCTGCGTTCCCATTTACTGACAGCCTGACGACTCACACCCAGCTGGGCGGCAAGCGCCTCCTGAGAAAGCCCGGCGGCCTTGCGGCGATCAACGAGCCGCTGCGCCATCGCAAGATCCATGGTGGTTCCTTTCGTTTGATGGTCGAATCGAATGAGCCGAGTATGCCGAGAACAACCGGTAGCGACCACCATTTCTAGTTAGAATCTGCTCCAACCCTACCGCAACTACCGGTAGCAACCCCTAACGACCAGCCATTTCAGGACAAATGTCAGTGCAAGTAGCAGCCAAGAGCCCCCACTCAGTAAATTGCGGTGGAATAGCTTCTAGATTTAGCCATTTGCGGGCTAAGCAGGAACTATTTCACCGCAACTGAATTTCAGACCAGGCACCCGCAGCAAGAAGACGAATTGCCTCGGCGAGTATGTAAACGAAGGACCCTCCGACCCCGCCCGACGATTTCGATTGGCGACCTTTGACGGAGTCAAGGGAGGAGCCAAATCGAAATACGTCGGGCGGGGTCGGAGGGTCCGATGGGATGGATTTCGGCCGAGGCTATTCGTCGCCGAAGCTGATGCCCAACGCCTTGGCCTCGCGCACCAGATCGCTCTGGGGGTCGACAAACTTGAGCTTGCCGGCGACCTCCTCGAGCGGCATGTGGCACATCTTGCCGTCGCGCAGGGCAATCATGTAGCCAAACTCGCCGCGCAGGCAGCCGAGCGCTGCCTCGACGCCGCACTGAGTCGCAAAGATGCGGTCCTGGGCGTCGGGCTGACCGCCGCGCTGCGTGTGGCCGGGGATGGCGACGCGGGTCTCGCGACCGGTCTTGGCCTCGATCTCCTTGGCGATGTCGTACACGATTGACGGGCTCGTGCGCTCGGCGAGCTTCTTCTTGTACTCCTTCTTGGACAGCGCCGCGTCCTCCTTGGAGATAGCGCCCTCGGCGACGGCCACGATAGTAAAGCGGCTGCCGGTCTCCATGCGATGCTCGATGGTCTTGATGACGTTATCCATGTCGTAGGGAATCTCGGGAATCAAGATGACATCTGCGCCGCCCGCGACGCCGGCATACAGCGGGATCCAGCCAACCTTGTGGCCCATGATCTCGATAACGAACACGCGCCCGTGACTCGACGCGGTGGTGTGGATGTCGTCGATGCACTTGGTAGCGACGTCGATGGCGCTCGTAAAGCCAAACGTCAACTCGGTGCCCCAGGTGTCGTTATCGATGGTCTTGGGCAGCGCGATAACGTTGAGGCCCTCTTCGCGCAGGCGGTTGGCGGTCTTGGTGGATCCGTTGCCACCCAGCATAAACAGGCAGTCGAGCTGCAGTTTATGATAGGTGTGGACCATTGCGGGCACCTTCTCGACGCCATCGGCCTCGGGAACATCCAGGCGCTTGAACGGCGTACGGCTCGTGCCCAGGATGGTGCCGCCGCGGGTGAGGATGCCGCTAAAATCGGCGGGCGTCATGACGCGGAATCTGCTGTAGATAAGGCCCTGGTAGCCGTCCTCAAAACCATAGATCTCGATAGGTTCTTCGCTATTTGTCATAAGCGTTTTGACGATGCCGCGCATAGTGGCGTTGAGCGCCTGGCAGTCGCCGCCACTGGTAAGAAGACCGATCCTAAGCATGATGAATCCTTCCGGGCAAGTTATAACATGCGCATAAGTTTACCCCCGCACACTGTTGACGCGGGGGTAAAACGTGTTAGCTCAAGCGTATGGAAATGTAAACAACGTCAGGCGGGCGTAAGGTTGACGGGCCTGGCTCCTTACAGTGCGAAGGCGTCGACGTCGCCCCAGTGGCGGCGCAGCGTAATAGCGGCGGCGGGTTCGGTATTGTCAAAGACGACCGACCATTGCGTATTGCTGGTGATGTCTTCCGGATTGGGTTCTTGCGCTGCGGCACGCAGGGCTTCCCAGACAATCGTTTCGTCCTGGGCACCGACATGGGCGTCAAGAACATCGGCGATTGCGACGGCGCGCTCTTTACCATGGCCCAGCTCGCCATTCTTTTGGTTGGACAGCACTTCGTCGTCATAGCAGGCGTAGAAGTTCGTAACCTGGCGTACAGGAGTCGCTTTGAAAGCGCGGTCCGGATCGCGCGGGTCCCATTCTACTACGCGCGCGTCACCGGCGGCGTCGTTGATAAAGAAGTGGTAATCGCGTCCTGCCATGGCGTGCATGTCGTAGGCGAAAAGCAGGTCGACAGCTTCTTGCGTGGTGGCGGCACGGTCGAGCACCAGACGGATGGCGAGCGAGGTGTTGATGACGGGCCGTTGCGTGTCCTGGTCACAGGGCTTGGAATCCAGGGTGAGTACGGCAATGGACACGCCGCATTCGTTAACACCGTCGAGCTGGGCAAACGGGCCCATGAGTGCCGCGGCGCGTCCGGCGACGGAGTCAAGTGGAGTGTTATCGCCCAGGTTGTTAAGGGCGGCAAGCCCGATGGAAGCATAGCCGCCGCGTGGGTGATTGCGCACCAGCAGCGCCGAGGTGTCGTCCTTAAAGTCGTAATTGCGACCGGTGCGCACGCGGCCTTCGGCATCTACGGCGACAAAAGCGCTGCAGGCAAACTGGGGCGCCTGGACATGTGCCGGCACACCGGGCAGCACCTGCGCCACCACGGCATCGATGTAGGCCTGGTCGTCGCGCACGCCAGCGGCGATGATGCGATCGAGATCGTAGTCGTAGGCGATGTCGATTGCGTACAGGTCATAGCCATCCGCGTAGCCGGTCAAGCGTTTGAGCGACGCGGCGGACTTGATTTGCTTGTGATAAACGATACCGGTGGCAGCGGCAAGGCCGACGGCGACTCCCGCGACACCGCAGGTGATGGCAATGTTACGTGGCTTCATGACGGCTCCTCTCGTCCTGTTAGCGCAATTGTCGCAAAAGGAGCGCGGGCATGATGGCTCAACTTGGTGAGTGGCGCGGAATTAAGCACGGAATGAAGAGTGCGGCGCTGGCGTGGCGGGGTATGCTGGAGGGGACCATCAACCCAGCGAAAGGGGAGAGCATGACGGATCAGGAAACGCCCGAGCGCGCGCATGTGACGGCCGATGATATCGAGGCCGCCAACGACCTTATCGACTTTATCGAGGCATGCCCCAGCATGTTCCATACGGCGGCGACCATTATGGCCGAGCTCGACGAGGCGGGCTTTACCTACCTGCCCGAGAATGCGGCGTGGGACATCGAACCGGGCGGGCGTTATTACACGCAGCGCAACACCTCGAGCGTTGTTGCCTTTAAGGTGGGCGAGGACCTGGCCGCGACGTGGGGCGAGGACGGCGTTGCCGGTGACTATCATTTTCAGCTCACGGCGTCGCACAGCGATTCGCCGACGTTTAAGGTCAAGGCCGTGCCTGAGCTTGACGGCGCGGGCGAGACGCTGCGCCTGAACACCGAGGCCTACGGCGGCATGATTGACTACACCTGGTTCGATCGTCCGCTGGCACTCGCGGGCCGCGTGCTGGTGCGCGAAGGCGACCGTATTGAGAGCCGTCTGCTTTCCACCGAGCGTGAGGTCGCTATTATCCCGAGCCTTGCCATCCATATGAACCGCGGCGTTAACGAGGGCTTTGCTCCCAACCGAGCCGTCGACCTGTGCCCACTCATCAGCACCGGCGAACTCAAGCAGGGAGATTTTGACGCCCTGATCGCCGACGAGTTGGACGTTGAGCCCGAGCAAATTTTGGGCCGCGATCTGTTCCTGGTCAATCGTCAGGATACGCGCATTTGGGGCTGGGCTGACGAGTTTATCTCGACGCCCAAGCTCGACGACCTGGCCTGCGCCTACACCTCGCTGCAGGCATTTTTGGGCGCCGAGAACGCGCACGATGTCTCGGTCTTCTGCTGCTTCGATAACGAGGAGGTTGGCTCCGAGACCAAGCAGGGCGCCATGTCGACGTTCTTGGCCGATGCATTGCGTCGCATTAACGGCTCGCTGGGCTTTGACGACGAGTCGTACCATCGCGCACTTGCCGCCTCGATGCTCGTGAGCTGCGACAATGCACATGCTGTGCACCCCAACCACGCCGAGAAGTGCGACGCTCGCAATCAGGTTGTGCTCAACGGCGGCATCGTCATCAAGGAAGCCGCCAATCAGCACTACTGCACCGATGCCTTTAGCCGCGCAGTGTTCCAGGCCATCTGCGATGACGCTGACGTGCCCACGCAGGCCTTCGCCAACAAGAGCGACATGGCCGGCGGCTCCACGCTCGGCAATCTGTCCAATATGCAGGCGAGCATGCATGCCGTGGACGTGGGCCTGCCGCAGCTGGCCATGCACTCGAGCTACGAGACCGGCGGCGTGCGCGACGTGATGTACGTCATCCGCGCCCTCACGGCCTTCTACGAGCGCAACCTAACCATCAACGGCGCCGAAAGCGTGGAGCTCTAAAAACCTGCCAAAAAGGGACAGGTTTATTTTGCCAGGTTTTATCTGGGCAAATGCAAAGGATGAAACCGAACTAGATTGGTGATGCGTAGCCGCCGAGGTGCAATGTGCCTCGGCGGCTTTTTGTGCACGGAGCACGGCTAATACTAATTTATTGCTATACATGCTTTACGTATCTACCATAGTGTTTTATGATAATTCTGAAGTATTAAGGAGGGGCCATGACCACAACAGCCGCTCAGATCAACGTACGTCTTGATGCCGATCTTAAAAGGAGCGGCGACGCTGCTCTCTCCAGGGCCGGTATGACGCCGAGCCAAGCGGTGCGAGCGCTCTGGCAGCTTGCAGCGTCGCTGGCCGATCGCCCCGGTGCGCTCGAGGATATCCTGCTGCCCAGTCGTGCCCGGGCGGAACAGCGCGAGCGCGAAAAGGCCGCCAAACGTAAACTCGAGCTCATGGATCAGGGATCGAAGCTGTTCGCTGCCGCTTGCCGTGAGTCGGGAATCGATATGGTCAGGGCTCAGCCATCGGACGACGAAGAGCTCAAACGGAATGCATATGCGGATCGCTATGGCGAGGAGATGAGCTGGCTCTATGAGTGAGGCTCTAAAGCGCATCTTGGTTGACACCAACGTGTGGCTCGATTACTTCATTCCCTCACGACGTGGTCGTTCGGCGGCGATTGAGTTTTTACGCGATGCATGCACGGCGCAGGTGGATTTGCTGTATGCGGCGACATCGTCCAAAGACCTGTTCTATTTGATTTCAAGCGAACATAAGGCATGGTATCGGCGAGAGCATGGCTCACTATCCCAAGATGCCGCCGTGGCGGCGACATCACTTGCATGGGATTGCCTCGACGTGTTGTCGCAACTTGCCACGCCGGTACCCTGCGACCTGAGTGACATATGGATGGCGAGCAAGCAGCGTAATCTCCATAGCGATTACGAAGACGATTTAATCATTGCGGCAGCGATACGCTCCCAAGCAGATTTACTGGTCACCAACGATGTCAAGCTCTGTTCGCATGCGCCCGTCGCAGCAATGAACGTAGAAGATGCAAGAAGCTATCTAACAACGCTTAAATTGCGCTAGACCCCTTTGGTCGAATAATGGTCAGCGAGAGCCCACAGGTAGGGCCGCGCCAGCAAAGCGCCGCAGGTTGGCCAAACGGCGGGCTCGCAGCGTCGGCTCATTACGCCGTTTGTAAAACGGCGTAATTCTTAGTGTTCGATCCAACGGCGGAGCGTCTCACCCGCTTGCAGATGACGCAAGTTCTCCGCGGCAATGTCGACCACATTGTTGAGCGTGGCCTCCAAGTGGAACCAGCCCGAGATATGCGGTGTGATGAGCATGTTGGGCGCATCCCACAGCGGGCTTGTCGCGGGCAGGGGCTCGGGGTCGGTGACGTCGACCGCGGCACCGGCGAGATGTCCCGACTCCAGAGCGGCAACCAAGTCGTCAGCGACCACAAGATCGCCACGGCCGCCGTTGGCAAAGAGGGCGCCCGGCTTCATCGCGGCGAAGAAATCGGCGTTCGCCAGGCCGCGGGTCTCGGGCGTGCTGGGCATAAAGGATGCGACAACGTCCGCCTCGGCCAGGCGCTCGGGCAGGGCGTCCATGCCGTCCATGTCCTCAAACACAATGGGGTAGACGAGCGGATGGCGCTTGATGCCGCGGACGTGCGCGCCCATGCTGCGACAGAGCGTGGCAAAATGGCCGCCGATATCGCCTGCGCCCAGCACCAGCACGTTGGCGTTTTTGAGCGAGGTAACCGGCCCCAAATCCTCCCAGCGATGCTCGCGCTGCAGGCCCTGGTAGCCGGGCAGGCGCTTCATCATAGACAGCACCATGGCAAACATGTGCTCGCTTACTGCCTGGCCGTAGGCGCCCACCGAGCAAGACAGTTTGGCATCGGCCGGCACGGTGCCGGCGGCCAAGTAATCGTCATAGCCAGCGGTCTGCAATTGCAACAGCTGGAGATGTTCGCATGCCGTGAGCATGTCAGGGTCGATGTTGCCCAAGATCACGTCGGCATCGGCGACCTGCTCGCGCGTGGCGGCGTCGGAGCTCGTGTAGATAAAGTCCTCGCCCGGAGCACTCGACTCAAGAATTGCGCGATGGCGGTCGTTGACGGGCAGCAAAACCAAAATGTTCACAAGCAGTCCTCTCCGCTCGACCTGCCAAAAGGGGACAGGTTAATTTTGGCAGGTTTTATCAGGCAAAACGCTCAAACAAAAACGCCGGATGCAAGACGAGCGTGCCCGTCAGCATCCGGCGCATCCACGGCTACCAGCTCAGCAGCTCGTAGCCGTCCTCGGTCACCACGAGCTGTACCTCGCACTGGGCCGAATCGCTGCCGTCCTTGGTGCGCACGCACCAGCCGTCACCCTTGCTAATCTTGATGTCGGGCGCTCCGGCATTGACCATGGGCTCGATGGTAAAGACCATGCCCGGAGCCATGATGGTGTCCACATCGGGTGCCTCGGTGGTAAAGCCCACAAACGGGTCCTCGTGGAACTCCTTACCGATGCCGTGTCCGCCGTACTCGCGCACCACGCTAAAACCGGCGTCCTCGACCGTCTTTTGCACGGCCTCGGCCATGACGGACAGCGGCAGCCACGGCTTGACGGCCGCCAGACCCGCCTCCACGCTGGCGCGGGTGACGTCGACCAGGCGCTGGCGCTCGGCCGAGACCTCGCCGATGCAGAACATACGGCTCGAGTCGCTAAAGTAGCCGTCCAAAATCGTGGAGCAGTCCACGTTGATGATGTCGCCCTCGTGCAGCACGTCCGTATCACAGGGAATGCCGTGGCAGACGACGTCGTTGATCGAGGTGCACACGCTCTTTGGGTAGCCCTCGTAGTGGAGGTCGGCCGGCGTGCCACCGTGCTCGACGGTGTAGTCGTAGATCATCTGGTCGATCTGGTTGGTGGTCATGCCCGCGGCGATGTGCTCGCCTACGTAGTCGAGCACGCCCACGTTGATGGCGGCGGAGCGCTTGATGCCCTCGATGTCGGCGGGCGTCTTGTAGAGCGTACGGGGCAGAACCTCCCAGCCCTCCTCCCATAGGCGCTCGAGGCGCTCATCGAAGGCGCTATGGCATTTCTTGTATTTTTTGCCGCTGCCGCACCAGCAAGCGTCGTTGCGGCCGGGCACGGATCCTTTGTCATACATGGCTAACTTCCTTTCATCCGCAGCTAGTATAGCCCACCCACGCGTCCATAAAAGTTGCGGTGATATAGTTCCGATTTAAGCGGTTTAACAGCACAAATAGGAACTATATCACCGCAGCTGATGGAGCGGGATGGCGGGCACTAGCTGCTGCGTGGTTTTGCTAGTAGCTCACCTGGCAGGGAATGCCGAGGGCGCGCACGCGTGCGGCGATCGTGTCGAGCACCTCGGGCACCGCTTTGGCAAGGCCGGCGACCGGCGTCTCGCGCGCCACCGTGTAAATGGTCGCCTCCTGCGGACGAATGCGCTCGAGCGCCGCGAGCCAAGGGCCGACGTACTCCTCGCCAGTGTTATCGAGAGGCTTGCCCTGATACTCGCCGGTCAAAAAGATTGTCTGGATAATGACATGACCGTCAAAGCTCGCGAACGTCTCGATCTGGTGCTCGACGTCGTAGGGGCCAACGGGCTGGTCGAGCAGTTGGATAAACGCCGGGTCGACGGTATCGAGCTTGAGGATATTGTCGTCGACCATCATGAGCGCGTCGTGCACCTCGGGGCGGTCGGCGCGCGTGCCGTTGGAGAGCACGGCGATCTTGGAGTTTGGGGCAAACTCGTCGCGCAGCGCGACAGCGCCGGCGATGGCCTGCGGAAACTCCGGTGCGGCGGTGGGCTCGCCGTTGCCGGCAAACGTGATTACATCGGGCAGCTCACCTTCGACTGCCATTTCGCGCAATTTGGCCTCGAGTGCATCGAGCACCACGGCAGCCGTGTTATACGATTCGTGACAGGGGCGCTCGGCATTGAGACCGTTCTCGCAGTAGATGCAGTCGAACGTGCAGATCTTGCCGCTCGCCGGCATCATGTTGACACCGAGCGAAAGGCCCAGGCGACGGCTGCGAACGGGCCCAAAGATGGGGCTGGCATTTAGAAACGTAGACATAGGTAAAAGCTCCTCAAGACAATTAACCTTAAGCATAGCATCGGCTCCAACGTATGGTCCGGGCTTGTGCTTTGCAGGTTTCGTTTTTTAACTCTGCCTTCGATGCCGCGTCATGAAAGGTATCGGGTCGGGTACAGTTAATCTGTTAACAAAACGCAAGACGATGGGGCACAACATGGAATTTACGGTCGAGAATGCGGGCACCACGATCGCCTGCCGCGAGTATGCCAGCCCGGTTGTATCGTCCGATGCACCCGCCTTGGTTTGCGTGCACGGTGCGTGCGTCGACGGCGTCTTTTTTGACGCCATCGCCCGCGAGCTCGCCCGTGACTGTCGCGTCATTGCCTACGACCGCCGCGGTTGCGGCGAGAGCGGCGACGCTGCAGACGGACGCTACGACCTCGCCGCCCAGGCCGCCGACCTGCAGGCTGTTATCGAGCATATTGGCGCTCCGGCAAACGTGCTCGCGCACAGTGCCGGTACGTTGGTGGCCCTGGAGCTTCTCCGTGCAAACCCCACCATAATCTCGCGTGCGATTCTGCATGAACCCGCCGTGACGGCTGAGGGTGCCGGTCTGGGCGCGGCCCCGGTTTTGCTCGAGATGATCGCCGCGGGAAAGGTCTCCAGGGCATTACGGGCCTTCCTGGGCGCCATCGGCGATTCGGACCCTGAGGCCCCCAAGTTAACCGAGGCAGAAGCCAAGCATGCCCTGCGCAACGGCCGTAGTTTCATGGCAAACGAATACGGGATTACTATGACCTGCGTTCCCGATTGGGATAGTGTTCGTGCGTCGAAAACGGTGGCCGCCGTGCTCCTGGGCGAGCTCTCGATTGACACGCCTCGCGAGGCGGGCACAAGGGTGGCGGCTGAGCTTTTGGACTGTCCACTCGTAATGGTTCCCGGCGCGCACAACGGCCTGCGCGATCGCCCGGTAGCGGCTGCCCAGACTGTCCGTGACATCCTGGGGCTCTAGCACCCGCAATAGCCAAAGCAGACTTCACCCGCAAACGTTTCGGCCTTGTTAACAAATGTGCTCAAAACCTTACGTTTGCGGCTCCAATTGCGCCGTCTGCCAACTCATAAAAATGTAACGGCATTCACGTGCTTACCTGCATCGGCAAGGTGTTACCCTTGTAACATTTGGAACCCACCGCTACTATGCGAAGCTATCGAAAGGGCCCCATATGCTCAATAATCACGAGGTCAATCTAACCGACGAGGAGGCTGCCGCCGAGGTCGCCCGCGTCGCGAAGACCTACCCCGTGGTGCGTTTGTTGTCGGCCGATCAGATTAAGAGCGAGCCTAACTGCTTGCTCGCCGGCGATCGCTGCCCTTGTCTGCGTCAGTCGAGTCTTGAGGCCTTGGCAGGTTCCGATGATGTATCGGAGCAGCTGCTCAACGATGGTGTTGAGTACCGCGCCCGCCTACGCCCTCTGAAGGTCGAGGGCGAGCCTCACGTCCTGCTGATGGTGCGCCCGATCGATGAGCAAGAGGCTGCAGAAGAGGACCTCGTTTACACCGACGTGCTGACGAGTGTGCGCAATCGCCGATATTACGAGGAAAAGCTCCGTAGCGCCCGCATGAATGCCGGCGTTGCGGTGATCGACCTTGATGATTTTAGGGTCTTCAACGATACGTGTGGCCGTCATGCCGGCGACCTTGCGCTCGGTGCTGTGGCGACGGCCATACGCAGCGGAATTCGTTCGACTGACGAGCTCGTACGCTATGGCTGCGACAAGTTTGTGGTCGTCATGCCCAATATTCCCTCCGATGACTTCACCCGTCGCCTGCATCAGGTGTCCGATGCCGTTCATGCCACGATTGTTCCGGGCCATGAGTACGTGAGCTTGACGGCATGTGTTGGTGGCGTTCGCATTCATGGCGAGACGGTCGATGAGGGCGTTGGCCGCGCTGTCCAGTTATTGAGCCGCGCTAAGGCAAAAGCCGGTACGGTCGTGACCGATGCCGATTCCATCGAAGCCTTCCAAAGCGAAAAGCCTTTGGTGCTTATTGTCGATGACTCCGAGATGAACCGAGCCATTCTCAACGAGATGCTCAAGGACGAGTATTGCATCCTCGAGGCCGACAACGGTCGTACGGCGCTCGACATGGTCGACCGCTATGGCGATGAGTTGTCGCTCGTGCTGCTGGATATTGTCATGCCGGGCATAAGCGGCTTTGAGGTGTTGGCCGATCTGTCTCGCCGATCGGGTATCGACAATCTGCCTTTCATCATGATTTCGAGCGAAGATTCCGATGATATGGTTCTGCGCGCGTACGAGCTGGGCGCCTCGGACTATATCAACCGCCCGTTTGACTCCCGTGTCGTGCGCCGCCGTGTAAGCAACACCATCCGCCTATACGCCAAACAGCGCCGCCTGACGAGCCTGCTGTCCCAGCAGTACAACGAGCGCGTCAAGAACAGTCGCATGCTCATCGACATCATGGCCGGCGTCATGGAGCTTCGCAACGGCGAGAGCGGCAGGCACGTTACGAACATCGAGAAGCTGACCGAGCTGCTGCTTGACTGCCTGGTCCAGCGTAGCGACACGATCTCCCTCGACAATGAGGAGCGCTCCACGATTGCCCTGGCTTCGGCGCTGCACGATATTGGCAAGATGGCGATTGACGATGCGATCCTCAACAAGCCCGGGCGCCTTACGCCCGAGGAGTTCGAGATTATGAAGACGCATACCACGATGGGCGCCGACATGTTGCTTGAGCTGAGCCGCCATCACGTCGGCAATGCGCTTATGGAATATGCGTACCAGATTGCGCGTTGGCATCACGAGCGCTGGGACGGCAGGGGTTATCCCGATGGCCTTAAAGGCAACGAGATTCCCATTGCCGCGCAGGTGGTCTCGGTGGCCGACGTGTATGATGCGCTGACGAGCGTGCGCGTGTACAAGGACGCTATCCCGCACAAGGAGGCGATCCAGATGATCCTGGACGGTAAGTGTGGCACCTTTAACCCGCTGTTGCTCGACTGCCTGCTCGAGGTGCAAGACCGTATTGCCGAGACGTTGGCACGCCCCGCCGACGTTGTCGCGTTTCCCACGATTTAGTTTGACCAAAGGAGTTTTAATCCATGATTTCCATGCGTGAGGCGTATGAGAAGATTGGCGCCAATTATGATGACGCGTGCGCTCGGCTGATGGGCGAGGAAATGCTTGCCCGCTTTGCCCTCAAGTTTTTGGATGACGAGAGCATGGACAAGCTGGAGGCCGCCATGGCGGCAGGAGACACCGAAGGTGCGTTTATGGCAGCGCACACGCTCAAGGGCGTGAGCCAGAACCTGGGATTCGATAATCTGTACGAGCCGGCGGTTGTGGTGACCGAAGCACTGCGCAGCGTCGATGCCGTTGACGGCGCTCGCGAGGGGATGCATGCGCTGCAGCAGCAATATGCGGCTACGATGTCGGCCCTGCGCGAAGCGGCTGAATAAGAGCTTGCGGGCCTTGATGACTATGAGAGTGGATAATCTCCCGTTTTAGGCCCGGTGGCGGCCTCAAAGTGGGAGATTATCCACTCTCGTTCGATACGTGTCCAAAAATCCACTCTCACCCCTTCTGATTAGTGAATGGCCTATGCGCACTGGCGGGGCTTTCCGCATGCAATCCATATCGTTGTTCGATAAACTATTCGGATAACGATAGATTCGATGAGGGTGAGTGTATGTCCAACAGCGTTCAGCGTATGGCCAAGGCGGGCGAGACTGTAAGGAAGCTTGGCTTTTGCATGGCGGTCGTTTTTGCGGGAATGCTCGTCGCTTTCGCCGCGTTGGTTGTTTACGTGATCTGGTATGCGGTTGCAAACGCTGCTTCTGTCGATTCTTTCGGTGTTGTGACGCTTCTCAATGGCGGGTGCATCGTTATCCCAAGCGGACTGTGCATGGCGCTTGCCATGGGTATTTCGCTTGTCGTTTTGTGCGGAATCAGCCGCGACATTTCGCGGGGCGTATCGCCCTTTACCAGGGCGCATGTGCGGCTTATCCGTGTTCTCGCGCTTGCCTTTGCTGTTAACGCCGCGGTTTCGCTTGTTGGTGCCTATGGATCGGTCAATCTCACCATTGGCGGACTGGAGCTTTACATCGTGCCTCATTCCTTTGTTATTGAGATTTGCCAAGGCGCTACCTTTGATGCGGGGTCGTTTATCGGCGCAGTTGTCTGTCTGTTTATCTCGGCGATTTGGAGTTATGCCTCGCTGCTCCAGGAGCAGTCTGACGAGCTTGTGTAGGAGGAAACATGAGCTATCTCATCATCGAGCTTGAGACGCAGCTGCTTAAGACCGGAAAGACCAGCTCTGATCTGATTCGTGCCACGGGGCATACTCCGGCTAATATTTCTAAGCTAAGAAACGGAAAAATTAAAGCTATTCGTCTTAAGACGCTTCTTGAAATCTGTGATGAGCTTGATTGTCAACCGGGAGATATTATTCAGCGCGTGAGCGAGAAAGAGCTCGAGGAACTTATTGTCGAGCGCGCGAAGAATGCCGTGAGGCAGATGCGGGATGGCAGAGGCAATGAGGCGTCGCTTCCGACATCGGTCTTCGCTGTAGATTTGAGCGACGAGTAGCATAAAAAAACAACTATAACGAAATATCAGTGTAGCGGAACCCGTGTCTAACACGGGTTCTTTGTTTATTAATTATCTTGACAAATATAAGTTATCGGCAAACAATAACATCAAGAACGAACGATAAAAGAAAGGAGGAACGATATGAGCTGGATTGTAAAGCCGAGTTATGTGGACCCCGGTGGTGGGTGCAACGGTTACTGCAAGGCATTCTGTGGAGCACGCGTCTGCGTCAATAACTGCAGCAAAAACTTGTGTGTTGTTAATTTCTAGCAGTTGCAGCTGCTGCCAGGCGACAGTCTGGCAGCAGCGGTTTTGTTATCAAGCAGAATAGGAGGCCAATGAGCGCATCAGCGATAAAGCTATCAAAGGTGTCAAAGCGCTATGGAAAACGGCGTGTGTTGCATGACGTTTCCTTCGAGGTGAATCAGTCTGAACTTTGCGCCCTTGTTGGTGCAAACGGGGCGGGCAAAAGCACGCTTATTAAAATAGTGCTGGGCCTCTGTGAGCCATCGTCGGGGAGCGTGGAGCTCTTTGGAGGCAAGTCGAAAAAAGAGCTGAGCCTGATGCGGACGCGTGTCGGCTATGTGCCAGATTCCAGCGGAGCATACCAATCCCTCAGTGCGGTGGAGAATCTTCGGATCCGATGTGCGGAATGGGGGCTCGATGAGACACGTGAGGTTCCTCGCGTCTTGGGCCTAGTCGGGCTGGACGTCGATGAGAAAAAGAGCGTGAGCAGTTTTTCTCTGGGAATGAAACGGCGACTGGATATAGCTACGGCTTTGTTGGGCGACACCGACGTACTAATTTTCGATGAGCCGGCAAATGGGTTGGACCCGCTGGGCATCGAGAGTATATGGGCCCTTATCGGCCGATTGAATCGAGAACAGGGTAAGACCATGCTCATCTCTAGCCATGATTTGGATGAGTTGGCATCGGTTGCAACAAGTTGCGTGTTTATTCATGACGGTGAACTGCTGAAAAAGGAATCGATGGATGTCATAAGGGATGAGGCGTCGTCCCTAAAAGAATATTACAGGCGCTTGATGAACGCGGTCTCGCTATGAAGCGGGCGATCCATCCCATAAAGGCAGATATGATGCGTCTACACAGGATGTTTCCGGCGCAGTTTGGTCTTACGCTTATGTTGGCGTGCGGTCTTCTCTTCGGTGTTTTTCTAAATAACGGAGCAACGTTGCTAGGCTTTGGCTATGGCGTTTGTGGGGAGGATATTGGTTTCCTCTGGAATGCAATCGATCCTTCTGCGCCTGATGAGTCCCTTGCGCGCAGCGCTTTTGCCGGTACATCCCTGTTCGTTCCACTCATCGTTTGTTTGGTGCTTTTACAGGAGCATGGCTATAAAGAGGGATACCGAATTTCTTCAGCAAGAGGTCTCGCCCGCTTTAATGGGGCTCTGGCACATGTGCTTTCGTCTGCTTTAATAGTCGGTGCAGCTTATAGCGCACTTTGCCTTCTTTTGTTTGCAATAGCCATAATGCGTGGGGGGCAAAACTACACGCACGGCATGCTGGCTGCATTTTTGCCTGCGATGATAATCAACGCCGTATTGGTGATATCGGTTGCGTTGGAGACGATGACCATCTATCGGATTACAGGCAGCGCTGTATTGAGCGGGGCTGTAATAATAATTGGATTTGTCATGAGCTTGACGCTCTACGGAACCTTCCTTCAGGCACCTATACCATCCTTGCGATGGATCTTCCTCCTTCCGGGGCCGTACCTTGGAGCCGGATGTGCCCTTGGGTATAGCGATATGGGGCAGCTGACGCTTCTGGGATATGGCGTGGCAGCTGGCTGTCTATCGGTATTGATTTACGCTCTCGTGACCTGTCGTGTCGGAGGTGTGCTCAATGGCTCGTCAGATTAAAAGGTTCCTCCATTCAGAATTGAAGCATGTAAGCGAATGGACGTACGTCTTAATCCTGGCAATTTATGCGTGTATGGTGATATTGCAGCTTAATTCTTTCCCGATGTGGTTCTGTAGCCTCCGCGAGGGCAGTTTCTTGGGCTTTTTCCCAGACCCGACGCTTAAACTGTCGGCAGAGGACGCCCTTCTATTTGGTAATGCAGAGGTTTTTCGCGGCTTGCTGTTCAATGTGGCCCCGTTGGCTCATGCATTGTTCTTTCCGCTTGTCGCGCCTTGCGTTGTCCCACGCTTTGTCAGTTCGAGCTTTGTCGAGGAACCGTGGGGGCTGTCGGAGGCTCGGGGAGGGAAGCGGGCGTGCGTTACCGTTGCGCGAGTGGTGCTGTCTTCTTTCGCCCTATTGGGCGCGTTTATCCTGTCAAGTGTCGTTTTGTACTGTCTTAACTGCGCAATCGTTTTGGATGCTCAACAGTATTTCAACCTGAATATGTTTTGCGATCGACTTCTTCTGACGAGTGCGGTCTGCCTTGCATACGTGGTCTCTTGCGTGATCGTTGTTTCCTATTTTGGATCCGGCTTCGGTCCTATTGGCATGCTGTTGCTTGTCAACGTCGTAACGATCTACATACAGGTCGGAGCCAATTCCATGCTTCCGTTTCCGTCCTCGATGCTCATGTGGATTTGCGGCGTGACCCCGTTGGAGGATAGTCAATGCACCTCGATTTTAATTGACTGCCTGATTAACGTAGCAAGCGTTCTTGCCATTTGCTTTACCGTCGACCAATTGCGGTCGAGATTTCTTTGATTGTTTGTGAGGGATAATCATATGAGGCCGTCTCAATACAACTTGATTGAAAACCACGGCGAAAGAACGCTGGTGATGAATGCGAAGACCGGTGCAATCCTTTCGTTGGATAAACAACATGCAGAAAGTATGTGCCGCATGGTATCGGGAACCGAATGGGAGCCAGATGAATTGCGCGAAGCGTTGCTTCAAGGAGGAATGCTGTTAGAAGATGATCGTGACGAAAAAGAGGAAATGAAGGCAATAGGCCGTCTTCTTCGATTTTCCAATCGCTCTCTAGGCATGACGATAGCCCCGACATTGGAGTGCAACTTCTGTTGCCCATACTGTTATGAAAAAGGACAACGTAAAACGATGTTAGCGCCGGGCGATTTTAGCCGCTAATAGTCAAACTATTTTGACCAATCCCGGTCACCGAATAATGGCCACCGTGCC
>NZ_WQPK01000011.1 GCF_018785265.1 Collinsella aerofaciens | reverse complement strand
TCAGGGTATCGGGTTCCCACATTCATCCGCACATGTGCGGATGAATGTGGGAGGTGTTCGGATAAAGTCGATAATCAAGGGGTTAAAAACAGGAGGGGACCTCGCATCCGAGATCCCCTCTTTAGCCCATCTATAGCTATAGACTCTTAAATACCTTATGCCAGCAGCTTGCGACCGGACTCCTCGATCGCGTCAAGTGCTGCATCTGCCTCGGCGGCATCCGCGCCCTTAGCGAAGATGTACAGCTTAATCTTGGGCTCGGTGCCGGAAGGACGAACAATACCCTTGTTGCCACCCTCAAGATCGAACTCAATAACATTAGCCTTCGGCAGGCCGTTCACGCAGGTGTTGTAATCAACGACGGCCTCAATCTTGGAACCGGCGAGCTCCGCGGGCGGGTTCTCGCGCAGACCGGCCATGATGCCGGTCATCTTTGCCGCACCCTCAGCACCCGGATAGCTCAGCGAAATCGTCTTGTTGTGATAGTAGCCATACTTCTCGTACAGCTCGTGCATCGCGTCGGCAAGGTTCTTTCCCTGGAGCTTGTAATACTGCGCCATCTGGCAAATCAAAAGCGAAGTGCTCACGGCGTCCTTGTCGCGCACGTGGTCGCCGGCCAGATAGCCGTAGCTCTCCTCAAAACCGAAGATAAAGCGATCGACCTCGCCAGCATCGGAAAGAGAAGTAATGATGTCGCCGATGTACTTGAAGCCCGTCAGGCAGCGGCGGAGCTCAAAACCGTACTCGTCGGCCAGAGCGTCAACCATGGCGGAAGAAACGATAGTAGTGACAGCAACCTTCTTAGTGAGGTCCTCACCGCGAGCAGCGCGGGTCTTGCAGATATAGTCGAGCAGCAGAACGCCCATCTCATTGCCGGTCAGCAGCAGATAGTCATCGCCATTCTTAACGGCAACGCCAACGCGATCGGCGTCAGGATCGGTTGCAAGCAGCAGATCAGGGTGAACCTGCTCGCACAGGTCAATGCCCTTCTGCATGGCCTGACGAATCTCGGGGTTAGGATACGGGCAGGTCGGGAAATCGCCGTTAGGCTCCTTCTGCTCGGGAACAACAGTGACATCGGTGATGCCAGCGCGCTCGAGCACCGTCGTGACGGGAATGAGGCCGGTGCCGTTGAGCGGAGTGTAGACGAGCTTAAGCGGAGCGCCAGCGATCTCCTCGGCAGAAAGGTTGGTCACGCCGCGGGCGAGAACGGCGTCATAATAACGCTCGAGGCACGAGTCATCGATCCGTTTGACCAGACCCTGCTCAAGAGCCTCATCGAAGTCCATGGACTTCACGCCGGTGAACGTATCGGTCTCGGCGATAGCCTTAGAAATTGCATCGGCGGCCTCGCTGGTGATCTGGCAGCCGTCGGGGCCATAGGCCTTATAGCCGTTATAAGGCGCCGGATTATGACTAGCGGTCATGCAAATGCCACCGGAGCACTTAAGGTCGCGGACGGCCCAGGAGAGCGTCGGCACGGGAGAAATCTTGGGATACACGAGGGCAGTCACCCCGTTTGCTGCAAGAATGGCAGCCGTAGTCTTGACGAACAGCTCACCTTTATTGCGGCTATCGCGAGCGATGGCGACCGTCGGATGCTCGAAGGTCGCATTGAGGTAGTCAGCGAATCCCTGGGTCGCACGACCGACCGTATAGATATTCATACGGTTAGTGCCCGCACCGATAGTGCCGCGAAGGCCGGCAGTACCGAAGGCGAGATCCTGGAAGAAAGCGTCGGTGATGGCGTCCTCATCACCCTGCTCCTTCATCGTGTTGAGCTCAGCGAGGAGCTCCTCGTCCTTGACATTGGCAATCCAAGTATCAAGCAGCTCATGAACATCTGCCATGTGAGTCCTTCCGTCACAATCAATAAAACAACCCGTGTAAAACAGGACAAGCGCATCAGCGCGCTAAAGCAAATATTAGTCCATTGAGAACAGAGAACCGACCACAGAACGGTGAACGTTTATATTCACCGGTGGATGATTGGATTGATTTAATTGCTTAGTGAACGCCCCATAAACGCAAAAAAGGGGGAGGCCGCAAGGCCTCCCCCTTCTCAGTTCAAGCGTACGGCTCGGTGCCGTCCACCGGTCAGCGGCGCCCTGGCCTCCCACGGGCTGACCCCGCAGTACTCTCGGCGCGATGGGGCTTAGCTTCCGGGTTCGGAACGGGACCGGGCGTGCCCCCCATGCTCTGGCCGCTGACCGGTGGGCGGCGCCCACCGTTACGGTGTCCGGTGTCTCTCTCACGTGCCCTGGGGGCCGCATGGCGCATAGGAAAGGTCTGACTCGGGGGCATCCTCGTGCCCGGACCGCGCATGAGCGCTCAGTCCCGCGGGCCGCGAGGTGCGGTTCCGGAAGAGCT
>NZ_WQPK01000010.1 GCF_018785265.1 Collinsella aerofaciens | reverse complement strand
TCGAGCTTGCGGTTCTCGTCCTCGCCCATGAACAGGAACACGGGGACGCCGGGCTCCACGAGCTCGAGGGTGCCGTGGAAGAAGTCGGCCGAGGTGATGTAGCGGGTGCGCTTCCACTGCATCTCCTCCAGGATGCACATCGAGAACAGGATCGTCTCGCCCCACAGGGCGCCGGAGCCGATGAACATGGTGTAGGGGGCCAGGGCGTACTTCTTGGCGAGCTCCTCGGCGCGCGGCTCGAAGCGCTTGCGGATGTCGAGCATGTCCTTCCAGATGTCCTTGGTCTGCTCGATAAACAGATCAAACTTGGGGAAGCAGCCACGGCGGTTGAGCAGGCGCAGGCCGAAGCAGTCGGCGAGGTAGTAGCCCTTCTCGCAGCCGCCCGAACCATGGTCAGAAGCCATGGCGACGCAGTTCTCGGCGCCGACAGCCTGGCCGATGGGGCCCTCGGGCTTGGTCATGGCGTAGACGCGCACGCCCATGTCCTTCATCTTCTTGACGGCCTCGAGGACCTCGGGGGTGGTGCCGGACTCGGAGGCGGTGAGCACGACGGACTTCTCGGTCATGCGCTTGTGGCCCATGACGTTCCACTCGGCGGCGTGGATCAGGTAGACCTCGAGGTCGCGGTCGCCGAACTTGTTCATGAGGTACTCGAGCTGCATGAGCTCGTCCCAGGTGCCGCCGACGCCCATCAGGAACACGGCGTCGTAGCCCTCGTCGGCGACCTTGTCGGCGAGCGCGGTCATCTTCTTGCCGGTCTCGTAGAGCGCCTTACCGTCCTCGAGATAGCCCTCCTGGTCGAAATGCATGATCTCGATCTTCTCGGTTTCCTTCAT
>NZ_WQPK01000069.1 GCF_018785265.1 Collinsella aerofaciens | reverse complement strand
TGTGCCAAGGCATCCGCCGTGCGCCCGTGGTATCTTGCGGGACCGCTCTCGGGCCCGCGGGATATCCACGTGTCGCTAATTAAGTTAATTAATCGATATCATGAATAGCGCTCGTATGTCGCAATTCGGGTATCTCATACCGCGGCACAGTAGTTGACTGTGCTCGCGATCAGATGCTCCTCACTCATATATAAGTGAATTCTTCTTGTTTGGATCGGATGAATGATTGCTATCAT
>NZ_WQPK01000009.1 GCF_018785265.1 Collinsella aerofaciens | reverse complement strand
GCCGGCGTGTTGGCACCACCAGCGTAGTGGCGGCGGGGAGGCACGGTGGCCATTATTCGGTGACCGGGATTGGTCAAAATCGTTTGACTATTAGCGGCTAAAATCGCCCGGCGCTAACAATGCCAATTTCGACCAAAATTCGACCAACGATTGCTTGACTTCAACAGTTGCATCGCAAGCGATGCAATATCAGTCCCGCGGTCGCAGGGAGCCGAAAGGCAGCCCCTGCGCCTCGATGAAGCGAAAAAGCTGCTTGAAACCCTGCTGTCACAGGAAATGGACGCGCACAGGATCGGAATGCTTCTTCCGCTCCTCCTCCTTTCTTCCGGGACGCCCGGGCGGCAAGAGCCTATTAAAAAGAGATGGATGGATTTCAAACTTGGCAAATCAAGGCGTAGCTAGTCACTCGCGTCCAAAGCCATTTGCCTAAAAATGAATACCGCTGACCGAAATGGAAAGATGGTAACAACGAAATAGATTAGTCGCACTTGTTTTTAAGAACCGTTTGTTCCAGCCCGCCCTGTTTGCAAACACCCCAACTATCATGAAATCCGTAAACAGAGGCGACATCAACACCTGACGCCGGCAAGTATGCGAGTGTCGTCTCTGCCTAAGGGGCAAGCCCCCGAGATTAGTTAGGAGAGGGGAAGAGATGGATAAAGTCAAAACGGCCTTCCAGAACTTTGGCCGCGTTATCGTCGACCCTATTTTGTACCTTTCGGTAACGGGCATCATTTTGGCCATCGCCACGGTATGCTCGCTCGGCAGCGGAGTTGTCGCAGATCTGGGCACGCTGCTCTCCGCGGCAACCAACTCCGCGGTGATCGGCAACCTGCCGGTGATTTTCGCAGTCGGCCTAACGGCAGGCTTCGCAAAGAAGCAAAAATCCAACGCGGCAGTGTTTGGACTTATTAGTTACCTCATGTTCCTGTATGTCAACAACGCCTACCTGACGCTCACCGATCAGCTGGCAAAAGCTGGCGCGATGGGTCTGTATGGCACTGGCCAGGCAACGGTACTGGGTCTTCAAGTTACCGATGTCAACGTCTTCGGCGGCGTACTCATCGGATGCTTCTGCGGTTGGCTCTATAACAAACTGATCGACGTAAAGGTATCGGAGTATATCCGGATTTACGGCGGACCCCGCCTGGCCCTTCTGGCGATGGTTCCGCTGAGCATTGTCTTCGGCATCGGAGCGACTATCGTGTGGCCCCCTATCGCCAACGCCATCAGCAACGCTTCTTCATTCATCGCAGCCTCGGGTGGTCTGGGCGTTTTCATTTACGGCTTCCTGAACCGCGTCCTCGTACCTCTCGGCATGCACCACTTTATGTGGATGCCGTTTGACTACTCCGCGATTGGCGGCACGGCGGTCGTCGCCGGCCAGAGTGTTTCCGGCGCAGCAAACATCTTCTATGCCGAGCTTCCCCATATCGCCGACGGATCCCTCACCACAGTCGACCCCTCTGTCCGCTTTGCCATGTTCGGCTTTGGCAAGGAATTCGTAACCCTCGGCACCGTGCTCGCAATGATTGCGACTTCCCGTCCGGAGAATCGAAAAGCTGTCGCAGCCATGCTGGTGCCCATTTACATCACCGCCATGCTCTCCGGCATCACTGAGCCGCTCGACTTCATGATCCTGTTCGCGTCTCCGATTCTCTGGGTTGCCTACAGCCTGTTCTACGGACTGGGCGAGATGCTCCTGTTTGTCCTGGGAGTCCGCTTGCTTAACATGTACGGTGGCATCGAGCTGCTCACGCTCGGCCTGCCTTTGCCAATGGGCGTCACCAAGTTCCCGATTTACATCGTCTTGGGCATCGTGTTTGCCGCCGTTTCGTTCATCGTTCTGGCGATGGTGATCAAGAAACTCAACCTCATGACGCCCGGCCGTTCCGCAGAGTGGTCTGCAGAGGTCTCCGGAGGCAACAATGCTCTCGAGTCCTCCGGAACTCCGGAAGTCGACGCAAAACAGCAGGAAATGGTGCAGAACATCATCAACGGCCTTGGCGGCAAGGACAATATCAACACCATGGGCTGCTGCATGACTCGTCTCCGTGTCGAAGTCAAAGATCCCGACAAGGTCAACGAAGAGACCATCAAGAAGGCTATCGACAAGGGCCTGTTTAAGAACGGCACCAATGTTCAAATTGTCGTGGGAACCAACGTGCACTCCGTCTACGACCTGCTGCGTCCCATCCTTAATCTGGAAGATTAACAGTCGCGTAATCGATAAGCGATAAGCGAGGAGACCTCATGTTGACCAAAACGTTTCATTCAATCCGAGGCATGTTCGAACGCCTGCTCAACATGTACAAAGAAAAGTCGACAAGGGGTCTTCTCGTACTTATGGCTGCATTCGCATGTGGTTTTATCTGGCCGCTCCTGGGTCTACTCGCTGCGGTTTGGACCCGGCGTTCAGGAAGGCACGCGGACGCAGGCAGCATTGCAGGCATGGCGGCGGTCATCAACATCGCTACCTACTTCGTGCAGATAGTAACCAAGATTGTCTGCAGCTCAATTTGATTTGAAAGGCATGAACAACATGAACGGATACAAGATTGTCATCTGCGGCGGCGGCAGCACCTATACCGCCGGTATCGTCAAAGACCTGATTGATCAAAAGGACGAACTGGGGATTCGTGAGCTTTGGCTCTATGACATCGACAAGGAACGCCAGGACACGGTCGCTGTGGTGGTTAAGGCAGTTATCGATGACCTTGCCCCCGAGATCCCCTTGCATGTAACCGTCGACCCCAAAGAGGCGTTTACAGATGCGAACTTTGTTATGGCGCAGATGCGCGTGGGCGGGCTCAAGATGCGTATCCAGGATGAGCAGATCAGCCTGCGCCATGGCGTAGTCGGCCAAGAGACCTGCGGAGCAGGTGGCATGGCCTATGGCATGAGGACCATCTTCCCCATGTGCGAGCTTGTCGATTTCTGCGAGGAGTACGCCTGCAAGGACTACTGGATCGTCAACTACTCTAACCCCGCTGCCATCGTAGCCAAGGCGATGCACAAGCTGCGTCCAAACGCTCGCATTCTCGACATCTGCGATATGCCGGTAGAGATTGAAGCCCGCATGGCGGAGATTTTGGGCTGCGAACTCGACGACATTGAAGTCGACTACTTTGGCCTCAATCACTTTGGGTGGTATACCAGCGTACGCTGCAAGGGCGTCGACGTTACGGACAAGCTCAAAGAGCACGTGCGTAAGTACGGTTACATTTCCGAGGCAAGCCTCAATGACGCATTGGTAAAGGACCCAGACTGGGCCCACACCTTCAAGAATGCGGCAACGATTTCTACGCTATTCCAGGATTACCTCCCCAACACCTATTACCAGTATTACCTGTTGCCCGATGCCTGCGTGGAGTACATAGACATCAATAACACGCGTGGCATGCAGGTCGTAAACGGCCGCGAAAAGCGTATCTTCGACGCATCTGCGGCGCTTAAGCGCGGTGAAAAGGTCGATCTCACGCAGTTCTACGTAGGCGTCCACGGCAGGTTCATTGTCGATGTCGTCAAGTCCCTGGCGAAGGATTTGCGCCATCGCCAGCTGGTGATTGTGCCCAATAATGGCGCAATCGAGAATCTCTCGGACGACGCGACCGTCGAGATTCCGGCGTACATCACCGATCGAGGAGCCGAACCGGTCCGCGTCGGGAAGATTCCCCGCTTCTACAAGGGCCTTATCGAGCAGCAGGATGCCTGCGAGGGCCTTGTGGTCGAGGCTGTTATCGAGGGCTCCTACCAGAAGGCACTCGAGGCCTTCACCCTCAATCGCACGATTCCCTCAGCGCGCGTGGCTAAGGAAGTCTTGGACGACATGATCGAGGCGAACAAGGGCTATTGGCCTGAGCTGAAGTAGAGAAGCCATCCAGATAGCAAAAGCACAAAAGGTGGCCTCAAGGCAAAATGCTTTGGGGTCACCTTTTGTATGACTAAATCTCCGCAAAACTCGTAAAGATGAACGAATCGGCCTCGTGTTTTACACGATAGTTCTCTTGATAATCCTGATTGAATATAAGCGAATAAATAACCTGAAGCGTATACGTGAGCGAGATCATGGAAGAGTAATTGGCAACCTTTCCAATCACGCGCTCTGATTTTGGAATGAGCAAGACAGTGTCGCATTGCCTGGCGAGCGCCGAATCAGAAAACGCCGTGATTAAACACGGCTTGATTCCGCGCTCGGAAAGAGCGGCGGCGTATTTGGAATAATCATAGTGAATGCCGCTGTAGCTTAGGAATAAAAACAGGTCGCCGGGCCTACCGTTCTTAACGTGCAGTGTCTGCAGGCCACCGTCGTCCGCCATGGTGACATGACGATCGAGCTTGAGAAGATTGTTGCGAAAGATACATCCCGCCAGATAGCTTTCCCCTTTAGCAAAGATGTAAATTCGCGGGGCGCTAAGAACTGCCTTGGCGATTATGCTCAATTTGGCGCTATCGAGCTCGATTTTCGTTTGATCTATGACGCCCTTCAGGAGATTTGCAAGGTTGCCCTCGATGGCCTCAATTGAATCGGTACTGCCAAAAGGACGATTGTGATCGACAGTGGCAGCCAGAAGATAGTCTCCGCTTATCTCCTGGATGAGCTGCATGATCAACTCTCGATAGCCGCTTAGGCCCAATTTCTTACAAAAGCGGATGATTGTCGCGTTCGAGGTGTAAGTCTCCTGTGCGAGCTTTGCCATAGTGAGGGTCTTAAGGTCGCCGGTATGATTGAGCAGATAGGTAGCAATGGCTCGGTCGGTTTCATTAAAAGACGCGCTGTTACGCAGGCTGTCAAGAATCATGGTCGCTCCGATCGCTTTAGTTTGCCACTTAATTATGTCATTATCAAAACGACGGGCAGCTCTTCATGCGCTGACTCATGTCCTGCAATCTCTCTTCTGATATTCCGCATGCTTCGGCAACATTATTTGTGCGGAGCGCATCGCTCAAGTCGCAGCGAACAGATACGAAGAAGTTCCATTGCCAGAATTCATTGCCCGCTTTGAGACGCAGAGACGGCCTCCGAACAAGCTACATGCGGACTTGAGACAGCATAGCGCTCGCCCGTCGGCATCCTACAACCCGTATCCCCCACTCCCCTGTTTCCGTGTTGAGAGCAATAGACGGGGTTCCAAGGGGACTCGTCCCTTTGGCGCGCAAGGTCCGGGGATGGCGCGGTCCATCCCCGGCACTATTATTAGCTAAGGACCGCCGAAACTCCTCCCAATTGGAGTTTATCGGTCGATAAGTCAAGCCGACCGGCCCGCGATTATCAATGGTTTATTTGCTTCACATAATAAATTGACTCAGGATTCACCCGCAATTCACCCGCAAAGTAAACTGATAAATCAGAACCACCCTTAAAAAGGGTGGTTTGCTCTTAGGGTATAACCCACGGGCCCCGGGCTCGCGTCTAAAGGCGCGG
>NZ_WQPK01000068.1 GCF_018785265.1 Collinsella aerofaciens | reverse complement strand
CCCGCGCCTTTAGACGCGAGCCCGGGGCCCGTGGGTTATACCCTAAGAGCAAACCACCCTTTTTAAGGGTGGTTCTGATTGCTTGCATGTCCTCGGCAGCATTTGCCCAAATGGTGAATGCTGGTGCCGGCAGGTTGCCGAGTGCATGTTGCGGGTATACCCCATGCGTACCATGATCCAAACACTGTGAGGTGTCTGCGCGTGTGCGCGATAATTCATTTTGGAACTGACGGTTGGCGCGCTCGCGTCGATGAGGACTTCACTGCCGATAACGTTGCTCGTATCGCCGATGCCGTCGGCGAGTTGTGGCAAAAGACCAATCCGGGCAAAACAGTATATATAGGGTTCGACACCCGGCCCCTGGCGAGCGAGTTCGCTGAACTTGCGGCGGGCGTGCTAGCAGCGCACGGGCTGGACGCCGTGCTCGCTTCGCGACCTGTTCCGACCCCTGCCCTTACGTGGGCGGCGGCTTATGACGGTGAGGCGTGCGGCGCGCTCATGGTGACGGGGTCCCATCATCCGCAGGGTTATCTGTGCCTCAAGATTCGCATGGGTGACGGCTCAACCGCCAACCAGGATGTCATCGAAGAGCTCGAAGAGACCATGGCTCCCGAGCCAATGGGGATCGAGGGGCAATATCACACCGCGGATATCATTCCTGACTATATGCAGGCGGTGGCATCATTTGTCGATGCCGAAGCCATCCGCGCCGCGCACCTGCGCGTGGTTGTCGATCCCATGGGCGGCGCAGCCCAGGGCTATCTAGCCGACTTGCTGCGCGAGCTTGGCGTTGAGGCGCACGAGATTCACGCCGGGCAGGCGTCTGACCAAGAAGATATCTGTCCCGACCCCGTTGAACCTTGGGTGGACGCTTGCGAGCGCACGGTTATCGAGGACGGAGCTTGCGCTGGCCTGGTGACCGACGGCGACGCCGACCGTATCGGCGCGGTTGACGAGCGCGGCAGATATATACATCCGCATCAGATCATGGCGCTCGTTTTGGGCGACTTGGTTCAATTTCGTAATTTGGAGGGGCGCGTCGTCGTCAATCTTTCATGCTCGACGCTCGTACGTCGCATTGCCGAGGCGCTTGGCTGCCGCGTGACCGTCAAACCAGTCGGTTTCAAATATATAGCGGCGGAGATGAAGAAGGGCGGCGTCCTCATAGGCGGCGAAGAAGCCGGTGGTATCGGCATCGCCGCGCATATGCCCGAGCGCGATGGAATCCTCGCCTGTCTGATTCTGTGTGAGCTTATGGCAAAGACGGACGCGCCTTTGGGCGTTCTGGTCGACCAACTCGAGGACAGTTTTGGTAAGACGAGTTACGGTCGACGCGATTTGCGCCTTGAGGCCGAAGATGCCGAAACGTTACGAACCCTGCTGCCGGGCGTAAACCCCAAGTCGATTTGTGGCAAGGTGCCGCAAAACGTTAGTCATATGGACGGCTTGCGTCTGTCATTCGAGGATGACACGTGGCTGCTGGTCCGTCCTAGCGGGACCGAACCAGTGGTGCGCGTCTACGCCGAGGGGTTCTCGGTGGAAGAACGTGATGAGTTGCTCGATGCTGGCTGTGCTTTAGCTAGGGGGACGTATCCGCTTTAACCATGAGACTGCCTTATATAAAGAGATGCTCGGCGAGCGGTAGTTAACGGCTGGCAAACGTTAGTCGGATCTCAAGATGTGTAGGAAATGTGTACGCCCAGATTCCCGCCCACGGGGCCCCTCCGGTCTGGCAATATATCTCCTTGCCGCGCGGCCCGGTCGGACCGGATCAGCCGCGGGGCGTGCACCTTGAGAA
>NZ_WQPK01000067.1 GCF_018785265.1 Collinsella aerofaciens | reverse complement strand
GGGGGCTATGTCTATTCGGTTGCCTCCCGGCACATCGCGCCGAGGGCCCACAGCCACCTCACGAGCTCGGCGGCGGTGGCGGCGTTCGCCTTCGCCTGGGGCATGCCCCTGGCGAGCATCTCCTCGCGGCGCCGGAGCAGGCGCTCGGAACCCTTCCTCCCGTGCATCCTTACCTCGAGCGGGACGCCGCTGCCCTTGGGCATCAGCTTCGGTTGGTGGCTCGCTTGGACGTAGCTCCAGGACCCCTCGACAGCCAACCTCCTGACGAGGGCGTTGCCGGCCCCGCTGATCCCGCCGAGGCGCACGGAGTCCGCGCTCGACCTCTGCTTCGGGGCGAGGCCGAAGTAGGACGTCACCTGCCTGCCGGAGCGGAACCTCGAGAAGTCGCCGACCTCGGACGCGAAGGCGGCGGCGAGCGCGAACCCGCACCCCTTGATCGACTGGAGCGCCTCGACCTCCGCCGAGAGGGGGCCCGCCGCGACGGCGGCCCTGTACTCGGCGAGGAGGTCGTCGCGCGTCTCGGCGGCCGCCTCGACCTCGCTCCTCAGCGCCGCAAGCGCCCGGATGCCGCCGTCGTCGGCGGGCCGGACCTTGTCGAGCCACCTGAGGAAGTCGTACGTCCAGTACCTCCGGGGGTTTCCGGCCGGCGTCGTGCCGCCGTAGGCGTAGCCACGGCGGGCCAGGAACGCCAGGAGCCGCTGCTTCGCCGCCGCGAGCCTCGCGGTCGCCGCGTCGTGGGCCCCGGCGAGGTCCCTGAGCCCCTCGATCTCGGGGGACGGCACCCATACCGGGGAGATATCGTGCGACAGTATCGCCTTGGCCATCCTGGCCGCGTCGTTGCGGTCGTTCTTGGACGAGAGGTCTGCCGCCGACCTCGGGACCTTGGAGACGGCCGCGACGACGCAGTCGACGCCGAGCCCGGAGAGCTCCCTCTGCGGGGCGAAGCCGAGGTAGCCGCTCTCGTAGGCGGCGAGCGACGGGCCGGGGAAGCCCGACATCCACTCCGCGACCTCGCCCCAGGGGTTGCCGCGGAACCTCCTCGTCACGGCCTCGCCCGTCTCCGCGTCGAGCGCGCAGACGGTGGTGGACCTGAGGTGTACGTCCATTCCGAAGGCGGTAGAATATCTAGGCACGGGAGCCTCCCAACCTCGTTGCGGCGCGGCTGCGCCTCTGGCACTTCAACAACATTGTCGCAGCCCCGACCCGCGGTCACGAGCGGGGGCTCCTGTCGTTTCCGTGCCCCTGGATTGGGTCATAGTGTCTGAC